>NZ_JADO01000011.1:0-185574 GCF_000518425.1 Pseudoalteromonas sp. 23_GOM-1509m
AGAACATTGGTGCACTTTTACGTGGTACTAAGCGTGAAGACGTTGAACGTGGTCAAGTACTAGCTAAGCCTGGTTCAATCAAGCCACACACTACATTCACTTCAGAAGTATACGTACTTTCGAAAGATGAAGGTGGTCGTCATACTCCATTCTTCAAAGGTTACCGTCCACAGTTCTACTTCCGTACAACTGACGTAACAGGTGACGTACAGTTACCAGAAGGCGTAGAAATGGTAATGCCTGGTGATAACGTTAAGATGACTGTAACGCTAATCGCGCCAATCGCGATGGACGAAGGTCTTCGTTTCGCTATCCGTGAAGGTGGCCGTACTGTAGGTGCTGGTGTTGTAGCAACTATCGTAGAGTAATAATTAACGTTTAAGTTAATTGTTAGAAAAAGGTCACTTAGGTGGCCTTTTTTAATGGCTGCGATTTACATCATGTGAAGGTGGCGCAGTTACCTTAGGCGTAGGTGCTTTGTAGCAACGTTCAACGAGTAATAATTAGCCTAGCTAATTAATACGAAAAAACCCGAGCTTAGCCTCGGGTTTTTTAATGCCTGCAATAAAATAAAGGTTTCAGGTGCAAGGTTTAAGATTTTAGGTAATACCAATTCGCTTAATTAAGCGGTCTATTTTGAGGCAGGAAAAACGGGGTGATAGCTAGGCAAAAAATTCGCTATTTAGTTGTTCTAAATAAGAATTTTTTAACACAGGTAGCGGCACGTTTAGCCCCGCAAAATGATTGAGTATTATTGCGGATTGGTATAAAGCAGCTCGGTGTAAATTTAACACTGTCACTTGGGTTGAGTTTTATCGCACTTAGAGGGTAAAGCATGAAGGTTCTACACTTACCTTATGCATTGGTGCTTAGTAGCAACGATCGTTGAGTTCTCAATTACTGTAATGCTGCAGGTTTCAGGTTTTAATGAGTGAAGTTTGGCGTTCCTGTTGTTGTCTTAACGAAGTTTAAAGCAGCATTGATACCGCTGCTTAAAAATTAACGAGGCTATTTTAAGACTTGTTTATCGTTATTTAAGTTGGAACGTTGTTATAATAGGTAATAATTAAATAGTCAGTAGCGCAGAGAGTCCAATGGAACTTGAACAAGATAGCAATTTAACACTTCCTTTATTTATTCTAGATGAAACACTAAGTACCCGTGACTTAGCGCAGCCTGACTTGGAAATTTCAGTTATCTTAAGTGATGAGCTGCTTACTCAACTATGCCAGAACCCCAGTGCTGACAGTAGTATAGGCATTAGCATTGCAGACTATGAGTTGAATATCATCAATTCAAGCTTTGCTACCATAGCGCATAGCGAGCATGACGCTCAATTAACCATAACACAGGGCCCTCTATTAAGCGCTGTGGTGACTACTGTTGAAAACCTAACATTCGTATCACCACAAATCGATATGATGCCTACGTTCGATTTAGGTGATGAGACTGAATAATGAAAAAAAATATTATAGGTACTTTTGTACTGATTATCTTAAGTGGTTGTGCTTACTTAGGTAATGCACATTACAATGAATTATTCGGTCCTGAGCAAACACAAGATCGTATGGTTGCTCATAATAGCGGTGCTGGGGCTGAGTTTTTACAGCAAGTAAAGCCTGTACTCGATAACCGCTGCGTGGTTTGTCATGGCTGTTATGATGCGCCTTGCCAATTAAAACTCTCTTCTCCTGAAGGTATCGACAGAGGCCTCAGTAAAGAGTTGGTTTACGATGGTACTCGGTTGTTAGCTTCAACGCCGAGCCGATTATTATTTGATGCAACCACGACTGAGCAATGGCGTGATAAAGAATTTAGCCCGGTATTAAACGAGCGAGCACAAACTGAAGAAGCCAATTTAGCGGGTAGTGTGTTATTTAATACGCTGGTATTAAAGCAAAGTTCACCCTTGCCAGAAGATGAAGTATTAGATGAACGTTTTGATTTTTCACTTAGCCGCAACCAAAGTTGTGCGACGATGGGTGAGTTTGACCAATTAGCGGATGAGCAACCGCATGCGGGTATGCCTTATGGCTTGCCTGGAGTGACTGCTGCTGAATTTCAGCACTTACAAAACTGGATTAAAAAAGGCGGGAAAATGGCGCACATCAAGCCGCCATCAGCTGCTGAGCTTGCGCAAGTAAAAAACTGGGAAGCATTTTTAAATCAAGATGGTTTGAAGTACCAATTATCAGCGCGCTATATTTATGAGCATTGGTTTTTAGCACACATCTACTTTAGTGATGCACAATCACCTAACTTTTTTAAGTTGGTACGCTCAAGTACTCCCCCTGGTGAAGACATTAAATTAATAAGTTCTCGTCGCCCTTACGATAATCCAAACGTTGAGCGTGTTTATTATCGACTGCTTCACGACCGTTCTACTATTTTATCAAAAACGCATTTACCGCTTAAACTTAATGATGAAAAGTTGGCACGTATTTACCAGCAATTTATTGCGCCAAATTACACTGTATCTAGTTTACCAAGCTATGAGCCTACCCTTGCATCAAACCCGTTTAAAACGTTTGAAGCACTGCCTATAGATGCAAAATATCAATTTATGCTAGATGAAGCTGAGCTAATTATTATGGGCTTTATTAAAGGCCCTGTTTGTCGTGGTCAAATAGCACTCAATGTGATTAATGATCATTTTTGGGTGGCGTTTGCTGATCCTAAAAAGGTAGCGACTCCGGCGGTAGGTAAAATGCTGGTGCAACATGAGGATGCATTAGAGTTGCCCGCAGCAGAGGAAAGTAATGCGTTACCGATTTCTAATTGGGTCAAATACTCGGTTCGCGAAAAACGTTACTTAAAAGCCAAGGTAGAGCTTGCTAATAATCTGTTCAAAAACGGCGAGCATTTAACCACCGACTTATTGTGGAAAGGGGATGGGCACAATCAAAATGCGGCACTGACTATTTTTCGACACTTTGATAGTGCAACTGTAGTTAAAGGCTTTATTGGCCAACAACCTAAAACTATGTGGGTGCTTGATTACGCGCTGTTTGAGCGTATTCATTACTTGTTAGTTGCGGGCTTTGATGTGTATGGCAATATTGGCCATCAATTAATAACGCGCTTATACATGGACTTTTTACGTTTAGAGGGTGAGCACAACTTTTTAGCTTTGTTACCTGAAACTCAGCGAGAGACAATTAAACAGAGTTGGTATCGAAAATCACCACCTAGTTTGTCGACCTTTTTTGAAAACAATCGTGAGTTTAGTCAACCCAGCGGTATTAACTATCAAACAGATGAACCGCAATCAGAGCTATATGGCTTAATTAAAGAGGCATTAGAGCCCGTTTTAAGTCCTCGTTATGACTATAAAAAAGTACCCGCACCATTAAGTGCGATTAATACCATGCCTGCTAAAGCAGTTAACTTACTGCCACAGCTATCGTATGTGCTAGTGAAAGAGCAGGATGGACACACAGGCTATACGATTATTCACCATAACGCGCACTATAATATTTCGAGTCTACTAAACGAAGATGGACAGCGCGCTTATGAAGAAGATACGGTGACAATTGTTCCGGGCTTTATTGGTGATTACCCTTCTGCAATTTGGTATTTAAATAACGCCCAACAGGTTTCGGCCTTTGCCGAACAGTTACCGCTAGTGCAAGTGGAAGCTGATTATCGCGCTTTAAAGTCTAAGTTTGCGATTCGTCGAACTCACCCGCAATTTTGGCAATACAGCGATATTTTACATCAGGTTGCCCGCCAGTATCGAGGTGTTGAATTTGGTATGTTTGATTATAATCGACTAGAAAATCGTTAGGTACACGCTAAACGGTTACAAGAGCCCAGCTTAACTAGCTGGGTTTTTTATATTTAATAATTTAGTAATTAGTTTGCTAAGCTTAGGCTACAGTTAAAACAAAAAAAGTAACCTAGTTTATGTTCAACATTGTTAAGAGTATTCGCAAACGTTACCGTTGGGCTTTAGTTGCTATTGCCTTATTGGTCAGCGTATCTGCATTACTGATGCAATACTTCTTTTCAGTGCAAAAGTACGATGCAAAAATTATCAATATAGCTGGCAAGCAACGTATGCTTTCGCAAAAAATAGCTTGGCATAGCAATGCATTAATTAATCAAACGTATAATCACGCACAACATCTTCAATCGTTAAAACACTCCCTTGAGTTATTTGAACAAGCCCATGAATATTTACTCACTAAGGATGAACAAGGTGACGCAGTTTATCTAAATACACCTTTATTTGATTTATATTATGCCCCCCCAAACAACTTAGATGCAGAAGTGTTGGCCTTTATAACGCAAGCTAAAAATTTGGTTTCTCAAAAGGAGCCTATTAATTTGGCTTCGTTTTCTGTGAGCGAAGTTGAAGCATTACTTAAAAAATTAGACACTGCGGTGAGCTTATTTGAGCAACAAGCGGTAAAAAAGGTTGATTGGATCTCTAGTATTGAACTGCTTTGTTGGTTTTTTACTCTGGCATTATTGTTTTTAGAACTTAGATTTGTGTTTATGCCGATGGAAAAACGAGTTCTGCAGACCTTACAAAAGTATCAACAACAAAAAGAATTTGCAGAGCAGGTAAGTAATAACAAAGAGCACTTTATTGCACGAGCCAGTCATGAATTTAGAACCCCATTACAGGGGTTAATTACCTCGATCGATGAGCTAAAAACTCCCACTTCACAGCAGGATATACAACGCCAAGCTCGGTATTGCTCGGCGAGGTTGTTGGCGATGTTAGATGAATTACAAGATTTACAAGCGCTGAGTTTAAATCGTTGGTCGTTAAACCCGACCTCTGACAACTTACTAACCACCATAAATAAAGTGTTAGTTGTGTATGAATATGGTTGTACTGAAAAAGGGTTAAAGTTAATTAGAGAGTTAGCAGCGAGCTTAGACTGCGCGGTGATTGTAGATCATGCACGCTTACAACAAATAGTTAATGAGCTACTTAGTAATGCATTAAAGTTTACAGAGCAAGGAGAGGTGAAAGTCATCGCTACGCTCAACAATAACCAACTATCGCTGAGCGTCGAGGACACCGGCTGTGGCTTTGATCACCTTATCGAGCAATTAGAATTAGACAGCACTGAGCAAAGTAACCATTTTCAAGGACTCAGAACAGGCCTTACCCGTGTACAATATATTGTTGACGCCTTAAAGGGTGAAATTCGTTTTGAAAATAATCGTCAGCAAGGGGCCTCTGTATTTTTAACATTACCATTAGAGATGGATACTACTTTAAGCAAGTCATCGTCAATTCCTGATAACTTACATTGTTTAGTCGTTGAAGATAACCCACTTAATATGCTGGTACTCACTAAGCTATTAACCGCATTGAACATACACGCTGAATGCGCTGAGAATGGCAAAATAGCGTGTGAAATGGTCGCCAAAAAATCTTATGACGTCATCTTTATGGATTTAAATATGCCGGTTATGGATGGGTTTGAAGCCACTAAAATCTTGCATGATAACGATAAAACACTGCCGATTATTGTGGTTACCGCAAACACCTCTGATAGTGATCTTGCTCGCGCTAAAGCTTGTGGAGCAATAGGTCATATTCATAAACCCATAGATCAGCAAAGCATAATCGCGGCGCTAAACGATGCTTTTCTACCTGAGGTTGATTAAATCTCACTTGCTTAATTATTCCTTATTACGTTAGTTTGAGTTTTTAAGCTCTGTTTTGGGATCTAACGTGCGCTCAATTTTACTACAGCAATTTAGTGGTTATTTATCTACCGATGACAGTGTTCGGTATTATATCGACGATTTAACTTGGCAAGTAAAGCAGGGTGAACATTGGGTCTTACTCGGGGGTAATGGTGCTGGAAAATCAGCACTCGCAGCAGCGTTAATTGGTGAAGCAAAACAACAAAGCGGGCAACGTCATAGTACCTTTAACAAGCTACAATTAGTGTCAAGTGATCTACAAAAGCAGTTACTTAACACGCATCGTAAAAGTGAAAAACCACAAAAAGTAACAGACATGCTCTTTGCTGAGCCTGAAATAAATAGCGATTTATGCCAACAGTTAATCACCGCTTTTAATTTTGATGCCTTACTTAATCGTGATTTTACTGATTTATCTACTGGCGAAACGCGTAAATTATTATTAATTAAAGCGCTATCTGCTAACAGTGATTTAGTTGTGCTTGATGAACCATTTGATGGCTTAGACTCTGAATCGGTTGGGCAGCTAAACCGCCTATTACAGCAGTTGAGCGCACAAACCTGCTTTGTGTTTGTGCTAAACCGTGTTGATGAAATTCCAGCGTTTGTTGATCACTTTGCTTATGTGAATAATGGTCGTTTACAACATAGCTTGGCAAAACCGTGTGCAGCAAAACAAGCGGATTTATTCAAATTACTTCATTTAGAGCATACATCATTAAGTATTCCCGATGCGCCTGAGCGCTGTTTTAAATCAGCGACAAACACGCCACTCGTTAAGCTCACTAATGTTCATGTGCGTTACAGCGAACAAACAATTTTTGAAAATTTAAACTGGACGATTAACCAATATCAGCACTGGCAACTCACCGGGAAAAATGGCTCAGGTAAAACTTGTTTATTAAATTTAATTACTGGTGATAACCCTCAGTGCTATAACAATGAGATTGAAGTGTTTGGTTTTAAGCGTGGCACAGGGGAGAGTATTTGGGATATAAAACAGCACATTGGTTATATTTCAAATACGCTACATTTGCAGTATCGAGTGAGTATTTCGGCGCTTAATACTATTATTTCAGGGTTTTTCGATAGTATAGGTTTATATCAACAAGCCAGTGAGTTACAAACGCGTTTAGCTAAAGAGTGGTTGGCACTAATAGGTTTAAGTGACAAAACAAATAGCGCTTTTACCCAGCTATCGTATGGCGATCAGCGACTATTACTGATTGTGCGCGCAATGGTTAAACATCCTGCTTTGCTTATCTTAGATGAGCCATGTTTAGGGCTTGATGAGGCAAATCGTCAACGCGTTTTACTGCTGATTGAAAAGGTGTGTGCTGCAAAAACGAGTACCGTTATTTATGTAAACCATCATGCAGCAGATACCATTAAAGGGATTGAACACACCTTAAAAATGGAAGATTTTAAACCGGCTCACTATGGGCAACAAGCTGCTCATAGTGAGACGCTTATATAAGCTTGTTTATAACTGAGTAACCTTAAACCCTTGGTCGCGAAGTTGTTTAATTAAACCATGCTTCTCAACTAAGTGCAGAGCACCTACCGCAATAAACACCTTACCTTGTTCAAGTTTAGGCGTGAGCTGAGTGACCCAATTATTATTGCGCTCAATCAGCATCACTTGCTCGCTTTGTTGACCGTATTGGCTGTCATCAAAACTGGTGTGGTAATAGCTGGTTAGGGTTTGCATATCGCCCTTTTTCCATGCATCTACTAGGGTGATAAAGTAGGTATTAATATCGCTTAGTTGCTCAAAAGTTTCTGCCATCATGGCATTGCTTAATGACTCTAAGCCATTAAACATCTGTAGTTGTTGCTCTATGGTTTCAAGCTCCGCAATGTTAATACTGTGCTTTTGCGCGTACTCGAGTATTTGCTTATCGATGCCGTTTTTATCTGAATAGCCCGCGTTTTG
This sequence comes from Pseudoalteromonas sp. 23_GOM-1509m, assembly GCF_000518425.1. NCBI lineage: Bacteria > Pseudomonadati > Pseudomonadota > Gammaproteobacteria > Alteromonadales > Pseudoalteromonadaceae > Pseudoalteromonas > Pseudoalteromonas sp. 23_GOM-1509m. The sequence goes on from NZ_JADO01000011.1 coordinate 7,610, forward strand.
AAACTCAATTTGCATCATGGTCAACATGACAGCCCAAGGTTTAAAACTGTTGAACATGGCAATATCAATCGATTTTTTAGCAAAGTAGTCTTTGAGGAGTTGATAATTTTTTTCTGAAAGCTCGCTCTGTAGCGTACGCCCGTTAGTAAGCAGCATAAACGGCATAGAACGTTGTTGCATTTGTAATGGTGATAGTTTACTAATATCCACTTCAACAACAACTTGGTTACTGTTATCCAGTGCGTGAGTCACTTTTTGTGGTAGCCCTTTCATGCTGGCATCACCCACATGCACGGTGCCAAATAAATACGAGCTAGCGCCTTGTTTTTCTATTTTGAATAGAGCCGGTGCTGCATAGCCATTGACGCTAAAGGCTAAAAGTAATAACACCATAAATAAATGACTAATACGTAATGACACGTTCATAAAATCCTATCCAAGTTTAAGTCGTTTTATAAATACTAACTTAGTTTACTTTATAGGTAACGTAAAAATGCCTGATTAATCAATCAGGCATTTTTCGGTGTTATTGATACCAATTATTGCTGTAGGCCATGTTGCCATAATTAGCCAGCGCACGAGCTTGCTTGATGAGTGCGCTATCGTTATGCTTGGGGTGTAATTGCTTATTTTTATAAATATAGGTGGTTGCTGGTTTATCTGGCTGCAAAATAACAACGTTATCGTTTTGCATGTAAGCAAAGTTTTTATCGTACTGCATCATTGCACGCTGCTTATTTTTGGCCACAGGGCGAGTGAGATCGTGACCAATCATTGGGTGTTCACCGCTGGCGCCAATAAGCGACAGTAAGGTGGTAGGAATATCCAGCTGACTGGCTAATTGATGATCGCGTTTGGGCTTAATACCGTTTCCAAAAATAACCGCAGGAATTCTAAAGTGATCAATAGGTACAAGGCTGGAACCAGACACGCGTGAGTCGTGATCAGCAATCACTATAAACACAGTATCGTCCCAGTAAGATGATTTTTTCGCCTTTTCAATGAATGTGCCAAGGGCATAATCTGCATATTTAGCTGCGTTATTACGGCTTTGCTTTGGTTGCTCAAACAGGGCTATTTTACCGTCCGGAAATTCATAAGGGCTATGATTAGAACTACTAAAAATCAGACTAAAAAATGGCTTTTGCTGTTGTTGTAATTTATTCAGCTCTTTATCTGCTTGAGTAAATAAATCTTCGTCAGATGCGCCCCATGAACCATTAAAGTTAATGTTATCGAAGCTTTCACTATCAACAATATCACTAAAGCCGTTACCCAAAAAGAAGCTACGCATGTTGTCAAAGTGACTTTCTCCACCATAAATAAACTGAGTATGGTAGTCCTGCTTTGCTAAAAAACTAGCCAAGGTAAAAAAGTCACGTTGTGATTTATCGAGTTTTACAACCGCGCGTGAGGGAGTCGGTGTAAAACCGGTTATAACTGCTTCAATACCGCGTACAGAGCGAGTGCCGGTAGCGTATAAGTTATCAAATCCCCAGCCCTGTTGATAAAGTGCATCTATATTAGGCGTTAAGGGTAAGCCACCTAAGGTACCTACATAACGAGCGCCCAAGCTTTCTTGCAGAATAATAACCAGGTTTTTCTTTTTACCTTGGTAGCTTGCCTGATGAAAAGTGCGGGTAGGGGCATTTGGATTATTAAATATTGCTTGAGGATTTTGCATGGTACTACGTACTGTGGCGAGTAACTCCTCTTGAGGGACCTTGCCATAATATGCCTGACTTGATTGCTCATTGGAGAGCTGTTTTAACGCAAATGCTACGCTATATGATGAATTAAGCGTGAGGTCATTCAGCAAGTGGTCGGTCGAAAATGCCACCATAGCGGGGTTTAATGGACGATGGCCTAATGAATTTCGAGCGCCTAACAGTGTTAGGCTACATATAATAACAGCTAATAGTGATAGTTTTATTGCCCCTAGGGACGAGCGGTTTTGCCATTGCTGAGTAAGAATTTTGTTAGCAAATTTAATGGTGAAAACGAGCGCTAAAACAGCGAAGAGGACTTCGAGTTTGTAACCTGAAAAAATCATTTTAGAGACTTCTTTAGGATAAATAAGGTATTCAATAAATAGGCGATTAGGGCGTAAGTCGTATTCGTTAATAAACGTGGGTGTAATAACCTCAAAAAACACTAACATTGCAGCCATTATTACTAAATACCACTTTACGACTCCTCGAATATAAGCAGTTAATTTGAGAGCATGTGCTGCAAGTGTTAGTAACAAAGCGGGGGTTATGATGTAGCATAATGTTGCTATATCAACACGTAAACCGCCTACAAAAACAAAGTGCCAGGCGCCTTCGGTAAATACACGGCCACTTTGCCACAAACTTAAACCTAATCGCGCAAAAGTTAGCAAGCATAGGAGTGCGAAAAAAAATACCGCTAAAACCCACAATGGCCCCAGTACTTTTTTAGTGCTACTGATTAAGTCCATAGCACAGACCACCAAACTAAAATAGCAATAAGCATGGCGATAAAGACACTGGCGGATGCAATATCTTTAGCTAGGCCTGATAGTTCATGATATTCGCTACCGATGCGATCAACCACCACTTCGACTGCGGTATTGACCAACTCAGCAAATAACACAAACAATAAGCTGGCAATCAAGATTAATTTGCTACTTAAAGTAATTTCTTGCAAGCAGGCAAATACGCCTAGCAAACTAAATAAAACCAACTCTTGCTGAAAAGCAGCCTCAAATCGGCTCATCCATTTTAGGCCGTTAAATGTATGGCTTAAGGTAAAAATTAGGCGCATTAGGCCTTGGCGTTTTATAACGGTTTTATTATTCATATTTTAGTTTCGCTATGGTTAATCGTTTGACATGACGCGAGTAAATCTTCAGAGGTTTGGTAGGTTTTACTCGCAACACCGGTTAAGCTTAAAAGGGTATGAAAAATAGCATCGTGTGATTGCGCTAAAGTGCTATTTAAGTTGTTGAGACACTTGGCTGTAATGCGCTGATTATGCTCATCAGCCCAGATGTAAAGAGGCACATGGGTTTGAGCTGTTGGTGCAAATGCATAGGGAAAGCCATGTAAGTATGCGCCATTTTCACCGAGCGACTCGCCATGGTCTGACACATACAGTAATTGCTTATCAATATTAGCTGGCAGTGCCTTTAACTGTTCAATAACTTGAGCGTTGATAAAATCACTATAAGCAATTGTATTATCGTAGGTGTTAACCAGTTCTTCAGCGCTACAGTTTTGAATATCGCTGCGGTCGCAGGTTGGACTAAACTGTTTAAATTTTTCAGGGTAGCGCTTAAAGTAAGTAGGGCCATGTGAACCCATCATATGCAGCACTATAACCGTATTAGCCTGACTCAAATTGGCAAGCTTGTGCTTTAAAGGGGCTAGTAACGCTTCATCAAAACAGTATTTACCATCACATAGTTCAGATGCTTTGGTATCAATATTAATGGTAGGTACGCGCGTGCAGACGTTTTTACAGCCACTGTTATTATCAACCCACAAGACATCTGCGCCTGCTTGTTGTATCAAATCAATTACGTTTTGCTGGTTATCACTGTCTAAACGAGAAAAATTGGCATGAGTTTGCAGTGAAAACATACACGGTACTGACACTGCTGTGGCCGTGCCACACGACGATACGTTATCGAAATAAGTGACATTATGTTTTTGCGTGTATTGGTTGGTATTACGCTCATAGCCTTGGTAGGAAAAATTTTCAGCTCGAGCGGTTTCACCTACCACGATGACAGTAACTCGTGTTGTGCTTGGCGATGCTAAAGTTGGCGTGGTATCAATATTTTTAAATTCAATATCGCTATAAAGTAACTGGTCACGGGCGTATTTGTAGCCACTAGAGAGATATTGAAATGGAATAATTTCTTTTTTAAGAATACGGTTATTACGACCCGTTGCCGCGTAATCGGCGTAAAAGTTAACGACCACTAATGCAATCAGTGCAAAGCTTGCTAAAAGCAGTTTAAGACGGCTAATAACTTCTTTGTATGGGCGAGCGCAGTTTATTTTTATTCTACTCAAAATAAAGACAGGTAATGCGGCAAAAAGCAGTAAAAAGCCAACAAGTTGCAAGTTTAAATAGCTTAACGCTTCACTAGAGTCAGTTTCGACGGTGTTTTGTATCATGGAATAATCAAACACCACACCATAGTTCAATGAGCCATATAACGCCGCACTCGAGAGCACTAGCAGCAAGTAGTTAATGGGTTTTAGTATTCCCCGAATAGAAACCACTGAAAAGAATATGATTAGCAAACAAATCAGTAGTAACGGCACAGAAAACAAAAATAGCCATGAAAATGTGTGCAACGAGGTAATAGCGCTAAACGCACCATGCATAAATGGAATATTAATAACTAAGCCGTAATAACAAGCCATAAAAATAATGAATGCATTAGCACTGCAATTAAAATAAAAGCGTTTTTTAGTATTTTCTTGCGGTTGCTTACTGAGTTTAAAAGTTGGGTTCATAACACGCCTCTTTTTCGTGAACGTTGTTATGCTAGGCTGCCAGACTTAAGAAACTCTTAAGAAATCGATTTATTTTAATTTTGTTAGATAAAAATGAGGTGGCTTACTAAAAATTAATCAAACCAGAATTCAGTGTTATAAGAATAGTGAATTTCCTGAGTTGAAATGAAGGGATAAAAAATCTATTTAACCTGTTTTAATTGAATTTTAAAACCTGAGTAAGCGTGTTTTTATAATTATTTTGAATTGAATTTGGTGTTGACTTACCGCCCTGAGCGCGGTACTAATATAAAAAGACAGCGAAACAAGATGTTCGCAATGACTAAATCTTAAATGGTACTGAATTTTATGCTTAAAAATGCACTTAACCTAGTCCTGATTATTATCGTGGTGATTATTCCCGCGAGGGCTTCGTAGTGCTTTAAAAAACTAAGCATTGAAAAGCCCTCCGCACTTAACCGTCCGGGGGGCTTTTTAGTTTTAGAGTTAAATTTTTAATGGGTTGTCACACAGGAATGAGGATTTACTAATGACAGGCGCAGAACTAACAATAGATTTACTCGCCAAACACGGCGTAGATGAAGTATTTGGCTACCCAGGTGGTGCTATTATGCCCATTTACGATGCCTTGTATGGTGCGCCTGTAAAACATTATCTTACTCGTCATGAGCAAGGTGCAGGGTTTGCCGCCGTGGGCTATGCACGCAGTACTGGACGTTTAGGTGTGTGCTTGGCAACATCAGGCCCTGGAGCTACTAATTTAATTACCGCATTGGCAGATGCCATGATGGACTCAGTGCCTTTACTTGCTATTACAGGGCAAGTACCAACCGCCGCTATTGGCTCTGATGCTTTTCAGGAAATTGACGTGCTTGGCATGTCGCTTTCGTGTACTAAACACAGTTACATGGTTGAGCGAGCAGAAGATTTAGCCGAAATATTACAAGAAGCGATGCATTTAGCACAAAGCGGCCGTCCAGGCCCCGTTTTAGTTGATATCCCCAAAGACATTCAAATGGCGCAGGTGCCTTTTAAACCTTGGTTAGCGGCAGATGAATACTTACCGCAACTTGATTTAAACCAAGTTGCTATCGCCAATCAATTACTCAGTGAAGCCAAGCAACCCGTAGCGTATGTTGGTGGGGGCGTTCATGCCGCTGATGCGCAAAATGAATTAATGCAATTTTTAAATAAAACGCAAATGCCTGCGGTTTCAACCCTTAAAGCATTGGGCAGTGTATTACCTGATTACGAATATGATTTAGGCATGCTAGGTATGCATGGTGGTCAAGCCGCTAATTTAGCGGTGCAAGAATGTGATGTATTAGTGTGTATTGGTGCTCGCTTTGATGACCGTGTAACAGGCAACTTAGCTAAGTTTGCTGCAAAAGCAAACGTGATTCATTTAGACATAGATGCAGCCGAGGTCGGTAAACGTAAACCCGCAAAGGCTTCTTTAATTGCTGATTTAAAAACCTCACTTCCCGCCCTTGAGTGCGTCGTTACGCCAAAAGCGTGGTGCGATCATAATAAACAAATGATGGTTAAGCATGCATGGCGCTACGACTATCCTGGTGAAAAAGTATTTGCCCCTTATTTACTTAATCAACTAAGCCAGCGTATGCCAAGCACCAGTGTTGTTTGCTGCGATGTGGGTCAGCACCAAATGTGGGTTGCGCAGCATATGAAATTTAACCATCCATGCAACCACTTAAGCAGTGGCGGTGCAGGCACCATGGGATTTGGTTTACCTGCGGCAATCGGCGCACAAATAGCGAGAAAAGATGACTTTGTGATCACCGTATCAGGTGATGGCTCAATCATGATGAATATCCAAGAGCTTGCCACTATTCGTCGTAATAATTTACCAGTAAAAATACTGATACTTGATAACCAGCGTTTAGGCATGGTACGCCAATGGCAGGAGTTATTTTTTGAAGGGCGCTATAGCGAAACTAACTTGTCAGATAACCCTGACTTTGTGCAGCTAGCGGCTGTTTTTGGTATTGCGGGGCAAACGATTACCCATGCCAACCAAGTGGATGATGCAATTACAGCCTTATTAAATAGCGATGGACCTTACATTGTTCATGCTTGTATTGATGATAAAGAAAACGTATGGCCACTTGTTCCACCTGGGGCTGCTAACGATGAAATGATGACGGAGAAAGCACAATGAAACACAGTTTAACTATTGCCTTAAAAAGCCAAAGTGTCGCAATCGAGCGCTTTTTACGTGTCGTGCGTCATCGTGGTTTTGATTTAACTCACTTGCAGCTCAATATGGACGATGGCCAATATAATATGGCCATGACGGTTGATAGCGATAAACCAATTTATTTGCTTACCAGTCAACTAAATAAATTGGTTGATGTGAAACATGTCACGCTGCAAAGCTTACAGCAACAAGCTGTATAACAAAAAATTTAACAGATTTTACGAGTAACTGCTCACGTGGTTACTCATCAATTTTTAGAATGAGGAATGCCCGCATTTTTTGCGGCAAATACTGAGGTAACTATGGCTAAATTAAGAAGTGCAACGACTACTGAAGGACGTAAACGCGCAGGCGCAAGAGCATTATGGCGTGCAACAGGCATGACCGACACCGACTTTGGTAAACCCATTATTGCTGTGGTTAACTCATTTACACAATTTGTGCCGGGGCATGTGCATCTTAATCAGCTCAGTGAACTAATGGCTGAAACCATCACCCAAGCGGGCGGTGTTCCAAAAGAATTTAATACCATCGCCATAGATGACGGTATTGCCATGGGGCACGGCGGTATGCTTTATTCACTGCCATCGCGCGATTTAATAGCCGACTCGGTAGAGTACATGGTCAATGGCCATTGTGCTGATGCGATGATTTGTATCTCAAACTGCGACAAAATCACCCCTGGGATGATGTTAGCGGCGCTGCGTTTAAATATACCGGTTATTTTTGTATCGGGTGGCCCTATGGAAGCGGGTAAAACTAAATTAGCCAATATCGATATTAAACTCGATTTAGTAGATGCCATGGTTAAAGGTGCCGATGAATCGGTAAGTGATGCCGACTCAGAGCAAGTTGAACGCTCTGCATGCCCTACCTGTGGGTCGTGTTCAGGGATGTTTACTGCCAACTCAATGAACTGTTTATTAGAAGCAATAGGCCTTGCGCTGCCGGGTAACGGTACCACGCTTGCGACCCACAAAGACCGTAAACAATTGTATGTTGAAGCAGGTGCTCGCATCGTTGATTTATGCCGCGAGTATTACCAAAAAGATAACCAAGACGTACTGCCTCGTGCCATCGCTAATAAAACCGCATTTATGAACTCTATGGTGGTTGATATTGCCATGGGCGGCTCATCAAATACGGTATTACATTTACTCGCAGCGGCACAAGAAGCTGGCGTTGATTTTGATATGTCACACATTGATGAACTTTCACGTAAAACCCCGTTTTTATGTAAAGTTGCCCCAGCTACCGCGCAATACCATATTGAAGACGTACACCGCGCTGGTGGCATGATGGCCATAGTACGCGAGCTTGGTAAAGCCGGCTTGGTTGATTTATCGGTTAATCATGTTGCCGGCATGACCATGGGTGAGCTGGTAAAAAAATGGGATGCAACGGATCCTAATAACGAAGTGGCGCGAAAGTTTTACCGCGCGGGTCCCGCTGGTATTCGTACTACTAAAGCCATGAGCCAAGATTGCCGTTGGGACGAAGGGGATAATGATCGTGAACATGGTTGTATTCGCAGTGTTGAACATGCATTTCGTCAAGATGGCGGCCTCGCGGTACTTTCAGGTAATTTAGCGGTTGATGGCTGTATTGTTAAAAGTGCCGGCGTTGTCGATGAAATGCTGCACTTTGAAGGCACTGCTGTTGTTTATGAGTCTCAAGATGACTCTGTAGAAGGTATTTTAAATGGTGAAGTAAAAGCCGGCGATGTAGTTGTAATTCGTTACGAAGGCCCTAAAGGCGGCCCAGGCATGCAAGAAATGCTATACCCAACCAGCTACTTAAAATCAAAAGGCTTGGCTGAAAAATGTGCCTTGATCACCGATGGTCGCTTCTCGGGTGGTACGTCAGGTTTATCAATTGGCCATGTGTCTCCCGAGGCAGCCAGCGGTGGCGCGATAGCTTATGTTGAAAATGGCGATAAAATTATCATCGATATCGCTACTCGAGAAATCACTTTAGCATTAAGCGATGAGGAACTCGAAGCTCGCAGGCAAAAACAATTGGCTCGTGGTAAACAAGCGTATAAGCCGCTTAACCGCGATCGTTATGTGTCATCTGCGCTTAAAGCGTATGCGCTACTAGCAACCAGTGCCGATAAAGGTGCGGTGCGTGATTTAGCCAAACTGGAGGAGCTTAGTTAGGTATGGTTTCTCAAGAACTCGATTATTTTCGCGCTATTATCCAAGCCAATATGGAGCCTTTAGCTAAGGTGACTGAGGTGAGTGAAATGGCCGAATTGAGTGCACGATTAGGTAATCATGTTTGGTTAAAGCGTGAAGATCAGCAACCGGTGTACTCGTTTAAATTACGCGGTGCTTTTAATAAATTAAATAAGCTGCCAAAGGGCTCGGTCGTGATAACCGCATCGGCAGGCAATCATGCTCAAGGGGTGGCGCTGAGTGCTTCACACCTAGGGCATAAAGCCACCATTGTTATGCCCGTAACGACGCCTGAAATTAAGGTTAATGCGGTAAGGGCATTGGGCGGGGAAGTCGTGTTACATGGTCATCAATTTGATACCGCAAAGGCGTATGCGCTTGAATTAACTGAGCAGCGAAACGGCGTATTTGTCCCTCCATTTGATGACCCCGATGTCATTGTTGGTCAAGGCACAGTTGCCCGTGAACTAATGCAACAGCTGAACGACTTAGACGTGGTATTTATTCCTGTTGGCGGCGGCGGATTGCTGGCGGGTATGGCGGTATACATTAAATCGCTGCGCCCAGATATCAAAGTGATTGGGGTCGAGGCTAATGAAAGCGCTTGTTTAAAAGCTGCCATGGAAGCGGGAGAGCCTGTAGAGCTAGAAAGAGTAGGAAGCTTTGCCGATGGTGTTGCCGTAAAAATAATTGGTAGCGAAACATTTAGACTGGCGCAAAAGTTTTGCGATGAAGTGGTGACCGTATCAGATGATGAAATATGTGCTGCCATGCAAGATATTTTTGTATCAACCCGTGCTATTGCCGAACCTTCAGGCGCACTTGCAACTGCAGGGCTTAAAAAATGGTCTCAGCAGTCGGGTTTAAAGGGGTTAAACTTAGCGGCTATTTTGTCTGGTGCTAATTTAAATTTTGATCGCTTACGCTATGTAGCTGAACGTACTGCATTGGGTGAGAAGAACGAAGCATTATTAGCGGTAACAATTGATGAAAAACGCGGTAGCTTTAAACAGTTTTGTGCATCTTTAGGTGGGCGCGCTATTACCGAATTTAACTATCGTTATGCGGGGCCTGGCGAGGCGCAAATTTTTGTTGGTATTGCACTGCGCCAAGGATTAGCAGAACTTGAGGAGCTTAAACAAAGCCTAACCGATAATGGCTATTCGTTTTGCGACTTGTCAGATAACGAATTAGCAAAACTTCATGTACGTTATATGGTTGGTGGTAAAGCGCCAGAGCAGCTACATGAACGCTTACTGCGGTTTGAGTTTCCAGAGTACCCAGGTGCATTAGCGCGCTTTTTAGATACACTGGGTAGTAATTGGAATATCACTTTATTTCACTACCGTAATCATGGCGGTTCAACGGGTAATGTATTGGCAGGTTTTGCTATTGAGCCAAGTCAATATGAGATGTTTAATGAGCACTTAAACCGCCTAGGTTACAGTGTTCAAGACGAAACCCATAACCCGTGTTTCACCCAGTTTTTAACCACACAACCTCAAGCAGAAAAGCTTGAAAAGCTCGCCTTAGCATAATCCTATTTTAAGCAGGCATCTTCTGTGGATGCTTGCTTTATCAGCTGCTTTACATATAGTTACGTTAATCACTACGTTTTTTGGAAACTCTCTTTGTTACTTAAAGGAATGATAATTAGCGCCTGCCTTTTTTGTAGCCAGTTAATGGCGCAGGAATCAGTCACACTACAATTAAAGTGGACACATCAATTTCAATTTGCGGGTTATTATATGGCTCAGCAAAAAGGGTATTATGATGAGGCCGGTTTAGACGTTACTATTGTGCCTGCAGATCAAAAACGACCCAATAGTTTTGGCGCGGTAGAGCGTGGTGAAGCCCAGTTTGGGGTTGCGCATTCTGGTATTTTACAGCAGCGTATTGCAGGTAAACCCTTTGTAGCCATGGCTGCCATATTACAGTTTTCTCCTTATTGCTGGATGGTCAAAGAAAGCTCTGATATTTTTCATGCCCGTGATTTTGTCAATAAACGTGTAAGTGAAGTGAGTAAAGAGAGCAATTCTGAGTTGTTAACTATGCTCAAGCGCAGCGGTATAAATATCGAAAAGTTGGCTATATACAAAGGCGATAAATTACAAAAAGCATGGATGGAAAATAAAATAGATGCCATCGAAGTCTATGTTACCGACTTACCTTATTATATGGATCAGCAAGGTATTGCTCATCGACTTATATGTCCACAACGTTATGGTATGGACGTATACGCAGATATTTTATTTACCAGTGATAACATGATTAAGTACCACCCCGATACGGTAGAAAAGTTTTACCAAGCGAGTTTAAAAGGGTGGCGTTATGCGGTAATGAATATGGATGAAGCCATCGCCATTACTCAGCAGTTTTATGCCCCTGAGCGTAGTTTTCATCAATTAGCTTATGAGGCCGAAGTGCTAAAAGGCTATATTGCGCCGCCAAGCACCAATGTGGGTAATATGTCGATGGCCAAATGGCGTTTAATTGCTGATTTATATGAGATTGACCAAACAAAGTTTGACGAAGTAAAAGCCGATTTTATTTATAAATATAAAAAACAAGAAACGTTGCAGCTTTCTTGGATGCTGATTGCGGCCATTATTATTAGTATTATTTCTATTCCCCTTTATTTACGGTTAATGTTCAAAGCACGCTAATGGCTAATTTAACCAATAGAAAAGGTGGGAAAGTTAAGTAATCCCCTTGCTCTGCGAGGTTAAAAAAATAACCGCTTAATTAGGCGCGAGTGTACTGGTATAATTTATTGCCTTTTTAATATTTTAAGCTGTTATGACCTTAACTGAGCAATTTACTGCCCTCGATTCGTTACTGATGAATACGCGCTCGTATTGGCAATGTACTGCGTTTGATTTTGACTGTTTACCGTGGCCTGAATTACACGACCCCCTAACTGCTTTAACTGATCAGGACGTTGCTGAGTTAGATACTGATCAAGCGCAACTTTATCAGTTTTTTTCACCTTACATACCCGGTATTGAGCAATTAAGCCAATTAGCTTCACTCCCTGTCATAACAAGCAGTCGAACGGATTATCCGTTTTGGATTAGTAACGGTATTAAAGGACGAAAGTTTACACAGCTACAAGACTTTGTTGGTGCGCTACCTGCCAATGAACAGCCTATTTTAGAGTGGTGTGCAGGCAAAGGCCATTTAGGACGAATGTTAGCTTTTAATGGTGCGCCGAGCGTGCACAGTATTGAGCTACAATCTCACTTATGTGAGCAAGGACAAAAAAGTGCGCAGCAACAGGGGCTTGCTATGCAATTTAGCCAAGCTGATGTACTCACAGATAACACTCAGGATTTTTTTAACCCACAAACCCATGCCGTTGCTTTACATGCCTGCGGTGCGTTACATCAAACTTTTATGCATCAAGCCAGTGCGGCCAAAGTAACACAAATTAGTTTTTCACCTTGTTGCTATCACTTGTTTACCGAGAATAATTATCAAGCAATGAGCGAACAGGCGAAGCGAAGTGCGCTTAATTTAACTCATCGAGATTTAAAACTCGCCTTGCAAGAAACCGTCACGGCTCCATCGCGAGTGGGCAAAGTACGAAAAACAGAAGTTGAGTGGCGACTCGGGTTTGATGCTTTAAGAAAGTCACTCACCGGTGAGTCGGCGTATGTTAGTGTGCCCTCAGTGAATAAAGCAATATTTTCAGATTCGTTTGAATCATTTTGTAAGTGGGCGGCAGATAAAAAAGCCTTAAAACTGCCAAAAGATATTGATTACAATAAATTTTTATTGATTGGGCAGGCGCGAAAAAAGATAACCGAGCGAGTTGAACTGGTTCGACATGTGTTTAGAAGAGCAATAGAAGTTTGGCTTGTGCTCGATCGTGCTTTATATTTGCAACAGCAAGGCTATAACGTCAGTGTTAGTACATTTTGTGAGAAGCAATTAACACCCCGTAATATTTTAATTTTAGCCAGTTTAACGCCCTCGACCTAAAAGAGATGTAATGAGAAATTTAAATAACCTACTAGAAAATAATAAACGCTGGGCATCTAGAACAAGCGAAGCTAACCCCGAATTTTTTAAAATTTTATCGATGCAACAAAATCCAGAATACTTATGGATTGGTTGTTCTGACTCACGAGTTCCTGCTAATCAAATTGTTGATTTATTACCGGGTGAATTGTTTGTGCATCGTAATGTTGCCAACGTGGTAGTGCACACAGATCATAATTGCTTATCGGTTATGCAGTATGCGGTCGAAGTATTAAAAGTTAAACATATTATGGTTGTTGGCCACTACGGTTGTGGTGGTGTACAAGCGGTATTAAACGAAGATCGCTTTGGCTTTATTGATAACTGGCTACGCCACGTTGGTGATGTAAAAGAAAAGCATTTAGAGCAACTTAATGCTCTACCAGAAAAACAGCGTCTTGATCGTTTAATTGAGCTTAATGTAATTGAGCAAGTGCGTAACGTATCGCGCACTAGCATTGTTCAAGATGCTTGGTTACGAGGTCAAGAGCTCACTGTGCATGGCTGGGTATATGGATTAGAAAACGGTCACTTGCATGATTTAGAGTCGGTAGTTAGCTGCGCTGAAGAAGAATGCACTAGCTATAAAAAAGCAGTACAACATGTACTGAACAAGTCAGCGGGTAGTCACGCTTAATATGGCTAAAACGGCGCTAATAATCGGCAGTACCGGCTTAGTGGGCAGCCAGTTATTACAACAGCTGTTAGCATCTCCTTGCTATACGAAAGTAGTGAGCTTATCGCGCCGCCAATTAGACTTTTCTCATCCTAAATTAACTAGCCATGTTATTGATTTTGAGAACCTGACACATTACGTTGAGTTATTCAAAGGTGACGTGTTTTTTTCCTGCTTAGGCACCACGCTAAAGCAAGCTGGAAGCGCAGCAGCACAGCGTAAAGTTGATTTTGAATACCAATTTATTTGTGCGCAAATGGCGGCCAATAACGGTGTTCCTCATTATTGTTTGGTGTCATCAAGTGGCGCAAATGCGCATAGCATGAGCCGTTACCTAAAAATCAAAGGGGAACTTGAGCAGCAGGTAAAGCAGCTTGGTTTTTCGCGCTTGAGTATATTGCAACCGTCTTTGTTAGTCGGCGAGCGATCAGAGCTTAGAATTGCAGAAAAGTTAGGTGAGGTGGTACTGCCACTGTTAACGCGTTTTGGCATCTTCAAACGGTATAGACCAATAACCGGTGAGCAAGTAGCTAATAAATTGCTAAGGGTGAGCATAGAGCAGCAACAAGCAACGGGTTACTATGTGCTCGACGAGCTATTTGAATAACTGAGTGATTAGCGCCATAAAGCAGGTTCGTCTATGGCGTTATATTTATTATTCTGCGTCTGTTTTTGCCGATAATTGCTGTTCAAGTATCGCTACTTTTGCTTCTAATTCAGTCAGCTTTTCACGGGTGCGGATCAGCACTTGGCTTTGAATATCAAACTCTTCACGGCTTACAAAGTCCATTTCGGCAAGCTTATTTTGTAACACTTGCTTGGTTTTACCTTCAAGTGTATCAGCCAGGTTTTTTACACCTTGTGGCATGTTATTAGTGATCTGTTTCGCAATTTCTTCAAGTTTTGCTGGGTTAATCATAGTCGTCCCTTGCCTGTTGCCTAAAATGATAATAACTAATATTACCTTATTGGCTAGGCGTATTGTAGTGATTACGTTAAAATTGCCCGTCTTTTTGCAATCAGCTGGTCGTTATGAAACTCAATCCTAAACAAGATGAAGCGGTAAAGTACATTAGTGGTCCTTGCTTAGTATTAGCCGGCGCAGGCTCGGGTAAAACACGAGTTATCACCAACAAAATTGCTTACTTAGTACAGAAGTGTGAGTATCAAGCGCGTAATATTGCGGCGGTTACCTTTACCAATAAAGCGGCTAAAGAAATGCGCGAGCGGGTTTTGCAAACCTTAGGAAAGCAAGAGTCTAAAGGTTTATGGGTCTCTACATTTCATACACTCGGGCTTGAAATCATCAAAAAAGAGTTAAAAACACTGGGTTTTAAGCCTGGTTTTTCGCTGTTTGACGACCAAGATACGAATCAACTACTCGGTGATTTAACCGAAGATGAGCTTAAAAAAGACAAAGACTTACTTAATCTACTTAAAATGCAAATTGGTAGCTGGAAGAATGAACTCATTTTACCAGAGCAAGCTATTCGCGAAGCCAGAGAGCCACAAAAAGCCTT
Source organism: Pseudoalteromonas sp. 23_GOM-1509m (assembly GCF_000518425.1). Taxonomy (NCBI): domain Bacteria; kingdom Pseudomonadati; phylum Pseudomonadota; class Gammaproteobacteria; order Alteromonadales; family Pseudoalteromonadaceae; genus Pseudoalteromonas; species Pseudoalteromonas sp. 23_GOM-1509m. The sequence goes on from NZ_JADO01000011.1 coordinate 22,717, forward strand.
GTTTGCTCAGTTATATGCGCGTTATCAAAATCAGCTTCGCGCTTATAATGCACTCGACTTTGATGATTTAATTATGATCCCCACGCTGCTTTTAAGCAGTAATGCCACATCACGTGAGCGTTGGCAGCAGCGTTTTCGGTATTTACTGGTGGATGAATACCAAGATACTAATACCAGCCAATACCAATTAGTAAAATTGCTGGTTGGTGAACGTGCACGCTTTACTGTGGTAGGAGATGACGATCAGTCAATTTACTCTTGGCGTGGTGCTCGCCCACAAAATTTGGTGTTATTAAGTAAAGATTATCCAGGATTAAGATTAATAAAACTAGAGCAAAATTACCGTAGTGCAGGGCGCATTCTTAAAGCGGCTAATATATTAATTGCAAATAACCCCCATGAGTTTGAAAAAAAGCTCTTTAGTGAACTTGGCTATGGTGAGCAAATTAAAGTCATTGGTTGTCGCGATGAAGAGCATGAGTCTGAGCGTGTGGTTGCAGAAATTATTTCGCATAAGTTTATGAAGCGCACCAGCTATAAAGATTACGCGATTTTGTACCGGGGTAATCACCAAGCGCGTGGTTTTGAAAAGTCGTTAATGAGTAACCGTATACCTTATAAAATTAGCGGCGGGATGTCGTTTTTTTCACGTTCTGAAATTAAAGATATCATGGCTTACTTACGTCTTTTAGTGAACCAAGATGATGACAATGCCTTTTTAAGAATCGTGAATACGCCACGGCGTGAAATAGGCACGGTGACGCTTGAAAAACTAGGCACCTTAGCCAATGAAAAACATCAAAGCTTGTTTGCCACCTGTTTTGATAACGACTTAGGATACAGACTAAAAGGACGTGGTTTTAATGCGTTAGCTGGGTTTGCCCGTTGGGTGGTTGAGCTGTCGGATAACGCTGTACGCAGCGATACCTTAGAAGCGGTCAAAGATTTAGTGCGAAATATTAATTATGAAGCCTATTTATATGAATCATCACCGAGTGCCAAAGCCGCCGAAATGCGGATGAAAAATGTCTCGGAGCTGTACCGTTGGATCACCGATATGCTGACTGGCGATGCCGATAATCCGCCAATGACGTTAGCTGAAGTGGTTAGTAAATTGACCCTGCGCGATATGCTAGAGCGTAACGAGGAAGAAGATGAAGCAGATGCAGTACAATTACTTACGCTGCATGCTTCAAAGGGACTCGAGTACCCTTATGTATTTATGGTAGGCATGGAAGAGGGGCTATTACCACACCAAGTAAGCATTGATGAGGATAATGTAGATGAAGAGCGCCGCCTTGCCTATGTAGGTATTACCCGCGCGCAGCAAGAGCTAACCTTAACGTATGCTAAAATTCGTCGTCAATTTGGTGAAACATCGCAAACGGAGCTCAGCCGGTTTGTGCAAGAGCTACCACAAGATGACTTAGCCTTTGAAAACAAAAAAGCGCCTAATACTCAAGCTGAACGCATGGAAAAAGGCCAAGCTCGGGTTGCAAATTTAAGGGCAATGCTAAAAAAACCACAATAGCATGTGTTTAGCGTTATTTTGATTCTGAGCTTATAAGTGTTGAACGTATCGCGCTTTTAAGTGGGTGCTGTTTGGCAACAAACAAGTTCAAGCCATGCTTATCTAAAAGGGCTCTGAAGTTTAATATTGACGGGCCTTTAGCAATCACTTTAATGTGTTTAAGTTTAGTGATAGCCAGCAAACCTTGTAGCTGCAAGTCATAGCATTCCTGCTGCAATATTCGTTTACTGAAAGTGGAGCTTAATAGTAAGTAATCAAATTCTATTTCGGTCACTAAATTAAGCTCGCATTTATCCTTTGCGAAATTATTTAGACCAATAGAGTAGCCCAGCGCTTTAAGCTGTTTTAAGTTTTCTAGTTGCAGCGCACTGGCGTAACGTAATTCTTGATCATCAAACAACAAACAAAGTGGATCAATGTTTAATGGCTGCTTTAGTGCAGCAGTTAATAAAGAGAACTCATGATTTTCTAAAAGCAGACTTGAGCAAGGCAGAAGAGCAACGCTTATTTCAGAGTCTTTCGCTTGTTGATACGCTTGTAAAATCAGTTGGAGTTCTACTTTTATATGCTGTTCTTTATCACTTGCAAATTTCTTTAAAATATCAAAACTAGTAAAGCCAAGTACAGGGTGTTCACCAAACGCTTCAAATAATGAGGCATATTGATAATGCTCATCCATAGAAATAATATCTGAGCTACGAAACGTCATAGGTAATACATCAAGATGGTGCAATGTTTGTGACTCATGTTGCAGCATTGGCTCTGTGAGTAACGGGTGAAATAATTCGAAGCGATTTTTACCAGAGTTTTTAGCGTAATACATTGCGGCATCAGCATCTCTAATAATTTCATCTGTATGTTTATAGCTTTGTTTTGAATAAGTGATACCAATACTCGCGCCGCTTTGCACACAAATACCTTTTGTACAGAAAGGTTTTCGCATGATGTTGATGATTCGATTTGCAACATCTTCAGCTTGGTTTGGCTCGGTTAAATGAGTGAGTAAAATTACAAATTCATCTCCCCCTAAGCGTGCTAATAAATCATGCTCACGGATACATTGAGAGAACAACTGACCCACGCTAATTAAAAATTCGTCTCCGGCATGGTGCCCAAGCTGGTCGTTTATATCTTTAAATTTATCAAGATCAATAAACAGTACCGCAAAGTGCTCATCAGGGTGACGTTGGTAAAACTGTAGCGTTTTTTCTAGCTGCGTTAAAAATAAATTACGATTAGGCAAGCTTGTTAATGAGTCATGGTGCGCATCGTGATACAGCTGCTGCTCTATTTTTTTACGCTCATCAATTTGCATCTGTAAATGCAAATTTGCTTGGCTTAGCTCTTTGGTTTTTTCGTTTACTCGAGAAGCGAGCTCTTGGTGGCTCTTTTTCAGCGCCTGTGAGGCTAATTTTGTTTGTAATACCGTGGCAATTTGATGCGATACAAAGGTTATGAGTTCTGCATCATCTTGTGTGAAAAGATGTTCATTATTATAAGCTTGGCAAACAATTAAACCTATAACCCCTTGCGATGTTTTGAGCGGAGCGCCAAGCCAGCTGGTGGCTCTTCTAGATTCATCAATTGGTTTTTCACGCTCTACAATGCCACTATCTAATAACTCTTGTGCTCTTTGCGGGTGAATTATTTGTGTTTCTTCGGTGCTGATCACCAGCTCACTGTACCCTTTTGCAAAGCGCCTTGGTTGGGTGCTGCCTTGAAATTCGTCAACACTGTAAGGAAAACTAATCCAGCCCGTTTCTTTATCATACAAGGCAATATAAAGATTTTTTGCGTAAGTAATGGTTTTTATTATTTCGTGTATTTGAAAATAAGCATCATCTAGGTTTTTAGCTTGAGTTGTCAGCTCTGAAATTTTAAATAATATTTGCTGGCGTTGCAGGGCGCTTTTTCGCTGTTGTATTTCAACATTTAAAGCATCATTGCTTTGCGTTAATGCACGGGTTCTTAGTTTTACTTCTGATTCGAGCAACTCTCGTTTCTTAACGCGTTCAATAGCTGTCGCTAAATAAAGTGACATTGCTTCAAGTAGGTTTATTTGTTGCGAACTATAACCTTGCTCAGTGTCGTAACTTTGCGCTGCTAATACGCCAATAATATTTTTTTCTTGATAAACTGGAACGCCTACCCAGTGTTCTGCAGGTGTACCTAATGCTTTAAATAAGCCTTGCTGTGCAGCATCATGCATTTGTTGCTTAGTGAAATAAGTGGTCTTTCCTTGCTTAAACACATAACCCGTTGCGCCTTCTTCAAAATTATTCTCCCGATTAAGTGGTACAGAAATTCCATCTTTTTCATCAGAAAAATAAGACAGTTCCAACTGTTGTGATTGCGGCTCAACAAGCACCACATAAAAGCTTTTACTCGGGACATACTTTTGTAAGATGTCATGAATAGCTGGGTAAAGTAAGGTTAATTCGGCAACAGTACTTGCTTGCTCTGATAGCTGTATCAGGGCATTGTGGAGGTGGTAGGCATGTTTGTACTTTTTCAATAGTGCTTTTAGTCGTTTATTTTGGCGCACTACGCTACTCGGTACAATGAGTTTATCTTCCAATGATGTTTAACCAGTTATAATTTTTTGTATAGTTATTAATCATTATAGTTCCACTTTTAACATTTTGCGTCAAGTAGATATTTATCTTAATTATGCTGCGAAAAGTCGATAATTAGAAACAAAAAAGGCTTACTGTGAGTAAGCCTTTCATTTATAGTTTTAGCCTGACTGATTTTATTTAGCAGTCATAAAGTCGATTGCTGCGCTTATTTCATCATCAGAACAATCCATACATGTACCACGTGGCGGCATTGCATTGAAGCCGTTGATTGCATGATCTAATAAGGTATCTTTTCCTTTAGCAATACGAGGAGCCCAATCGTCAGCTGATTTAGGAGCGCCTAAAGCACCTGTACCATGACAAGCAAAACAGGCCGCTTGATATACTTGCTCGCCTGAACGAGGCCCTGTTGGTGCAGCAACCGCTACTTTTTCACCTTCAAGGTAAACAGCACCGATAGGCGCTAAACGTTTTTTAATTGCATCTTCAGTCATAGAGTTATCATATGGCTGTGCGTATGCGGTGGTTGCTAGCACAAGTAATGCTGCAGCTGATAGTTTTTTCATTTTGCCTTGCCCACTTCAATTTGAACGTGATCAATCACGATTTTAAATGACGGAATTTAAACCAATTATAACTCCACTAAGTCATTTATAAAATGCTCAGAGTCGATTTTATTTAGAAATACGACTAATGATTGTCTTAACTCAATAAAATTACATGGTTTAGCGCATAGTTAAATTATAAAACGGGATCATCACGCCTTTAATGCGATCAAAGCCCTTACGACTAACTCATAGCTAATACGTTACGCACTAACTTATCGATTCCTGCATCAGCATCCATAATAGACTGTGCCAACATATAGGCCGGTGTCGTAACGAGTTTATTGCTTTTATCAATAACAATATCATCCACTTTACACTCTACGTGTTCAGCGCCTAATGTGCTAAGAGCCTCGGCTGTGTCGCTATCATTACCAATAGTAAGCTGAGGTTTATGATAAATAAAAGGCAATAGAGCCGGTGCAATACACATGTAACCAGTGGCTTTTTTTGCATCCGCAAACGCTTTACAAGCGCTAAGTACTGCCTCGTTTACTTTAGCGTTAGTGCCATTAATAGCAAAGTCAGATAGATTTTTAGCTACCCCGAAGCCTCCAGGGACAATGAGTGCATCAAATTGTGTAACGTCTAATTCAGCGAGTGACTTTATATTGCCACGGGTGATGCGAGCTGATTCAACTAATACATTTCGCGGCTGTGCTATTTCTTCACCAGTGATGTGATTAATGGTGTGGTACTGCTCTATATCAGGTGCAAAGCACTGATACTGAGCATTATTTTTTTCAATGTGTAATAAAGTCAGTACCACCTCATTAATTTCACTACCATCAAACACACCACAACCTGCTAAAATTACAGCTATATTTTTCATATCATTTCGCTCCATTAAAGTCTCTTAAATAAAGTTTAACACGATGAATCAGCCGATTTAAAAATTTATTTGCTCGTTTTTTAGGCGCAAAGCACGTTGTTATGCGCTATATGCCATTTAGTGATTAGTAGCCATGAAAAAAATTATAAAGGATCGCTATGATCTTTGATCCATTATGCTAGAATGCTCATCCAGTTATTTAAATGGACGTAAATAATTAAGGTGGGTTATAAAACCAGTGACGGTATAAATGCTTTTTCCACATTAATAGAAAAATAATAAAAAAGAACCTCGAATTATCTTTTTTAAACAAAACAATAAATTACAAATTAATCTAGGCATTTCAAGATGCTTCGGATGAATTGCTTGTGGGTGTTATCTACATAGTTATCCACAACTTACTAAAAATGTAGCGCGATTACTCACATTAATTCACAGTCGTTTTATTTACTGCCTTATGGCATGCTTACACTCATATTACTTTTTTGTATTTAGGATCCAATTTTACCATGGCTCAGATCCCCGAAAACCCGCTTATTTTAGTTGATGGCTCTTCATATTTGTTTCGTGCTTATCATTCACCACCACATCTAACCAACTCTAAGGGTGAGGCCACCGGTGCCATTTATGGCGTGGTAAACATGCTTAAAAGTTTGATCAAACAATATGATCCCTCACATATGGTGGTGGTATTTGACGCCAAAGGTAAAACCTTCAGAAATGATATGTACAGTGAGTATAAAGCGAACCGTCCGCCAATGCCTGATGATCTGCGTACTCAAATAGCGCCGCTGCACAGTATTATCAAAGCAATGGGTTTTCCGTTAATTAGTATTGAGGGCGTGGAAGCCGATGACGTAATCGGTACTTTTGCACGGATTGCCTCTGAGCAACAACGTCATGTGCTGGTATCGACTGGTGATAAAGATATGGCGCAGTTGGTCAATGAGCATGTAACCTTGATTAATACCATGACCGACAGTATTTCAGATCCCGAAACTGTGGTTGAAAAGTTTGGTGTTGGACCTGAACTTATTATCGATTATTTAGCTTTAATGGGCGACAAAGTAGATAATATTCCTGGCGTTGAGGGTTGTGGACCTAAAACAGCAGTTAAATGGTTACAAAAGTACGGATCGCTTCAGGGCGTAATTGATAATGCTTCTGATATAAAAGGTAAAATAGGCGAGAAACTGGCAAAAGCGATTGATCATTTACCGTTAAGCTATGAGCTTGCCACTATTAAATGTGATGTTGAGGTTGAATCTGATCTTGATACTTTTAAATTACAAACACCGAATAAAGACGAATTAATTGCCTTATACGGTGAATGTGAGTTTCGTCGTTGGCTAGCTGAATTGCTAGACAACCCAAAAGATGCCGACACACATTTAGCAGTACCAACGCAAGAGAATGAGCTGCCAAAAGTTGAAGATGCGCACTATGAAACTATTTTAACTGAGGCCCAATTTGAGACATTAATAGAACAGCTTAATGAAGCTGAGCTATTTGCTTTTGATACAGAAACAACCAGTTTAGAGTATATGAAAGCGCAATTGGTCGGTATGAGCTTTGCGGTTAAAGCAGGGGAAGCTGCTTATTTACCAATAGCACACGATTACCCCGGTGCGCCCGATCAGTTAAGCCTTGAATTTGTGATGCAAAAGTTGGGGCCAATATTAGCAGACGAAAATAAAGCTAAAGTAGGTCAAAATCTAAAATACGACAAAAGCGTGCTTGCCAATGCAGGCTACGAATTAAATGGTATTAAGTTCGACACTATGCTGGAGTCTTATGTATTTAATAGCGTAGGCACCCGTCATGATATGGACTCGTTGGCGCTTAAATACTTAGGCCACAAAAATATTAGCTTTGAAGATATTGCTGGTAAAGGTAAAAAGCAGCTTACATTTAATCAAATAGAACTTGAAAAAGCAGCGCCTTATGCCGCTGAAGATGCCGATATTACTTTGCGCTTGCACCAAGTGTTATGGCCGAAACTTGAAGCGGATGAAAAACTAAAATCGGTGTTTGAAGATATAGAAATGCCACTAGTAAGTGTTATTTCTGATATTGAGCGCACCGGTGTTGCTATCGACAGCAACATGTTGGCCACGCATAGCCAACGTTTAGGTGAGCGATTACTTGAGCTTGAAAAAGAAGCCTTTGAAATCGCGGGCGAACCGTTTAACTTAAGCTCACCAAAGCAACTACAGGTGCTGTTATTTGAAAAGCTCGAATTGCCCGTTATCAAAAAAACACCTAAAGGCGCGCCCTCTACAGCAGAAGAAGTACTACAAGAGTTAGCGCATGATTACCCATTGCCTAAAGTGATTATTGAGCATCGTGGTTTATCTAAGCTCAAATCAACCTACACCGATAAGTTACCCTTGATAGTCAATGAACGCACGCAGCGAGTGCATACTTCTTATCACCAAGCGGTAACAGCAACAGGTCGATTAAGCTCAAGCGATCCTAATTTACAAAATATTCCTATTCGTTCAGAGGAAGGGCGTCGTATTCGTGAAGCGTTTATTGCCGCAGATGGGTATAAAATTGTGGCTGCCGATTACAGCCAAATAGAACTGCGTATTATGGCGCATCTCTCGCAAGATAAGGGATTACTAAGCGCATTTGCTAATGGCTTAGATGTTCACAGTGCCACGGCTGCTGAAGTATTTGGGGTTGAGCTTGAAGAGGTAACATCAGATATGCGCCGTAAAGCTAAAGCGGTAAACTTTGGCTTAATTTATGGCATGTCAGCATTTGGCTTAGCACGTCAACTTGATGTACCACGCCATGAAGCGCAGCATTATATTGATAAATATTTTGAGCGTTTTCCAGGTGTTTTAGAATACATGGAAACAACGCGTGAGAAAGCGGCCGAAAATGGCTATGTAGAAACAATTTTTGGCCGTCGCTTACATTTACCAGAAATAAATGCGCGCAATGGCGCTCGTCGCAAAGGCGCTGAGCGCGCAGCAATTAATGCGCCGATGCAAGGCACTGCGGCTGATATTATTAAAAAAGCGATGTTAAGCGTGCATACTTGGGTTAATCAGCAAGCACCTAATACAGTTAAGCTGCTCATGCAGGTACACGATGAATTGGTATTTGAGATTAAAACAGAATGTACTGAGCAATATACCAAACAGATTTGTAAGCTGATGTCACAAGCGGCGCAGTTAGATGTACCACTTATTGTTGAAGCTGACGAAGGTGATAACTGGGAACAAGCACACTAATTTAGCGCTACTGTACTGGTTTTAATATAGGCCAAATACAGAGTCCAAAAAGAGAATCATAAAGCGCCGCTAGGCGCTTTTTCTTTATCTTGCAGGTTAAAAAAAAGTTAAATTAAACAGCAGTTTGTATTAAATCGTTAGAGGTTCGTCAATTCGCTACGATTATCAATAATATGCTTGTATTTTTACACTTGCTTTTGGTAAAGTGCCGCCCGTCCTCATCCTGTAGGACATCCTGTTGATGATGCATCGTAAGATGCAACGTATTAATAGCTTCTCCCCAGTTTGCTATATCGGCCTATCATATATTTGATGGGCCGTTTTTTTATTGCCTTGCATCCAAGCGTTAAATTTATTCTCTAATTGCACTTAGCGTTTCAAGTGATACCATCAGTCTACTTAGCATTTTCGATTTACCACACAGTAACTAATGATTTTCAGCTGGGCTGATCAAAGTATTATTTTTACCGGTATAAGTCTTTTTATTTTAGGAGTGCATTATGTTTAAAACGTTAGCTATCGCAGGTTTATCTTTATCATGTTTACTAGTTTCAGGTGCTGCATCGGCAAACTGGCAACTATTGAACGATAAAAGCCAATTAAGTTTTGTATCAATTAAAAAAAATAGCATTGCTGAAGCAAGTCACTTTACTCAGTTAGCTGGGCAGCTGAGCGATCAGGGTCAATTTAGCGTAAACGTTGATTTAACCTCAGCCGAAACCTTTATCCCTATCCGTAACGAACGTTTAAGTAAGATATTGTTTGAGTCTGACACGTTTGCAAACGCAGTATTAACCGCTGACTTATCTGATAAGTTGTCACTTATTAAGCAACCAGGGCAGTACGTATTAAAAGGTATTAGCGCTGAGCTAGACTTTCATGGTCATAAAAAGCCACTTGCTGTTGATGTACTCGTAAGCAGTGCGGCCAATGGAGATTTAAGTGTGGCATCATTCACTCCTATCATTATCAACAGTGATGACTTTAAGATCACCGAAGGGGTAATGCAGTTACAAAAATTAGCCGGATTACCTTCAATTGCTACTGCCGTGCCAGTTACTTTTGCACTGACATTTAAAAAACAGTGATTTCACTTAACGAGCTTAGCAAGCAACTCAGCGAGCCAAGCAAACCTTTTGAACAATGGCAGCCCGCTCACTGCGGGCAGTTACCATTATTGATTGATGAGCAAGGTAAATGGTTTTACGCAGGTAGTGAAATTACCCGTCAATCAATGGTGAAACTTTTTGCCAGTGTATTATGCAACGAAGATGGGCAGTTTTACTTAAAAACACCCGTAGAAAAAATCGCGATTGAGGTGAAGGATGCGCCTTTTATTATTGTAAATTGGCATAGTGAAAAGACATCAGAGGGAAGTGTTATTTGTTGTATTGATAACTTAAACCGTACATGGTTATTAAGTCGTTCTGAGTCACTTTATATCAATGACTACAAAGGCGCGGCTGTGCCTTATATGCAGTTACCCTACGGCTGCTTTGCGCGAGTTGCGCGAAATGTGTTTTATCAGTGGGCTGAAATAGCCGAAACAGATGAGCTCGGCTATTTTATTACCTCCGCACAGCAGAAATTTTACTTACAGTAATTATTCGCTATCTGGCGCTACTAAATCAGCAGGTGGAACGGCCACGATTGGGCCTAAATACCACTCATCTAGCTTTTTAGCGACTTCTGGTAAGCCGGTGCCTTTAAGTGATGAAAATGCATGAACCGTAATATCGCCATCTAATTCACTTAACTCACGACGTACGCTAAGAACTTGTGATTTACGCGGACCTTGCTTTAGCTTATCGGCTTTAGTTAATAGTGCCAATACCGGAATTTCACTGCCTACAGCCCAATTAATTAAGTCGCGGTCTAAATCTTTTAATGGATGACGAATATCCATTAATACCACAATACCTTTTAAACTTTGACGTTTTTGCAGGTATTCGCCTAGCGATTTTTGCCATTTCTTTTTCATTTCAATCGGCACTTTTGCAAACCCATAGCCAGGTAGGTCAATTAGGCGCATATTATCTACATCGGCAAGTTCAAAGGTGTTGATCAGCTGAGTACGGCCGGGTGTTTTACTGGTTCGTGCTAACTTTTGATCGGTTAGGGCATTTAGCGCACTTGATTTACCTGCATTAGAGCGACCGGCAAACGCGACTTCAATTCCCGTATCAGCAGGTAATTTAGTGATGTCTGGCGCGCTTGTAACAAAAGACGCAGTGTTATACTTGATACGAGATTTGAGCACAGGCTCTCCTAAAACTTAAAAAAATAACATTGGGTAAACCAAATTCACCCGTGGCGCGTATTTTATACTATAAAGTAGCTATTAAAAAGTGTATTTGAGCATGTAAGATCATTGCTGACAGTACATTTTAACTGGCTTAGCGTTTAATTTTACTCAAAACCCTATAATTTATAGGTTTAATGTGTGTAGAAAACGTGCCAGAGAATTTAATATCGTGTAGAATATAAAAATCACAACATCCATATTGTAGATGATACAGGGTCGGAAACAGAGAATTCACCATGAAAAAAATAGCACTATCTTTAACTATATTGCTTGGTGCGTTGTCAGCAAGCAACGCAACAGCATTTGATGGCGATGTAAACGCAGGTAAAGAAAAATCAGCAACGTGTGCGGCTTGTCACGGCCCAGACGGTAATGCGCCGGTTAACATCTACCCAAAAATTGCAGGCCAACACGCAGATTACATATACAAGCAACTTACTGAATTTAAATTAGGTATGACTTCGGGCGGTAAAGAAGGTCGGATGAATCCAGTAATGAGCGGTATGGCAATGCCATTAAGTGATCAAGATATGAAAGACTTGGCTGCTTACTTTGCTTCTTTGAACATGTCTGAAGGTGCTACACCGAAAGATGTTCAAGAAACAGGCGCAATGTTATATAAAGCAGGTGATGCTGAGCGCGGTATCCCATCATGTGCGGCTTGTCATGGTCCACGTGGTAATGGCTCTTCACTTGCTAAATTCCCAAAGATTTCTTTCCAACATCCAGAATACATCAAGTCACAACTTGAACAGTTCAGAGATGGTGTTCGTAATAACGACCTAAATGGTGTTATGCAGGACATTGCAAAGAAACTAACAGATAAAGACATTGAAACACTCTCTAAATACCTTGGTGGTCTACACTAAAGTCGTATTTATTTAGATGTTGTTAACATAATATAATGTTAATTAGTGAAAAAGGCAGCTTTAGCTGCTTTTTTTGTGCCTGCCGTGACCGATAAAGCTCCTTCTCTTGTAAGACATTGACCATACTTTGGTGTAAGAAAAATCTCATTTTATTTTTATTTTTTAATGTAACTTATTGTTATTTATATTTTTTAGTGTTTTTTGTCATATGTAGTACAAGAAAAAAGATATAAATTAGTTGTAACAAAATTATTAACGAGTAAATTAACCCCTGTCGCAAAAACAATAACAAATAGGAAAACGTTATAAGGATAGTAGCGCGGCACGACTGAATAGCACATAGAGTGTGCTACCAAAGGAAATATCAAAAAAGTGTTAGGAAGACCGAAAATAATAAAATACTCATGGAAGTTTAATAATAAAAACAAAATGGAATGCTACACGGAAGATAAATAATAAAAATACGGATAGAAAATAATAATAAAAACAATAAAGACTAAAAAGTCGAAGGGAGAAGTGTCCATATAATGGCGCTCAGATTAGTAGGCGGTAGAGATGTTTTCTCTACCGCCTTTTTATTTGTCCTGTTACAATACCCCCCGTTTAAAAAAAGCACCTTAACTGTGCTTTGGCGCGCAAAACGCCCAAACTGAATTCTCCTGGCTAGGCCAGCACCGCGATGCCCATTGAGTTGCGCCTCGCTCAAAACCTCTTAAGTGAGACGATCAAGATATGAGTAGAAAGAAAAAGTCACGTAAAATTCCATCAAATGGTCCCGTTCGTTTAAGTCAAGATAAGCTTAAAGAAATGCGCGCATTGAAAGAGCAACGTGTTAAAAAAACTAAGGGCGCTAAGCCTGGTTCACGTAATGCACCGGATGCATTGAGTAATGACACTCAAAAAGCAGGTTCGGCTGCTAAAGATAAACGCGTTGGTAGTAAAAAAGCAGTGCCATTAGTTGCACCTGCTGCTGAACCAAAAATCGAAATGAAACGTAACCTTAAACCTGTAGCAGAGCTTAAAAAGGCCGTTGAACCAGAATTAACGCCTGAACAAGAGTTAGAAGCCCTTGAAAATGATGAGCGCTTACTTAAATTAGTTGAGCGTCATGAGCAAGGTGAAATGCTAACGGGTAAAGATGCAAAATACTTCAATAGCCGTATAGCGCGTCACCAAGTGCTTTGTAAATTATTAGGCATTGAAGATGAAGAAGAGTTTGAAGATGACTTCAGCGATGAAGACAGTAATTCAGACTTTGATCAATACCTATCAAACGATCTAGCGAATGAATGGCTAGATGACGACGAAGATAAGTAATAAGGACACGCAATGAGTACAGCAGTGATCTTAGCCTTAGTTGTAGGTGCTGCTATTATAGCGGGCTTGGCATTTTATGCGGGTCAGTTACTCTACAAGCTAAATGTGCAAAAAAAGCTAATTAGCAAAAAACAGGCAGAGCAACAGCAAAAGCTAAAACAGTCGCGTTTAAAGCGTAATGCGAAGTTAGCCGATAGTATTCATTTAATTGCACGTGCTATGAATGAAAAGCAATGTGATTATTCTGAGGGGTGCTTACGTATTTGGGTGCTTATGTCGCAATATAGTTTTGATACTGAGCGCGACCTAACGAGTGCATACCCGGGTATTTATAAAATGTACGACGTGGTAAAAGAAATGCCAACCCATGATTCGCGCAAAAAGTACGCTAAAAAAGAAATTTTTAAGCAAGACACGGCGCGCTGGCGCGCAGAAGAATCACTGAGTGATGAAATTGAAGCTGACTGTAAAAAAATTATTGTTGAGTTTAAAGCAGCCCAAGGCAGCGAAAACGTGGTTTTTAACTAGCGCTTAGATTTTACGGCATATATAAAAAAAGCAGACCTTGGTCTGCTTTTTTTATGCGTGCTAGTTTTAAATTATATAACGCGTGAGAAGCGAGTGGCATTTATCTGTTTTTGTAAATGCGCATCAAAGCACATACAAATAATACGAATAAATAAATTCCCTTTTGGTGTTACGCTAATTAGGTTGTTTTCTATTGTTACCATTTCATCGGCAATTAATGGTGCGAGTGCCTCTAAAGCATCTTGAAAGTAGTCATTAAAGCTGATTTTATGTCTGTTAGCGAATACGCTCATATCAAGCTCAAACTGGCAAATAAGCTGCTTAATCGCATCGGCGCGAATAATATCATCTTGGGTTAAATGCATGCCTTTATTAATGGCACTGCCTGCTTGCTCATCAACTGCTTGATAATAATGTTTTAACTCTTTTTTATTTTGTAATATCGCTGTGCCTATTTGTGAAATAGACGAGACACCTAAGCCCAATAAGTCGCACTCGCCATGAGTGGTGTAGCCTTGAAAATTACGATGCAGCTGATTCGTATTTTGTGCAATGGCTAGCTCATTATCAACTTTTGCAAAGTGATCCATACCTATAAATTGATAGCCCGCCTGCGTCATTTGCTCTAGGGTATTTTTAAACATGGTGAGCTTATTATGCGCACTGGGTAAATCGGCGTCTTTAATTTTACGTTGGGCGGCAAAACGTTCTGGTAAATGAGCGTAGTTAAATACTGAAACGCGGTCAGGGTTTAAGGCAATAAGTTGCTCAATCGTTTGCGTAAAGCTCTCAGGTGTTTGTAGTGGCAGGCCATAAATCATATCAGCATTAATTGATTTAAAGCCCAACTGTTTTGCTTGGGTAATTAATTGCTTTACCTCATCAACATGCTGAGGGCGATTAACAGCTAGCTGAACCTGATCATTAAAATCTTGAATACCAAATGACACACGATTAAACCCCAACTCGCTTAAATCAACCAGCATATTGTCAGCCAGTGAGCGAGGGTCGATTTCGATACCGCGCTCGCAGGTATCGCTAAAGTTAAAGTGTTGCTCTAGCAGCTTTACTAAGCGCGTCATTTGCGCTGCGGTTAAAAAAGTTGGTGTGCCGCCCCCCAAATGTAATTGCTCAACCCGATAATCTTGAAACAGCGGTGCTTGTGCTGCAATTTCTTTAGCTAAAAAGTCTAGGTAGGTATCGGCTTTAGATTGGTGGCGAGTAATGACTTTATTACAGCCACAGTAATAACAAAGCTGACTACAAAAAGGAATATGAATATATAAAGACAACGAACGGGTTTGCGATGATTCAATAGCGCTAATCAAATCTTGTTGCTGATAACCATCAGCTAACGAAAGTGCGGTCGGGTAAGACGTATAACGCGGGCCCGATACATTGTATTTGTTTATTAAAGTTTGATCCCATTGAGGAAGTTTAATCATCACGCGCACCTTATCTTTTAAGTTGCTGCGTATTGTAAAAAAGCAAAGGGGAGGAGGTTTTGATCTACAACAAAAAAAGGTGCCGCAGCACCTTTTTAATATATAACGCGGCTGCGTTACATTATGGCGTCTTTTAAGTACTGAAATAACTCTTTGTAGCTTCTCGCTGGTTTTTCAGCTTTTACTTCTTTGGCAGCATTACGCACCATTTGGCGCATTTTTTGGCGCTCAAGAGCTGGATATTGTTCAATTGTTTCGTTGATTAAGTCATCGCCTTGTTCAATTAAATCACTGCGCAGTTGCTCAATTTTTTTTATCATAACCTCAGCTTGGTTATTTTTATTAAGCATGACATCAATGATCGCTTTAATTTCTTCAATATTTTCTACCGTACGAAGGGTTTTTGCGATGTAATTTAAATGTCGGCGGTAGGCATCACTTTTATTACTTATTTTATCAGCAACCACCATTGCTTCTTTTAAGTCATCATTGAGCGGCAGGCGTTCACGCTGTTTTTTACCCATTTTGGCAATTTCAGATCCTAACTGATGAAACTCTTGCGCTTCGCGCTTAAGTTCACTTTTTGATACATATATAATTTCTTCTTCAATTTCAGCAGGCTTGCCTTTTTTCTTCGCCATGGGGTGCTCTTAAATAAAAATAACTTCATCTATTATACGCGATTCTTTTAGTGATTAATATTAGCTGATGTGGTGCAGTGAGTGTGTTAGCATTTAAATATAAAAAATGTGTGCAATATGGCCTTCAGGGCTCAGGACAGAATTTATGAAAAGCCAACACCAAGATCCAATTTATTCGCAAATCTCTCAAGTAAAAGACGCTGTATCAGAAGTACTTGAACATGCTAAAAAACTAGGTGCTACCGCTGCAGAAGCTGCTATGTCTAGCACTTCGGGGCTGTCGGTAAGTACGCGCATGGGGGAGGTAGAAACCATTGAGTTTAATCAAGACGGTGGTTTAGGTATTAGCGTGTATGTTGGCAATAACAAAGGCTCGGCATCAACGGCTGATTTAAATCCTAAAACATTACGTGCTGTGGTCGAAAAAGCCATCGATATTGCTAAATTCACTTCAGACGATCCATGTAATGGCATTGCTGATAAAGAACTGCTTGAGTTTGCCCCTAAAGATTTAGACTTGTTTCATCCTTGGGATGTAAGCCCAGAGCAAGGGATTGATTTGTGTCATGCAGCAGAGCAAGCCGCATTAAACGCCGATGAGCGAATTGTGAATTCAGATGGCGCTAGCTTTTCATCGCATCAAGGGTTGCGAGTATATGGTAACAGCCATGGTTTAATTGCCGGCTTTCCACGTACTCGCCACAGCATAAGCACTATGGTGATAGGTAAAGAGGGCGAGCATATGCAGCGCGACTCAGCCTACACGATTTCTCGCGATCAAGCAGGGTTAAAAGATGCAGCAAGTGTTGGACTTGAAGCTGCAGCAGAAACCCTAGCAAAACTAAACAGCCAAAAACTAGGCACCATGAAAGTGCCGGTTATTTTTAGAGCCGATATTGCTAATTCATTGTTTGGCCATTTAGTATCAGCAATTGGTGGTGGCGCACTGTATCGTAAATCCAGCTTTTTATTGGATAGCTTAGGCACGCAGGTATTTAGCAAAACCGTTAATATTTCAGAGCGTCCGCACTTACTTAAAGGTTTAGCATCATCGCCATTTGATAGCGAAGGGGTTAAAACTCTCGACAGAGAAATAATTCACGGTGGCGAGTTACAAACGTATTTATTAGCAAGCTATGCGGCACGTAAAATGAATATGACCCCAACAGGGCACGCTGGCGGTATTCATAATTGGTTAGTAGAACAAACGCATCAAGATTTAACTGCATTATTAAAAACCATGGGTACGGGCTTATTAGTTACAGAATTGATGGGGCAGGGCGTGAATACTGTAACCGGTGACTACTCTCGCGGTGCGGCTGGTTTTTGGGTTGAAAATGGGGAAATACAATACCCAGTAAGCGAAATTACGATTGCTGGTAATTTAAAAGATATGTTCAAAGGTATTTCCGCTATAGGTGGCGATATAGAACGTCGCGGCGGGATTCAGACTGGTTCAGTACTGATTGAACAAATGCAAGTAGCAGGTGCTTAATACCCATCCGCAATAATATTTATTTCAGTGAATTGGTATAAACCCACTTTGCTTGCTTAAATTAAGTTTAATTTAAGCAAGCCTTCTTTTGATGTTTTTAAGGTGTGATATGGCTAAAGATAGATATGCGCCAAAACCGTTAACCGATATTATGGCTGGGCTGAACAACCGCTTAGCAGCCTATGCGGGAAAAAGCCAAGCACTGGATACACAGCAACAATTGTTGCGCGATTTCTTAGGCCCTAAGTTAGGTGAAAAGTGCCGAGTAAGTAATTACCGTGACGGCACCTTAATGATAGAAGCCGTTTCTGCACCTATTGCCCTTAGGCTTAATTATTTAAAAATGGACATGCAATCGCATTTTAGAGCCGCGGGTATGGCCGAGCTTGGGCAAATAAAAATTACTGCCAATCCACAGGCAACTCAACGGTTAAGCACTCGACCTAAAGTGGCTGGTGGCAAACCAACGAACTCCCTTAAAATGAGTGAACAAACGGCTGATTATTTAAATGCGATCGCCGATTCTGCTCCACCGTCATTAAAAGAAAAGCTTCAACGCTTAGCTTTACATGGTAAAAATAAACCTTAATTAAATACCATTTAACACCTTGCTCGGTTTGTTTTGCTGGCTTTAAAATACTTTGTTACATATTCGATTTTATTGTTATTTAAATCAGGTTTATGATGCCTAGTTAGTACTTCCTAAATTAGGTTGTAGCTGATGCGTATTTCATTAAGCAGATAATAGACTGCATCCTATTGTTGTTTTTTTGAGTTATCAAATCTTAATGAAATGCGTATTTATTCTAATTAATATACGGAATTCTTATGAAAAAAATAACAATGACTGCCGCCAGTATTGCATTGGCGTTAGGTTTGGTTGGTTGCGGCGAAAAGCCACAAGAAATGCAAGCAGAAGCAACAACAGTAACCGCACCGGTAGCAACCCCTGGTGCCTTAGGTGTTGATTTACAAAATATCGATAAAAGTGTTCGTGCACAGGATGATTTTTACTACCACGTAAACGGTAAATGGTTAGAAAAAACTGAAATCCCTGGCGATAAGTCAAACTATGGGTCGTTCTCACAGTTATATGATGAATCGCAAAAAGCAATGAAAACAGTACTAGAAAATGCCAGTACCAATAGCAGCGCAAAGCCAGGTTCAGATGAATATAAGATCGGCGCATTTTATACTAGCTACATGGCTGAAAATGCTCGTGAAGAGTTAGGGATGTTACCACTTGAGCCAGCTATTAAAAGCATTGATACAGTAAAAGATAAAGCCGCGTTGGTCACACTGATGGCACAGCTACAAGTTAAAGGCGGAGATCTTCCTTTTGGCTGGTATGTAAATAATGATGCTAAAAACTCAAGTGAAAATGCGCTTTATGCTTATCAAGCGGGACTTGGTTTACCTGACCGTGATTATTATTTAAAAGATGATGAAAAATTCACAAAAATTCGCGCGGCATATCAAACCTATATTACCGATATTTTAGCTAAAGCTGGCGTTAATAATGCCGCGGATGCAGCCAAAGCGATACTTGCCCTTGAAACGACACTTGCTGATGCACAGTGGAGTCGGGTACAAAGTCGTGATGCAACAAAATCATATAATAAAATGTCAGTAGCTGAAGCTAACACGTTAATGGGAGATTTTGATTTAAGTGCTTACTTTGAAGCCGTTGGTGTTGATGCCCAAGAGTTGATTGTGCGCCAACCAAGTTACTTTGAAAAATTTGCAGACATTTTCAAAAATACAGACTTATCGGTTTGGCAAAACTACTTAAAATTCCATTTCGTTAGTAATTACGCGCAGTTGCTAAATAAAGACTTAGTGGATTTGAAATTTAATTTTTACAGCACCACATTGCGCGGTGTTGAAGAGCAAGCGCCACTTTGGAAGCAAGCCGTTGATGCATCAAACAGTGTACTGGGTGAAATTTTAGGTAAAGTCTACGTTAAAGAAAACTTCCCGCCAGAAGCGAAAGCGCGCATGGAAGAATTAGTTGATAACGTGATTAAAGGCTATTCAGTGGCAATTGAAAACCTTGAGTGGATGAGCCCTGAAACAAAAGTTGCGGCGCAAGAAAAGCTGGATAAGTTTACGCCTAAAATTGGTTACCCAGATAAATGGAAAGATTATTCAGATTTAGTAATTAATCCTGATGAACTAGTAGGTAACTATATTCGCTACAGTGAGTGGGCTTATGCAGATATGATTGCTAAATTAGGTAAGCCAGTTGATCGCTCTGAGTGGCATATGACGCCACAAACAGTGAATGCTTACTACAACCCAGTGAATAACGAAATAGTATTCCCTGCGGCGATTTTGCAGCCTCCTTTCTTTAATTTAGAAGCAGATGATGCGGTTAACTATGGTGCTATTGGTGCGGTTATTGGCCATGAGTTAGGCCATGGCTTTGATGACCAAGGTGCAAAATACGACGGTGATGGCAATTTACGTAATTGGTGGAGCGCGTCAGACCTTAAGCAGTTTGAACAGCGAAGTGCTGCCTTAGTTGCGCAGTATAATCAATATAAACCGTTTGAAGATGCCAGCGTTAATGGTGAGCTGACACTGGGTGAAAACATTGGTGATTTAGGCGGCTTAACCGTCGCTTATAAAGCGTATCAATTATCGCTGGGTGATTCTAAAGCGCCCATTATTGAAGGCTATACGGGCGACCAACGCTTCTTTATGGGCTGGTCGCAAATTTGGCGTCGTAAATACCGTGATGAAGCATTGCGCAATCGTTTAATGACCGATTCACATTCACCGAGTCATTATCGCGTGATTGGTATTTTGTCGAACATGCCGGAATTTTACCAAGCGTTTGATGTTAAAGAGGGCGATAAAATGTATATCAAGCCTGAAGATCGCGTAAAAATTTGGTAATTTAATCTGAAATTAGCTTAAGCGGTTAGCCCCACTAATCGCAAAATAAAAAGCCAGTGAGCATGATGCCCACTGGCTTTTTAGTTACTTTTATACCTGATGATAAAACTAGGGTCTGTTGACCTTTGCGGATTAAAATTTGTTCAAAATAGGGGCGGTTTAATCGCGGCGCGAGGTTTGTAACCTAGTGGGCTAAGTAAAAACCGAGCAAAGCTTCCGCGTCCTGCTCACGCCCCTTACCTACATCCATGTAGGCAACAAAGAGTTAATTGCCCCTAGGCAGAACCCGAAGGGCAGCGCCTGTTTAGCATTGATGCTGCGTTATCGCCTATTTATGGGGAATAACCACACCACATAGGCTCTGCCTTGCCTAAATACCAAACAGACTGCTGCAAATTTAATCTTGAAAGGTCAACAGACCCTAGCTATATTTCGTTTTTATGGCGCTGATAATCTCGACATTGGCCGCAGGAAAATCATAGTTATCAAGTTCGTCTATGCTTACCCATTCGCTTGGTTGCCCTTCTGCGCCATGAGCTTGACCATTAAAGTTACTGACCACGTGTACATTAAGTCGTACGCATTTATCGCCATAGTCGTGCTCTATAGTGACAAGTTCGCTTGAGCTATGAATAGTCAGTCCTACTTCTTCAAATAATTCGCGCTTCAGTGCTTGAAAAACACTTTCTCCGGCTTCAATTTTTCCGCCTGGAAATTCCCATAAGCCGCCTTGGTGCTGTTCATCTGCACGTTTACAAATAAACACATTGTTGTTTTTTTTAATTACACCCACAGCAACATTGATGATTACTTTAGTCATTATCTCTCCCTTAAATAGCATAAAAAAAGCGACGCAAGCGTCGCTTTTTATCTAACTTAACAAAGTGGTGTTATTTTAATTTACCACAACATTGTTTGTATTTTTGACCTGAACCACATGGACATGGATCGTTACGACCCACTTTTGGCTCGCTACGCGCCATAACCTGAGCGCTTTGTGGTGCTTCACCACCTACGTGCTCTGCTTCTTCATGTTGATATTCGCGAGGGGCATTTTCACTTTTACGGTGTTGCTCTTCTACTTTTTCAACATCTTCTTCAGCGCGAACTTGCACTTTACTTAAAATACCGACGACATCGACTTTTAAGTTTTCTAGCATTTCAGAGAACAATTCAAACGACTCACGTTTGTATTCTTGCTTAGGATTCTTTTGTGCATAACCACGTAAGTGAATACCTTGACGTAAGTGATCCATTGCAGCAAGATGGTCTTTCCAATGCTGGTCAAGACTTTGAAGCATAATGGCTTTTTCAAACTGACGTAGTACAGAATCGCCAACCATTTCTTCTTTTTGCTTGTAAGCTTGTTCAACCGCTTCTTCAATACGCTCACGCAGTTTTTCTTCGTACAGTTTATTGTCATCAGCTAACCACTGAGTAATTGGTAACTCAATTAAGAAGTCTTGTTTTAAGCGTTCTTCGAGTCCTGGTATATCCCACATTTCAGCCAAGCTTTGTGGAGCAATGTATTGATCAATCACACCAGCGAGCACATCACCACGGATAGCAGTAATCGTTTCTGAAATATCACCTTCTTCAAGCAATTCGTTACGTTGTGAGTAAACAACACGACGTTGATCGTTTGCTACATCATCGTACTCAAGTAGCTGTTTACGCACATCAAAGTTACGTGCTTCTACTTTACGCTGAGCGTTTTCGATTGCGCGGTTAACCCATGGATGTTCAATCGCTTCGCCGCGTTGCATACCTAGTTTACGCATCATATTAGTCATGCGCTCACCAGCAAAAATACGCATTAACGCATCGTCCATCGATAGGTAGAAACGGCTTGAACCGGCATCACCTTGACGGCCAGAACGACCACGTAATTGGTTATCAATACGACGTGATTCATGACGCTCAGTACCAATAATGTGTAAGCCGCCAGCATCAATTACCGCATCATGGCGAATTTTCCATGCTGCTTTTATTTCAGCAATTTGTTCGTCAGTTGGGTTCTCAAGTTTTTCAACTTCGCTGTTCCAATTACCACCAAGTACAATATCGGTACCACGACCGGCCATGTTGGTGGCAATGGTGACTGTGCCTGGTAAGCCCGCATCAGAAACAATGTCTGCTTCTTGTGCGTGGAATTTAGCATTAAGTACGTTGTGCTTAATTTTTTCTTTGCGTAAAAACTGCGATAAGTACTCAGAGCTTTCAATTGAGATAGTACCTACAAGTACCGGCTGACCACGTTCTTGACAGTCTTTAATGTCTGCTAAAATCGCTTCGTACTTTTCTTCTTGCGTTAAGTAAACTAAATCAGCGCGATCATCGCGGATCATTGGTTTATTGGTTGGCATAACCACAGTGTCTAAACCGTAGATAGACTGAAACTCAAACGCTTCTGTGTCGGCTGTGCCTGTCATACCTGCTAGCGTTTCGTACAAGCGGAAGTAATTTTGGAACGTAATAGAGGCTAATGTTTGGTTCTCGTTTTGAATTTTCACACCTTCTTTTGCCTCTACAGCTTGGTGTAAACCTTCTGACCAACGACGCCCTTCCATTGAACGACCCGTGTGTTCATCAATAATGATAACTTCGTTTTCTTTAATAACGTAGTCAACATCTTTTTGGTAAAGCTTGTGCGCACGAAGAGCTGCATAAACGTGACTAAGTAGCGTGATGCTCGCTGCTGAGTACAGTGAATCACCTTCTTCAATTAAGCCGCGCTCGGTAAGTAGCTCTTCAACTTTTATTTGCCCACGCTCAGTAAGATGAACTTGCTTAGATTTTTCATCGATGGTGAAATCGCCATCGCCTTCAATCCCTTCCTCGTCTTCTTTTTCTTGTAATTCAAGTAGAGGAACGATGGTATTTATTTCAGTGTATAGCTCAGAGCTATCTTCAGCGGGACCAGAAATAATCAGTGGCGTACGTGCTTCATCAATAAGGATTGAATCCACTTCATCCACTACAGCATAAAATAATGGGCGTTGTACGCGCTCATCAATACTAAATGCCATGTTGTCACGCAGGTAATCAAAACCAAATTCGTTATTGGTACCATAAGTGATGTCAGCTGCATAAGCTTGTTTTTTCTGTTGTGGCATCATGCCCGGAACATTACAGCCTACGGTTAACCCTAAAAATTCAAATAATGGGCGATTGGTTTCAGCATCACGTTTGGCCAAGTAGTCATTCACGGTAATGACATGAACACCTTTACCTGTTAAACCATTTAAATAAGCCGGCAGTGTCGCTGTGAGTGTTTTACCTTCACCGGTACGCATTTCTGCGATACGACCTTGGTGTAAAACCATACCACCTAATAACTGCACGTCGAAATGACGCATACCGTTTACACGCTTTGATGCTTCACGCACCACTGCAAATGCTTCTGGTAGAATATCGCCTAAGCTTTGTCCGTTATCGTAACGCTCTCTAAACTCGGCTGTTTTAGCTTTTAAATCTTCATCTGAAAGCGCTTCTAGCTGCGTTTCAAGTGCATTGATCAGTGCGACCGTCTTTCTTAGGTTTTTAATAGTGCGGTCATTGCGACTACCAAAAATCTTGGTAAATAAATTAGATATCATGATAAAACCGTTACAATGTGTTTTTTTGCTAGCCGTGCATCGGCTAACCCATTTTTTACAATTGATAATTAATGTATTCTTTAAATTAACCTTTAGGACACATTAATTAGCAATTTTGTATTAAGCTGCTTAAAAAGCACTGTTTATTACCTGCGCTACTATACCAGACTCTGCTAAACATCAAACTACCTCAATAAAAAGATCTTCATTTAAAACAGAAAAATGAGATCTCGCTCATAAAAATAGCGTTATGTAACGAAACTTGATTAAAACTGCAGATAAACAGACCCTTAAGATATGGTGCTGAATAAATTAAAAACAAGAGCAAAGCGCTTAAATTTCACCCTTAAACGCCTTGTTAGCAGCCATCGTTTTTTAAAGTTTAAATTGAGCAATCGTTTTATATATTACTCTCGATAAGTCACTTAAGTCATACGCTTTATCTGCAGGTATGTAATGAATGGTTGCGGTATCATTAAAGAGATTACTAATTGCAAAAAAAGCGTGTGTTAATATCTTCTGCAACCAGCGTTTGCTAAAATTATTTTTAGTCGCATAAAGTTAATTATATTTTTTATCGCTATAAAACGCGTTGATTGAGTTTTAATAAGGGTAAATAAAGTGCAAACCAACAAAGATAATTTAGTCGTTCTTGGCGCTGGCTGGCTTGGCCAAGCCTTATGTATTGATGCACAAAAACAAGGTTGGCAAGTGCAGGGGACTCATCGTAGTGACACTCATCAATTTGATTTTGAACGTCAGTTTGTTTTACAAAACGGTGAGTTGCAGCACCAAGTGGATTTGCAAAATGCGTATTGGGTCTGTGCAATCCCGCCTCGCAGTCGAGATAGCGAAAGTGATTATTCGCAAGTGCTTGAGCAGGCGTTAAAGCTGGCAACTGAGCTTAATTGCAAAGGCTTTTTATTGTGCTCATCGACTGGGGTGTATGATCAAGAACCTGGCGTTTATAGTGAAAGCAGCGATATATCAGGCACTAACGAGCGACAAATAAAGCTGTATGACGCTGAAGAGCAAGTGCTTGAACAGCAAGGTAAAGTGCTTCGCTTAGCCGGATTGTTGGGGCCAAATAGAGAGCCTGGTCGTTTTGTGGCGGGTAAAGAACTCAATACCTCTAGTCAGCAAGTGGTGAATATGGTGCATCAACAAGATGTGATCAATGCTATTTATGCGGTCCTTAATAACTGGTCGCAAGGACAGAGCATTTATAACGTGGTGAACCCAGCGCACCCGACCAAAGCAGATTATTATGCACAAAAGTGTGAGCTGTATGGCACACAAATGCCGAGCTTTAGTAGTAATGAGGTCGCTGAGCGCAAAGTTATTGGCTCAGCGATAGAAGCACTGGGTTTTAGTTATCAGTATGGTATTTAATAAGAAGGTAAGGGGGAGTGGCTTATGAAGTCACACAACTTACCTTCACTTAGTAGCGTGTTGGCCGCTTCAATATCGGGAGCAAAATACCGGTCTTTGTCGTAATAGCTAACATGTTGGCGTAGCAGTGCTTTGGCACTTTCTACTTTATCACACGCGCGTAGTGGTGCTCTAAACTCAAGCCCTTGGGCAGCACTGAGCCATTCTATGGCCAGTACGCCTTGCGTATTATTAGCCATATCAACTAGTCGTCGTGCTGCAAACGTTGCCATAGAAACATGGTCTTCCTGATTTGCTGAAGTCGGTAAGCTATCTACCGAAGCAGGGTGTGCTAAGGATTTGTTTTCAGAGGCCAGTGCAGCAGCGGTGACTTGAGCAATCATAAATCCTGAATTTACCCCACCGTTTTTTACTAAAAATGGCGGTAATTTTGATAAGTTAGAGTCAATCAATAGAGCAATACGTCGCTCAGCTAAGGCGCCAATTTCAGCAATAGCAATCGCCAGGTTATCAGCGGCCATAGCGACGGGCTCAGCATGAAAGTTTCCGCCTGAAATAATATCCCCTACATCGGCAAATACGAGAGGGTTATCGGTTACTCCGTTTGATTCACACAGTAGTACTTCGGCGGCTTGACGTATTTGGGTTAAACATGCACCAAGAACTTGCGGCTGGCAGCGCAGGCAATATGGGTCTTGTACTTTTTCACAATTAATATGTGAGTCACTAATTTGTGAGTGGGTATCGAGTAATTCTCTAAATACGTGAGCCGTATCTATTTGCCCTTGCTGACCACGAATGTCATGAATACGCGCATCAAATGGCGCGCGACTGCCCATGGCCGCTTCTATACTGATAGAGCCAATAACACAGCTTTGTGCGTACAAGTCTTCGGCTCTAAATAAGCCTTGTAGTGCAAATGCAGTGGATGCTTGGGTGCCATTCAATAAGGCTAACCCTTCTTTTGCAGCTAATGTTAGTGGCTCAAGACCTGCAATTTTTAGCCCTTGTGTAGCGCTTATCAGCTCACCTTGATAACGCATTTTACCCTCACCTAATAAAGGCAAACACATATGCGCAAGCGGTGCTAAATCGCCCGATGCACCCACTGAGCCCTTTTTAGGCACGCAAGGGTAAACTTCACTTTTAAGCAGCTGCATAAAAAACTCAAGCACAGCTAAGCGAATACCAGAATAACCGCGCGATAAAGAGTTTATTTTTAGTGTGATCATCAATCTAACGGTGCTGTCATCCATTAACTCACCAATACCTGCGGCGTGTGAAAGCACAATACTGCGTTGTAATAGTTCGAGTTCATCGTCAGCGATTTTAGTATTGGCCAATAACCCAAAGCCAGTATTAATACCATATACAGTGCGATGTTCGTTTATCACGTTTTGGACTGTTTGAGCACTGGCAGCTATTTGCGCCTGTGCATCATTGGCCAGAGTTAAGTGTATGGCTGATTTGTTAATTTTTCTTAGCGTGTTTAAGTCAAGCTGACCCGGTTTGAGTGTATATGAAATCATGACTTGTCCTCATTAAGCATTGGTAGGTCTAGCTGCTGCTGTTGCGCACAGTTTTTTGCAATTTCATAACCCGCATCAGCATGGCGCATTACACCGGTGGCGGGATCGTTCCATAATACTCGAGCAAGACGCTGCTCTGCTTCATCAGTACCATCGGCAACAATCACTACGCCTGAGTGCTGGCTAAACCCCATGCCTACACCACCGCCATGGTGAAGTGATACCCAAGTAGCACCGCCTGCGGTATTAAGCAGGGCATTTAATAGTGGCCAATCGGAGACCGCGTCGGAGCCATCTTTCATACTTTCAGTTTCACGGTTAGGGCTGGCAACTGAGCCTGAGTCGAGATGATCCCGTCCAATAACTACCGGCGCTTTAAGCTCACCGCTTTTAACCATATCGTTAAAGGCAACAGCAAGGCGCGCTCTATCTTTTAAACCGACCCAACAAATACGTGCAGGCAAGCCTTGAAATTGAATTCGCTCACGCGCCATATCAAGCCAATTATGCAGGTGTTTATCATCTGGAATGAGCTCTTTTACTTTTGCATCGGTTTTATAAATATCTTCAGGATCGCCAGATAGCGCTACCCACCTAAATGGACCAATACCTTCACAAAATAATGGACGAATATACGCAGGCACAAACCCAGGGAAATCAAATGCATTACTCACGCCTTCTTCGAGCGCCATTTGACGAATATTATTGCCATAGTCGGTTGTTGCTGCGCCCGCTTTTTGTAGTGCCAGCATCGCCTTTACTTGGACTGCCATTGACTGTTTAGCCGCTTTTACAACTGCTTGTGGGTTATCGATTCGCATTTTAGCTGCGTATTCCATACTCCAATCTTGTGGCAGGTAACCGTTAAGTGGATCATGAGCTGAGGTTTGATCGGTAACTATATCGGGAGTAATACCACTCTTTACCAAGGTACTAAACACATCGGCGGCGTTACCTAGTAACCCCACAGAAAGCGCTTCTCCTTTTATGCAAGCATCTGTTATTAATTTTAGTGCATGCTCAAGATCTGTGGCTTTTACATCGACATATCCTGTTTTTATCCGAAAATCGATACGGCTTTCATCACATTCCACCACCAAGGCACTAAAGCCTGCCATAGTAGCCGCTAATGGTTGTGCGCCCCCCATACCTCCAAGACCACCCGTTAATACCCACTTACCTTTAGCATTACCAGCAAAATGCTGTTTTGCCATAGCCACAAACGTTTCGTAAGTGCCTTGCACTATGCCTTGAGAGCCAATGTAAATCCAAGACCCAGCGGTCATTTGGCCATACATCATTAAGCCTTTTTTATCTAGCTCATTAAAGTGCTCCCAATTTGCCCAGTGCGGTACTAGGTTTGAATTGGCAATTAATACCCGTGGTGCATTGCTATGAGTTTTAAATACACCCACAGGTTTGCCTGATTGCACTAATAAGGTTTCGTCATTTTCAAGGCGTTCCAGTGTAGCAATTATTTTGTCATAGCTTGGCCAATCACGGGCAGCACGGCCAATCCCACCATAAACCACCAGAGCTTGAGGATGCTCTGCAACATCAGGGTCTAAATTATTCATTAGCATGCGTTTTGCCGCTTCGGTTTGCCAGCTTTTGGTGGTTATTTGATTGCCATGTTGCGCGCGTATTTCGCGTTGTGTGTCCAGTCGATGATTCATTGTTCACTCCTGTTAAATAGTATTAAGCGTTATGCGCTTTATTATTATTTTTAAATGTTAATTGCCCGCCCAAGCGATACTTACTGCCCGGCGATATAAGTCGTGCAAAGCTAACAATCCCGTTAACCGACCAAGTGCGGCGTATTACTTGTAAGCATGGCTCTTCGTTATATAAGTTAAGCCATTGGCACATTTCACTGCTTGGTGTAATAGCCTCTACGGTGTGCCTTGCTTGTGTTAAAGGGGCAACCGTTGATAGGTATTCGTGTGGGGTGAGAGCGGTAAAATTTTGTTGTAAATAATCCTTGGCAAGTAACGGGTTTACAAAGCGTTCTTCAACTTGCAAGGGGCTGTCATTTTCGTTATGAATAATGACACTTCTATACACCACACTATCTACCTCAACACCTAAAGCAATAGCAATTGGCGCCACGGCATTGATTGATTCCAACACCTGTACTGTGCAGCTGTAGTTTCCGTTTCGCTCTTTGACTTCATGTGCAATGTTTTTTATTTCCAGTAGTGATGACTGCGACTTAAAGCTTGCGACAAAAGTACCTAGCCCTTGGCTACGGGTTAAAATGCCTGTATCAGTTAGCTCACTTAACGCTCGACGTGCGGTCATTCTGCTTACCGCAAACTGCTTTGCCAGTTCATTTTCTGAGGGCACGCGTTGGTTTTCAAGCCAAAGCCCACTGCGTATTTTGTCCACAATAAACTGTTTTATTTGTGTAAATTTAGGTGTTGGCATAAACGCTTTTGGTGTATTAAAAATAAACAATACTTAATAAGATGGCATAATTACCTTGTATATACAAGATGTGTTGTTAAACTCGTTTGAACATTATCGCGGAGAAACTTATGCAAGCCACAGAATCTACAGAACAGTTAAATGATATCGATTTATTGCTCACAGATGCCAACATTGCGACCATGGATAGCAATATTGATGCGCCTTATGGGGCGATAGAAAATGCGGCATTAGCTATTAAAAATGGCAAAATAGTGTGGCTAGGTAAGCAAGCTGACTTACCTAATTTTGATGTGTTAGCCACTCCGATATTAAGTGTAAAAGGGCAATGGTTAACCCCAGGCTTAATTGATTGCCATACACATTTAGTGTTTGCCGGTTCTCGTGCGCAAGAGTTTGAGCAGCGTTTGCAGGGCGTGAGCTATCAGCAAATAGCCGCGCAGGGAGGGGGAATAGCAAGTACAGTTAAAGCAACCCGAGAGGCTGACCACGAACAGTTATTTGTAGCAGCAAAAGAGCGTTTAAATGCATTGTTAGCTGAAGGGGTGACGACGGTTGAAATTAAGTCAGGGTATGGGCTTGATATAGACAATGAGAAAAAAATATTGGAGGTGGCTAGGCTGTTAAATCAACATCACCCCATTGAAGTAGTTAACACCTTTTTAGGGGCACATGCGCTACCTTTGGAGTTTAAAAACCGCAGTGATGATTACATAGATTTGGTATGCAATGAAATGCTAAGCACGCTTGTTGAAAATGACCTAGTAGATGCCGTTGACGTATTTTGTGAAGACATTGGCTTTAGCTACGCACAAACTCAACGCGTATTTGATGCAGCTAAAAAACAGGGTTTGGCAATCAAGTGTCATGCCGAGCAATTATCAAATCAACACGGTGCAGCGCTGGTAGCACAATACAATGGCCTGTCGGCTGATCATTTAGAATACCTTGATGAAGCAGGCGTTAAAGCTATGGCAAACGCAGGCACTGTGGCGGTATTACTGCCTGGGGCTTTTTATTTTTTAAAAGAAACGAAATACCCACCAATTGAGCTGTTAAATAAATACAAAGTAGCCATTGCGATCGCCAGTGACTTTAATCCCGGCACATCACCCTTGTGTTCGTTGCAATTAATGATGAATATGGCCTGCACCTTATTTAATTTCACCCCAGAGCAGGCATTAACTGGCGTAACAGCACATGCGGCTCGTGCTTTAGGTTTTACTGATAGAGGGGTATTAAAAGTTGGCGCTCGCGCAGATATCGCTCATTGGCAAATTGACCATCCTGCACAATTAAGTTATCAGTTTGGGGTAAATAAACTGTTAAATCTATGGATATTGGGTAAACTTAGTTAGTTTGTATAAAATTAACTCTTAAACCTATGTTTTATTTAATGTCAGTGAGTACGTCAGCTATGGATGGAACGTTATTGAGCTACAGCAATTTAGCTATTTTTTTAAGTGGTGCACTTTTAATGGCAATGGTTGCCACGCTATTAACCGTTAAAAGTAACGTAATGAGACTCAGCTTTTTATGTACTGGGCTCATTGGCTTAGCTATGGTCAGTAGTGCAATACCTTGGCTCGCTATTTTACTAGCGCTAGGTTTTGGTTTTAATTTATATCAAGCGAAGTTACAAAAGCAAAAAAAACCGCTTCTTATCAGTGCCTGTGCAAGCGCATTACTTGCTTTATTGTTAATAGGGTATCTCTTTTTTACGCTGCATTTAGCGTGGTTGCTCATGGCTATTTTACTGCTCTCAGTCAGTGGTTTTTTAGCTGATAATGAGCCTAAAGCTACTGCGCCTTTAAAGCCACAAACCGAGCCTGAGGTGTATGTTGAAAACTCACCCTTAGCCAGCTTCCCCGATAAACAACAGTTACGTCAAAAGTATAATGAGCTTACTGATGAAGGTTCATTCAGAGCCGCACTTATTGTATTAAGGCTAGAGGGGTTTGCGCAGGTAAATCAACATATTGGACGAGATTTTGGTGACTTATTGTTGTCGCAGTCGGCAAATCGAATAAAAGACTTACTAGACAGTGATGAAGTGTTGTTCCTTGCTCCGCACGCTAAATTAGCGCATTTAGGCGGCTTAAATTTTGCGTTTATTTGTGATCTACAAAGCCATAATCATTTACATCAACAGCTTATCAAGCAAATTATTGGCGCTACATTAAAGCCCTTTAACGTGGCAAATTGCACTATTGAAGTAAAGGTAAGAGCCAGTTATGTTCATTGCGATCAACAAAGTACGAACTTTGATGATTTAATTAGTCATGCTTACTTGGCACTTGATAGTCAGCCAAGTAAACAAATAGTGGCTTATCATCAACAAATGACGGTTGAGCATTTAGAGCAACAAGCGCGATTAACAGAGCTTGCGAATATCAGCTTTGCTGATGAGTTTGAGCTGTTTTTTCAACCCGTTATTCGCAACGGCGATGGCCAAATTGAGTTTTTAGAATTGTTATTACGTTGGCAACACCCCACGCAAGGCACCTTATCGGCAAGCCGATTTATAAATGATATTAGAATTGCAGGGCTTGGTTATTCACTGGCTACCTTTGTTATAGAGCGTGCTGGCGAATTAGCCATGGCACTTCGTATGGAAGGGATGTCGGTGCCTTTGAGTGTTAATTTATTTGGCCCAGAAATGCTCAATGAAGAGTTTGTTGATTTTGTTTACGGAGTCATTGGTGAACATCAACTAAGGCCAGGCGATTTAATTATTGAATGTCCGCTTCATGTTTTTACCAGCCTCGATGATAAAGGCAGAGCCATGATCGCAAGGCTTAACAGTTTAGGTTTAAAAGTATGCGTTGATGGCTTGGGAGATAACCCCGTATTACTGTCTAAATTACCAAGTTTAGCGGTGGAGTATATTAAGGTATCTCCTGCCTTAACTGCTGACTTTAGTAATCAAAATAATATACGCAGCTTAGTAAGCGGTATGGTAGAAATGCATAATCAGCAACAAACAAAAGTGATTTTTGAAGGTGTTGAAACACTGGACCAACTTAAATTTGTGAAAAGTTTGAAAGCTTATGCCTCACAAGGCTACTACTTCGGACACCCTTTAAGTAGCTTAGGGTTAATGAGTTGGTTTAAACAGTGGTTACAGGCACAAGAAGACTAGGGAAGATTAGATTTTTTGCTTTGTTTGTAGGTAGGTATTTACTAAGGCGCTAATAACTTGACCACATTGTAATTTACCCGCAGCAAGAGAGTGAGGATGTTGCGACGGTGCTGCTTCGCATAAATGTAAATAAGCACTGTGATGATTACTTGCAGCTAAATAAACATAATGCTCGCCATCGCTAACATCAAAACCGCAATAATTAAATGCGCTTGCAGGCATGTTGGTTAGGCTATCTAAATCAACTTCTATTCCTAACGGTGCGTTATCAAATGCGTTTAGTGCATTGTTAGTTGCCTCTGTTAAACTTATTTCTCGCCTAACATTAATCGCTTGATAGCTGGTAAAACTAAATTTTGCACTTTGCATCGCATTAAAAATTTGTTGATTATTTTTAAGCTCATGCAAGCCAATCACATGGTAACTGTTAAGGTGCTGCTCTTGATAGGCGTAGTGAAACCCATTGCCACTGTGCCTGCCTTCACACTCTCTAAAGTCGGCATGGGGGTCTAAATTAATGGCGTTAATTGCGCTGTTTTTATATTTTGCAAGCGAGCGAATAATACCTAAGCAGTTATTATGTCCGCCACCAATAATGATGGGTTCAAGACCGGCTTTAAAAATCATGCTTAAAATTGCTTCAACCCGCACATCAATCTCAGCGCACAACTGACGTAATTGGTCTAAATCGAGAGGATTTTGGTTATCAAGCGGGTGTGCTTGTTCCATTAAGTCATCGAGGTTTACTTCGCCAAGGAGTAACACTTTTTGCATGGCAATAGCGTGATTGTGAGGTTGGTTTAAAAAGTGTTGTAAAAAAGCGGGCCAAGCATGTTGTGCTCCGCCTTTACCTAAATTGGCTCTAGGTCCAATGTCTTCGCAAACGCCCAGTAAAACAAAGCGCATACCAAACTGTGCAGCATCAGTAAGCGCTTGTTGTATATTAACGTTTGCGTCAAGTAATGCCATTGACTGCCACGCTTTTTGTTCACCTGCACGGTTAGAACAAATGCGCTTGAGCGTGCTTTCGTTATATACTTTAAGGTGTGCTGTCACGCTACAGTTCTATTATTTCTAGCTCTAATTCTTCAGCAGAAAGTACAATACCTGTACTGTCGGCATAAACAAAATCATCATCGAAAAATGATACACCCGCAAAGTTAACGCCTATGCCGCTTTCACCCGCGCCTTCACTGTCAGCTGCAACCGGAATTGATCCAATGGCTTGAATTCCTAAATCCAGTTCTTCAAGTTCATCAACATGGCGCAGTGCACCATATACAATAATACCTTGCCAATTGTTTTCAAGTGCCAGCTCAGCCAGTTCAATATCAATTAAGGCTCTGCGAGTGGAGCCTCCACCATCAATAAGTAAAATCTGATCTGTACCATCTTGAGAAAGCAATTGACGGATCAGTTCATTATTTTCAAAACATTTTACCGTTTTAATGCGGCCACCAAAACTGTGTCGACCACCAAAGTTGATGAACATAGGTTCAAGCACGTCAACCACATCAGCGAAATGGTCACATAAATCAGAAGTGCTGTAATCCATTATTTTATCCTCAAAAGATACATAAGTTAGTGACTTAGTATACCCTCCTTATATTCAATAACAACGACTTAATTGCAGTAAATTTAGCCAGAAATAGAACTAAATCAATAACACGACTCATAATTTTTTAATAAAATTGTCATCTTTATAAATAAATATTTTAAAGCTATGGACTGAGCGCTTATTAAGTGCGAGAGATTTAAGTTCTGATTGGCGAGACTGTAAAAATTAAACAATACTGTGATTAGGCCGATGATTATATTGTCCATTTGTATAAAGGGAGTTTGTTAATGGTTAAATTTTACTGGTAGCCCTTTTTTATGGTTTTTAATGATAGGCATTATTGTTTATTTCATGTAACAAAATTATGTTAATACAAGAAAGCATCACGTTATACTGAACTGGCAAATTTAATATAGGTATTTACAATGAACTTTTTACAGAATCTAACGATTAAACGTCGTTTACAATTTAACGCATTAATCGTTGGCTTAGCCATGATTGTTATGCTGTGCATCATCATTTATGAAGCACGTATTATGCTTAAATTAAATGAAACTATTCAGTACGCTGAAGAGCTAGATGTGCATGAGCTTTCGATGCGTAAATACGAAAAAGACTTTTTGTTTTACAAAGATGAGTCTAGTTTAGAGCTATTTGCACAAGAATATAAAAAACTACAATTTAAACTAGAAAAGCTATCTGTTTTATCTGCAGATTTAAATATTGCTACGGCTCAGGTCAATCAATTTTCTACGTTAGCCCAACAGTACTATGACGACTTTCAAAATGTTGTAAAACTACAGCGTAAAATCGGGTTGCACCCAAAAGACGCTTTATATGGCGAGCTGAGAGAAGCAGTTCATAAAATAGAAACATTGCTTAGTGAGCAAAATAATTACCAATTACTCACCACTATGCTACAGCTGCGTCGAGCTGAAAAAGATTTTATGCTACGTTTAGATACCAAGTATTTAGATCGATTTAATAAATTAGCAAGCGAGTTAAAACAACAAGTAAATGCTGCAGAGCTACCCAATAATACACGTAATCAATTAGCCTCGTTAATGACCAACTACCAAAATAAATTTACTGCATTGGTAGAGGCGCAGGTGGAATTAGGCGTCGATTTAAATTCGGGTGCCCTAGGGAAAATGAGAATAAGTGTTAAGAAAAGTGATGAAGTGGTTACTTTGATCACTAATGCGACTAAAGAGCAAGTAAGTGAAACGGCGCAGCAGGCGCAATTATTAGCAATAGTCATTTTTATAATTGCTAGTATCATCGTTATGCTACTTGTGTACTTGACCAGTCGTTCAATTATCCAGCCTATTGAAAAAGTTTATCAAGCAATAGATAAGATAAGACAAAACAATGACTTAAGCTTGTTTATAGAGCATAAAGGGAAAGATGAAGTAACGAGGATGACCATAGACTTTAATAGTTTAATTAGTGACTTTAAAGATCTCATCTACGAAGTAAATACGGCTCTAACAACGCTTAATATAGCAACAGGGAACCTATCTGAAACAACCTCAGCGACTAGCTCTGGTATGCAAGAGCAATTACATGAAGCGGATATGGTAGCAACCGCTGCTACAGAAATGCAGGCAACGATTCAAGATATTTCACACAATACTGAAGCCGCCGCTAAAAAAGCTGAATCGACCAATGTAAGCGCCCAGCAAGGTCAGGTTGAAGTAGAGTCAACTATTAAGCATATTAATGCCTTATCTGATTCACTTGGTAAAGCTTCCAGCGTGGTGTCTCAGCTAGAAAAAGATGGTGAAACCATAGGTTCTGTACTTGATGTGATACGTGCGATTGCAGAGCAAACTAATTTACTTGCTTTAAATGCTGCCATTGAAGCGGCGAGAGCGGGTGAACAAGGTCGTGGCTTTGCGGTTGTTGCAGATGAAGTGCGCTCACTTGCACAGCGTACGCAAGAGTCAACCAGCGAAATAGAAGGCATTATTAACACCCTACAACAGCGTACTCAAGAAGTTGTGAGTATCATGCACCAATGTCGTACTCAAGGTGGCGAAAGTGCTACACAAGCAACAAAAGCGGGTGAGCTGCTAGGATCAATTACTATTGATGTGCAAACTATTATGGAAATGAGTACACATATTGCTACTGCTATTGATGAGCAAAGTCAGGTGGCTTCTGAGGTAAATAAAAACGTGGTCCGTATTCGAGATATTGCAGAGGGGGCTGCGGCTCACTCACAGACTAATGCGCAAACCAGTGAAGAGGTCTCTGAGCAAGCAAGGGTACTTCATCAAGCGATTTCAAAATATAAGGTTTAACTACTAACAGAAAAAAGTGGCTTAATTGCCGCTTTTTTCTCATTCACAGAGTATAAGTTCAGACTAAATACTAGGGGACAAACTTTATGGGTACGCTGTCTTTGTTGTTTTCATGTTGTTTAACACGCTCTAAATACGTATCCCATAAGCTTGTTTGTTCAGCTTGTAACTTAGCAAAATATTGCCAGCTGAACAGCCCGCTGTTATGGCCATCGTCAAACTCTAAACGTAACGCGTAATGCCCTACCGGCGTAATGGTTTTAATGCCCACTGCTTGTTTATTTAGTACTAACTTCATAGGCTCAGATCCATGGCCTTGAACCTCTGCTGAGGGAGAGTGTACCCGTAAAAACTCAGCGCTAAATATAACCTCAGAGTGATCATCAAAATAAACATCTAAATTTTTACTCACACTATGATAGTGCACTTTTGTAACTTGTTTCATCGTCATCTCGCTTACAAAAAAGCCTCCATATTGGAGGCTTTTAGTATAACTGTTTGTGTTTTCAATTAAAGAATAAAACGACTTAAGTCTTCATCTTCAACTAGCGCACCTAAGTGTTTTTCAACGTAGGCGGCATCAATAACAAGGCTTGAACCCGCTTTTTCAGAAGCGTCATATGAAATCTCTTCCATTAGCCTTTCCATAACTGTATGAAGGCGACGCGCACCGATATTTTCGGTTTTTTCGTTTACTTGCCATGCTGCCTTAGCAATACGCTCAATTGCGTCGTCGCTAAATTCAATAGCGACTTGCTCTGTTTTGAGTAGCTCGCGTTGTTGCTCAGTAAGTGACGCGTGTGGCTCCGTTAATATACGTTTAAAGTCATCGGCTGTGAGTGCTTCAAGTTCAACACGAATAGGTAAACGGCCTTGTAACTCAGGGATCATGTCTGATGGTTTAGACATTTGGAATGCGCCTGAGGCAATAAACAACATGTGGTCAGTTTTTACCATGCCGTGCTTAGTATTAACGGTAGAGCCTTCAATAAGCGGAAGTAAATCACGTTGTACACCTTCACGACTTACATCTGGGCCTGAGGCTTCACCACGTTTACAAATTTTGTCTATTTCATCAATAAACACAATGCCGTTTTGCTCTACTGCAAAAATGGCCTGTTCTTTTAATTCTTCAGGATTAACCAGTTTACCGGCTTCTTCTTCAGTAAGTAACTTAAACGCTTCTTTAATTTTAAGCTTACGCTTAGTGCGTTTATCACCACCCATGTTTTGAAACATTCCCTGTAACTGGTTGGTCATTTCTTCCATACCAGGAGGAGCCATAATTTCAATATTAGGTTGAGCTTGGGCTAAATCAATATCAATTTCTTTGTCATCTAATTGGCCTTCGCGTAACTTTTTACGAAACGATTGGCGTGTCGATGAATTTTCATCGCGCTGAACTTCACCGTATTGATCTTTCGCTGGAGGCAGTAATACATCTAATATACGTTCTTCAGCCGCTTCTTCAGCGCGATGTTTGAACTTTTTAGTTTGTTGCTCTCGTGTCATTTTAATTGAAACATCAACTAAATCACGGATGATAGTTTCAACTTCTTTACCGACATAACCTACTTCTGTAAATTTAGTGGCTTCAACTTTAATAAAAGGTGCATTGGCAAGCTTTGCTAAACGACGAGCAATCTCAGTTTTACCTACACCCGTAGGGCCAATCATTAAGATATTTTTTGGCGTTACTTCTGCGCGTAAGTCTTCGTTTAACTGCATACGGCGCCAGCGATTACGAAGGGCAATAGCAACCGCTTTTTTCGCTTTAGCTTGGCCAATAATATGTTGGTCTAGCTCATGAACAATTTCTCTTGGGGTCATATCAGACATAGCGAGTTCCTATTACAATTCTTCGATAGTTTGGAAGTTATTCGTAAATACACAGATGTTGCCAGCAATTGTTAGACTTTTCTCTACAATTTCACGAGCACTTAAGTCGGTATTTTCTAATAAGGCGGTTGCAGCTGATTGCGCAAAGTTACCGCCGCTGCCAATTGCGATTAGGTCGTTTTCTGGTTGCACCACGTCACCGTTGCCGGTGATAATTAGCGAAGCTGTTTCATCAGCAACAGCAAGTAAAGCTTCAAGTTTACGCAGGGCACGATCGCTACGCCAATCTTTAGCCATTTCTACAGCCGCTTTAGTGAGGTTACCTTGGTGCATTTCTAGTTTGCTTTCAAAACGTTCGAAAAGAGTAAAGGCATCAGCAGTGCCGCCAGCAAACCCAGCGATAACTTTGCCATTATAAAGGCGTCGAACTTTTCGGGCATTGCCCTTCATTACTGTGTTACCAAGAGATACTTGGCCGTCACCACCAATAACAACTTTGTCATCACGGCGTACACTTACGATTGTAGTCATGTTATTCCTCATCATCGCGCTGCAAGGGGCAGCGCGTAAAAAACGATTATGAAGAGGTTATATGGGTGAATGGTTTAAATTCAAGTCCAGCCCCAAATTCCGCAGCCGACAATATTAATTCGTTTAAGTTTGTTCTTGTCACTTTCTGCATGACGCTTGGTTTCATAAGGCCCTAAACGCACTTTGTACCAAATACCATTGCTGCCTGTGGTTTTTTTGATTTCTGAAATTAATCCTGCAAAGGCTATTTTAGCTTTTAAGGTTTCAGCTTGCTGATGGGTTCTAAATGAACCACATTGCATGACATAAGGGCCTTTTTGTTCAAGTTCTTTTACTTCAACCTGAATCTCATGCTCTTTAATTTCTTTAATAAATTTAGGTGGCCGCGGTTTAGCTATTTCTACTTGTTTTTCGGGTGTTGGATTTGCTTGCTTTTCAACAAGCTCTGGATCGGCATTGTTTTTAACAAACCAGAGTCCGTATGCAAAACCACCGACTAGTAACAAGGCAATAATGATTAACAAAAACGGGAAGGGTTTTTTAGCCGGCTCTTGTTTAGTGTTTTTTCTATTTTTTGGTTTTTTATTAATATAATCGTGCTGTGCCATGGTGTTATATGTGGCCTTACCTAAATCATGTCTGTAGGGTCTACGTCTAAACTCCAGCGAACTTTTTGTGCAAGTTTGCTAGTGCTGAGATAATCAACCATTTGCGCGAGATACTGATGTAGTATGCGTCGATCTTGCGCTTGAATATGTAATTGAAAACGATACATTCCCGCAATTTTTTCTAAAGGCGCGGGGATCGGTCCGAGCAATTGTATACCAGATACCCCATTGACAGGAACCAAATCCGTGAGAAAGTCGACGACTTGCTTTATGTTATGCCCTTGTGCGCGAACAATTGCCATACTCGTAATAGGTGGCAACTGTGCATCACTTCGCTCAGTGAGTGCAAAGCGGGCAAAATCTTGATAGCCATTATTAACTAAGTCTTGTAATAGCGGGTGCTCAGGAAAGTGCGTTTGTAATAATACTTCACCGGGTTCGCCAGAACGTCCCGCGCGTCCTGCAACTTGTGTTACTAATTGTGCTAAATGCTCAGTAGCCCTAAAGTCACACGAATACAAACCACTATCGACATCTAAAATAAGTACTAAGCTAACATCAGCAAAATGGTGACCTTTTGCCAGCATTTGCGTACCAACTAAAATACGTGCGCCGCCTTGGTTTATTTCATCCAGTGCTTTTTCAAGGCTACCTTTACGCCGAGTTGAATCACGGTCGATACGGCTGATCGGGGTGTCTGCAAATTCACTACTCAAAAACTCTTCTATTTGCTCGGTGCCTTTGCCGTTAGGAAAGATTTGCGTACTACCACAGTCAGGGCATTGATGTGGTACATGATATTGATCGCCACAATGGTGGCAAATCATTTGGCCTATTGCCTTATGAAAAGTCGCACTGGTGCTGCAGCGGTTACATTCACTCAACCAACCACATTCATGACAAATCAAGGTAGGAGAAAACCCACGGCGATTTAAAAATACCATCACCTGCTTTCCCCTATTCAGGTGCTGGCGCATTATTGCAAGACTGGCATGTGCAATACCGGCTCGATCAGGCTGACCTTTCATGTCGAGCAGCTTAAACTGATTATCGGTGGCGGTTTGTGCGCGCTCACTTAATGTAAGCAACTGGTATTTGTTATTAATAGCTTTATGCAGTGTTTCTAGTGCTGGCGTAGCGCTACCCAAAATAAGTGGAATTTGATGCTGATAGGCACGATACGCAGCTAAATCACGGGCATGGTAGCGTAAAGTGTCTTGTTGTTTAAATGAGGCATCATGCTCCTCATCAACCACAATCATCCCAAGCTTTAAAAATGGCAGAAAAATACTCGAACGGGTGCCTATAACAATGGCACAACTGCCTTTTTCGCAAAAACGCCATGTTTGTAGACGTTCGTTATCGGTTAATGCCGAGTGCCATAACATAATAGGAGTGTCAGGAAAGCGACGTCTAAAACGATTGACCGTTTGAGGCGTTAGCCCGATTTCAGGAACGAGCACTAACGCCTGTTCGCCACGTTTTAATACTTCTTCTAGGCATTGCAGGTAAACTTCGGTTTTTCCGCTGCCAGTGACACCTTCTAGCAAAAAGCTATTAAACCCCGTACTTTGATTAATTGCAGTGCAGGCAATGGCTTGCTCTTTATTCAAACGAGGCTTGCTGCCAACCGTTGGCGAGGTATGTTGCCATTGATTGTCGTGCTCAATGGTTTGAATTATTAGCTCTTTATCTAAAAGGGTATCAATGGTTTTTTTATTAAACCCGAGGGCTTTGAGTTCGGTTAATGATGATTTACCGGACGCTGATAATTGCTTAAGCAAATTAAGCTGTGTTTTAGCTTTTAAAGACGGTAAAAGTGCCCCCTTTTCGCTTAATGTCACCATGTTTATACTGGTTTTATCAGGGCACTCACCTTGGCGCAGTGCACTGGGCAATGCAATATGAATAGTTTCACCGAGTGGATAGCAATAATAACGCGCTGTAAATTTCAGTAGCTCTAAATGCTGCGCAGATAACACCGGTGAGTCGTCAATAACTTCAATAATAGATTTTATTTTGCCTTCGGGGACTGCTGTTTCCGTTTTTAAGCTAAGAATAACTGCTACTTTACGTTGATTACCAAAAGGGACTAACACGCGCATACCAGGCTGTAATTGAGTCAGCGGTACTAATTGCTCATCCACTTTATAATCAAAGGTGCGAGGCAAGGGGACTTTTATTGCAACTTCAGCAAAACGCATAACAACTCAACCAATTAACGTAATGGTTTAATGTACTAAAAATAGCATTAAAAGCCTACCGACAAATCAGTAATGAATAGGTGTTTGCCGACTTTTTAGCAAAAAGGGTAATTAAAGCTTGTGTGCGTGCGGGTTGTTGGATAAAATTCGCGACCAATAAATTTGTTTTAACGACGTATGGTGCCAGACTTCGGGTTTGGAGAGCGATGCGGCCTTAACTAGAGGTTCCTATGAAAGAAGGTATTCACCCTAAGTACGAAGTAATTTCTGCAACTTGTTCATGCGGAAACAAATTCGAAACTCGTTCTACTCTGTGTAAAGACATTCACTTAGACGTATGTTCTGCGTGTCACCCGTTTTACACTGGTAAGCAAAAGATTTTAGACACTGGCGGCCGTGTTGATCGCTTCAACAAGCGCTTCGGTGCACTTAGCAGCAAAAAATAATTTTTTGTTTCTATGTAAAAAAAGCACCTTAGGGTGCTTTTTTTGTGGCCAAAATTTACTTTCCTACCTGCTTTCTTAGCAATTTTGTATTTATTTTTTTTGCATAACTATTTCCTGTTCTTATTCTGAGTATGCATAAACATTTGCAGACAAAACAGCCAATATTCTCTATATTTTTATTTGTTAAACTTTAAAGATGGTACTCAAATGCAGGTAACGTGAGGTTATTTGTGTTTAAAGTTAAATAAAATTCGGTATTTCACTATTTTAATTTAAGACTAAAAAATACGCTTTATAAAAATAGAACAAGGGCAAAAAGTACCTGTATTTTTCATTTTTATGACGAATTTATATTTTAAAAATGTCAGGATAATCTAGGGAAGTTGCTGATAAATCACTTAAAATTAACAGTTCTAGCATATAACAGGATAGACCTGATATTGCTTGGAATTTAAAAATAATAAAGGTATCGTAGATTAAAACTACCTCTCACTTTAACTTAAATTGCAGGATATAATCGCGTTATGTCAGATTTTCGTGAACAAGCACTACATTACCATGCCCATCCCGTTCCAGGTAAAATCAGTATTGAGCTGACCAAGCCCGCTGAGACGGTTAAAGACCTCGCGCTCGCATACAGCCCCGGTGTCGCAGAACCTGTTCGTGAAATTGCCGCTGATCCAGCAAATGCCTACAAATATACTGGTAAAGGAAATATGGTTGCGGTTATTACTAACGGCACCGCAATTTTAGGCTTAGGTAATTTAGGTCCACTGGCTTCAAAACCCGTTATGGAAGGTAAAGCGCTACTATTTAAGCGTTTTGCAGGGTTAGACTCTATAGATATTGAAGTTAAGCACCGTACTACCGAAGACTTTATTAACACGGTGGCTAATATTGCCGACACCTTTGGTGGAATTAATTTAGAAGATATTAAAGCGCCCGAGTGTTTTGAAATAGAAAAAGCGCTTATAGAGCGTTGTAGCATTCCTGTTTTTCATGATGATCAGCATGGTACGGCTATTGTAACGGCTGCGGGTATGCTAAACGCGCTGGAAGTACAGGGCAAAGCAATTGAAGATGCAATTATTGTATGTTTAGGTGCCGGCGCTGCAGCTGTTGCCTGTATGGAGCTTTTAATTAAGTGTGGCGCGTTGCGTGAACATATTTATATGTTAGATCGCAAAGGAGTTATTCATACGCGTCGTGATGACTTGAATGAATATAAGCAATTATTTGCAAACAATACCGATAAACGTACTTTACAAGATGTAATTGAAGATGCCGATGTGTTTGTGGGTGTATCGGGCCCTAATTTATTAGCCCCTGAAGATTTAAAATTAATGGCTGATAGACCCGTGGTATTTGCTTGTTCAAACCCCGATCCTGAAATCGATCCGCAATTAGCACACGCTGCACGTAACGATTTAATTATGGCTACAGGTCGCTCTGATTA
Organism: Pseudoalteromonas sp. 23_GOM-1509m; assembly: GCF_000518425.1. NCBI lineage: Bacteria > Pseudomonadati > Pseudomonadota > Gammaproteobacteria > Alteromonadales > Pseudoalteromonadaceae > Pseudoalteromonas > Pseudoalteromonas sp. 23_GOM-1509m. Next base: position 66,047 of record NZ_JADO01000011.1, read on the forward strand.
TCCGAATCAAGTTAATAACGTATTGTGTTTTCCGTTTATTTTCCGTGGTGCGTTAGATGTACGTGCCAGTGAAATAAACGACGAGATGAAAATTGCTGCTGTAGAAGCAATCCGCAGTATTGCTAAAGAGCCCGTACCGGCTGAAGTGCTTACTGCCGCAGGCATCGACAAATTAGAGTTTGGTGCTAAATATATTATACCAAAACCAATGGATCCACGTTTGTTACCACGTATAGCTAAAGCGGTTGCGCAGGCGGCGGTAGACTCTGGCGTTGCACAAATTGATATGCCAGAAAACTACATGGCGTAATTGTTAAGTGTAAATTAGCGCAAAAAAAAACCTCAGCATTTGCTGAGGTTTTTTTGTATAAAGACCCTTCTAGTCTTCATTTAAAATAGGCACTTCTAGTCCCATTTCTTGCATTATTTTCTTCACTTCTTCAGGTACTTTTTCTGCGTTATCTTTACGCAAATCATCATCATTAGGCAGCGGTTGCCCGGTAAACGCATGCAAAAACGCTTCGCATAAAAGCTCGCTATTTGTTGCATGACGTAAGTTGTTTATTTGACGACGAGTACGTTCATCAGTTAATACTTTTAATACATTTAGCGGGATCGAAACGGTGATCTTCTTTACTTGTTCGGATTTTTTCCCGTGTTCTGCGTATGGGTGAATATATTCACCATTCCATTTAGCCATAAGATGTATCGTTGCCTCAGATTATAAATTGCTCACACAGCATCAAAGCGTGTAAATATGCGTGAAATTCTATCGGTTTAAAAAAGATAGTCAAATACTAGTTATTTAGCTATCTAGACATTTAAATGTTTTGACATCTTAAATTGCATGCGCTACCTTTTAGACGTCTAAACATCCAAATTAGTAAAGGTAGCGAAAATGAGTGAAAAAAATAAGGCAACAATTGCTGTTCGTAGTGGAATAGAAGCCGACAAACAGCATGGTGCGGTTGTTCCACCGCTTTATTTATCAACAACTTACTCATTTGCTGACTTTGATACAAAGCGTCAATATGATTATGGCCGCAGTGGTAACCCTAATCGTGACATTTTGGCTGAGGCGCTCACGGAGCTTGAAGGTGGCGCTAAAGGCATTATTACCGCAACAGGCATGGCAGCCGTTCACCTAACAACACAATTACTTAATAGTGACGATACGTTAGTGATCCCTCATGACTGTTATGGGGGCAGCTATCGCTTATTTACTTCGCTAGAAAAGCGCGGCTTATTAAAACTAGAAGTGGTCGATTTTACCAAAAGCGACAGTTTGACACGCATCCTTGCTATTAAACCTAAGCTGATTTGGATTGAAACACCTAGCAATCCTATTTTACGCTTAACAGATATTAAAGCGGTAACTGATACAGCTAAACAGTGTGGTGCACTGGTTGCCGCCGACAACACATTTTTATCGCCAGCATTACAAAACCCGATTAAGTTTGGCGCTGATATTGTGGTGCACTCAACCACAAAATATATCAATGGCCATTCAGACGTTGTTGGTGGCGCGGTTATCGCAGCGACTGCTGAGTTAGGTGAAGAGTTAGCGTGGTGGGCAAATAACATTGGCATCACCGGCGCGCCATTTGATAGCTATTTAACGCTCAGAGGCTTACGTACTTTAAACGTGCGTTTAAGGCAACACCAAGAAAATGCACTCGCCATTGCACAGTATTTAGAACGCTCCCAGTTTGTTGCCCAAGTTTACTACCCAGGTCTTGAATCACACCCTCAACATGCGCTAGCTAAGGCGCAGCAGCTTGGCTTTGGTGCTATGGTTAGCTTTGATATAAAAGGCGATATAAACGATGCTGCAGCGTTTTTAACGCGCTTAAATGAATTTAGCTTAGCGGAATCATTAGGTGGAGTAGAAAGTTTGATTTGTCACCCTGCGACTATGACCCACGCCGGCATGGACGCAACCGCGCGTGCAGAAGCCGGAGTAGGCGACACGCTTATTCGTATTTCGGTGGGAATTGAAGATGTAAATGATTTACTCGCTGACTTAGACAGGGTATTTAATTTGGTGCGCCCAGGACAAGCCGATCCCGGCCTATCGGCAAAAAGTGGTGCTAGTGAATCATTTGGTTCAGCAAAGTTAAACGCGGCGCATCCGGCGTTATGGTAGTGCATACCAATCTTCAAAATACAAAACATAAATGCGAGTCGGTATTAATATGGTAAATCAGGTTCATAAATTTGGTGGTTCGAGTTTAAGCTCAGCGGATCGCTTTAAAAGTGTCGCAAATATTATTTTAACTCATGCTCAAGCTGGGGATTGTGTGGTGGTATCGGCTGCCGGTAAAACCACCGATACCTTAGTTAAACTGTGGCAAAGCTATCAACAGCAAGACACTCAAGCTATTGCTGATATTGTATTGCTATTGAGTAACCATCAAATAGCTCTGATTGAGCAATTATTAATAGCTAACGCTAAGCACCATGCGCTTGATTTACTTGAAACTGAGCTCAGTATTATTACCAAGCAGACTAAGCAAGGAACATTAGCTGAAGCTGCGTTATTAGCACATGGTGAATTGTGGTCTGCAAGGTTACTAAGCGCTTACTTAGAACAGCTTAACGTTAGCGCTTGTGCCCATGACGCTAGGCAGTTATTTACGTTAGATACCGGACAGCTGCAGCATGCTAATAATCAGCAGCAGTGCTTAAAAGCCATACAGACGAGTAAAATTAATGTAGTTACTGGGTTTATTGCGGCTGATTTACATGGTGAAACAGTGACCTTAGGGCGAAATGGCAGTGATTACAGTACCACTTTATTAGCGCGGTATTGCAATGCTAAAAAAGTCTCTATTTGGACTGACACTCAAGGTGTTTTTAGTACTGATCCGCGTAAGGTTGCTAATGCGGTTAAGTATGCGCGAGTGTGCCGTGATCAAGCGAATTTATTAGCGAGGTTAGGTAATCCAGTATTACACGCTAAAACATTATCGCCATTAAAAGATACCGATATAGAATTAGTTGTTCGCAGTAGTTACGATCCTCAAGGCAGTCATACCGAAATAGTTAAACTAGGAATGAGTAAACAAAAACGCTTTTTAACCACAGTAAATAATGTTGATTTACTCATTGTTGATGATCTGAGTGAAGGCGAAGTAGCACATGTTAGCCAACTTATTCAGCATAGTTTGCATCACTTTGAACACGAAGGCGAAATCTACTTACTAGTCCCTGCGTCAGCGACACATCAGGTGGCTAATTATTTTGCTGGCCGCGCCAATATTAGTGAGTCAAACTTAAATGGGGTGGCGATTATTGCACCTGATCAAGAGGTAGCGCCGCTTGGTAAGCAAAGTGAAGCCTTATTACAAACACAATCTATCCAGCCTCGGTTTACCCATTACGGTGAGGGATATACGTTACTATTAACCGATCAAGTACTTGAAAGTGATGTGCTGAGCCTGTTACATGACAAGCTCATTAATAAAGCACAAGAAATAGCTTTAATTATTGCAGGACTTGGTAATGTAGGTGCTGAGTTTATGCGCCAATTACCTGCTCAACTAGCACGCTTATCAACTGATTTTAACGTCAAGTTAGTAGCGCTTTTACGCTCAGAGCAGATGCTGGTGAATGCTAATGGATTAGACTGTGAAAGCTGGCAACTTCAATGGGAAAACCATGCAAGCTCCTATAAACAAGCCGATTTATTGTCATACATAGATACTCTTGAGTATGAACATAAAATAGTGATCGACATTACCGCCAGTGAACATTTTAGTCAGCTTTATAGTAAGTTAGTTGAATTAAACTGCCATCTAATTAGTGCTAATAAATACGCGGGAACCGCATCGCTTTCGTGGTATCAAACACTACGTGAAAGCCTTGCTCAACGTGGCTTACATTGGCGTTATAATGCAAGTGTAGGGGCCGGACTACCGATTAATTTTGCCTTGGCTGATTTACAAAATAGTGGCGATAAAATAACGCGAATAGAAGGCGTGTTTTCTGGCACACTGTCATGGTTATGCAGTATGTATGATGGCAGTAAAGCGTTTTCAGATTTAGTTCTAGAAGCACAAGCTTTGGGATTCACAGAGCCTGATCCTCGAGAAGACTTATCTGGACGAGATATGCAACGTAAGTTGCTTATTTTAGCGCGTGAATTAGGTATTGAATTGGAACTTGATGACATTTCTTTATCCGCTTTGATGCCCGATGAGTTAAGTGCAGGCAGCTGGAATGACTTTATTGATAATAAGGCTCGTTTAGATGCATTTATTGAGCAGCATGCGCAAGCGGCTCAGCAACAAAATGCTGCACTGTGCTACACTGGGTTATTAGAGTTTGAAAACAACACGCTAAACGCTAAGGTAGGGATTACCTATGTACCAAAAAGCGAAGCGGTTGCGAATTTGACCCCTGGCGATAATATTTTTGTGATTAATACCCAGTGGTATAACCAAAACGCATTAGTGATACAAGGCCCCGGTGCGGGTAAAGAAGTGACTGCTGCTGGCGTTCACTCTGACTTATACTGGTTGGTACAAAATATTAGTTAGACCATCAAAAAGGCCGCTAATTTGCGGCCTTTTTACTGTTCGCTATATTTAAAATAGCTCTTCTTCAGTTTTAGTGTTTTCTTCAAATATATCACTTGGTTGTGATAACACATACTTGGTAGGAGCGGTGCCTTTTTCAAAGTATTCAAAACGGCTGGTGTAATCGTTTTTATGACTTAATAATCCGGTTTCTAAATCAATACGAATAGAAACTAAGCCTTCAGGTGGTTCGATGGGCGCAGCAGGTTTGCCATCCAGTGCGGCGCGCATAAAATCAACCCATGCAGGCTGAGCTGTTTTTGCGCCTGACTCAGCACCTGATATTTGACCACTTCCTAAGTTGTTATTGTAGGTTGAGCGTCCCAGTGTATTACCTGGGTTATCAAAGCCAACCCAAACTGATGTCATCACATCGCGGTTAAAGCCACTAAACCAAGTATCTACAGAATCATTAGTCGTGCCTGTTTTACCAGAAAGATCGCGACGTTTTAGCGCTTGTGCACGCCAGCCTGTTCCACTCCAACCGGTTTTATGTGACCAGCTACCGCCACCCCAAATAGCACTATTCATTGCGCTGGCAATTAAAAATGCATTTTGTTTAGAGATGATCTGCGGCGCACAATTTGGTGCTACTTGCTCACCTAGCATTAGCGAGCTAGGTGTTGTCGTTTCATCATCACAAATAATGGTGGGATTGGTTTTAAATAACGTATTACCCATTGCATCTTGGATTTGTGAAATAAAGTACGGCTCAATTAGGTGACCGCCATTAGCAAAAGCACTCATCCCACGAGCTAATTCAAGCGGCGTAATGGATGCACTGCCTAATGCCAGTGACTCACTACGATTTATATCTTTATCGTCAAAACCAAATTTTAATAAATGATCGGCTGTTCTTTGCAGTCCAACGCCCCTTAATAAGCGTACGGAAATTACATTCTTAGATTGGGCTAAAGCACGACGAATGCGAATTGGGCCATTATAAATAGCTGGGCTGTTTTTTGGTCGCCATGCAACGCCTTGGCTCTTATCCCATTGATTTATAGGAGCATCATTTAAAATTGACGCTAGTGTGTAGCCTTTTTCAAGCGCAGCTGAATATATAAACGGCTTAATATTTGAGCCTACTTGGCGTTTAGCTTGTACAGCTCGGTTATATTGGCTTTGTTCAAAACTATATCCACCAACAATGGCTTTTATGCGCCCGTCTTGTGGGTCTAAAGAAACAATGGCGCTCGCCGCTTCAGGTATTTGACTTAAAATATAGCTATTATCGTCATTTTTGCGCAGCCATATTTGCATGCCTGGAGTTAATATATCGCTTGCTGTTTCAGGCGCAAAGCTTTGGCGATAGCGTGTAATAAACTTACGTGCCCATTTTAGGTTATCCCAAGTAAGGGTTGTGCGCTCGCCGCTTTTAAGTATAACTTCAGCGCTTTTATCGCTCACGCTTAACACCGCAGCCGTTTTTAAAGGGCCAAATTCATTAACAGTTTTTAAAGTGTTTAATAATTTCGACTGCGTTAATGGCGGCTCTGTTTGCGGATCCCACAATATGGCTTCAGGGCCTCTAAAACCATGGCGCATATCGTAGGCATGTAGGTTATTAACTAGAGCTGTTTGTGCTGCTTTTTGAACATCTGATTCAACAGAAGTGTACACTTTAAACCCTGAGTTATAGGCTTTATCTATACCGTAGCGTGACACCATTTCTGCTCGTACCATTTCTGAAATGTACGGCGCATATAAGTCAATTTCAGCTCCATGAAAATACGCGGTAATTGGTTGGTTAGTGGCTTCGTTATACTGCGCTCTTGAAATATACTTCTCTTCAAGCATTCTTCCTAACACCACATTTCTTCTTGCTTTAGCACGTTCTGGATTACGAATAGGATTAAGTGCCGAAGGAGCTTTTGGTAAACCAGCAATCATTGCCATTTGCGCAAGAGTTAACTCTTTTAGTTCTTTACCATAATAAACTTGCGCCGCAGCACCAATACCAAAGGCACGATTTCCTAATTCTATTTTATTTAGGTAAAGCTCAAATATTTCATCTTTTGAGAGGAGGTTTTCGATATGAATGGCAATAAATATTTCTTTTACTTTACGAATGTAGGCTTTTTCTCGTGTTAAAAAGAAGTTACGAGCTAATTGCATGGTAATAGTACTGGCACCTTGCTTTTTCTCACCAGTAGAAATAAGTACTAGCGCTGAGCGCACAATACCAATTGGATCAATACCGATATGATCGTAAAAGCGGTTATCTTCAGTTGCCAAAAAAGCCTGCAATAAAGGCTGGGGAATTTGGTCTATAGTTACAGGGATCCGTCTTTTTTCACCAAATTGGTTGATTAAAAGCCCATCTTTAGTAAATACTTGCATAGGCGTTTGTAATTGCACGTTTTTTAAAACTTGCACGCTGGGAATATCGGATTTAACGTAGTAATAAAGGCTGAGCAATGTAATTAGTGCAAGTAATGCACAAATGATCAAAAATTGTAAAGTTCTTTTTAATAAAATCACTGATATTTCCCTAAACGGACTCCCAATTACAGGTTGAGACTGCTAGTATATATTGATTAAAAATTGAATAATATTTTTTAAGATATAAATTATAACTTGTTTATTATTAAAACAAAGGCAAAGTTGCAAACATGCTAAGTCAACTAATAAAAAAACCATCACCAATGATGGTAGGTATTGATATTGGATCGCACTCTATCAAGGCCGTACTTTTAAGTGAAACAGAAACTGGGCTTCGACTAGAAGCACTTGCAATTGAACCTATGCCAAAAGGCGCTATGAGCGAGCGTAATATTCAAGATATTGAAGCAATTGGTAATGTGATAATCAAGTTAAAACGAAAGCTACCAAAGTCGCTAAAATTCGCGTCTGTTGCCGTCTCTGGGCAAACCGTGATTACTAAAGTTATTTTCATGGATGTTTCCTTAAGCGACGCTGAATTAGAGTCGCAGATTGAAATTGAAGCCGACAGCTTAATTCCTTACCCACTAGATGAAGTGAGTCTTGATTTTGAAAAGCTCTCTACAAATAGTGCTGACCCGAGCAAAATAAATGTACTGCTCTCTGCCGCTAGAACCGAAAGCGTTGAAGCCAGAGTCGGTGCGTTAAGTGCTGCGAATTTAACCGCAAAAGTAGTGGACGTTGAAAGCTATGCGCTAAGTCGCGCTATGGATGTTTACTACCAACAGTTACCATCAGATGCATATGACAAAACGGTTGCAGTGGTTGATATTGGTGCTGTACTCACCTTGGTGAGTGTAGTGCAATCTGGTGAGACAATTTATACCCGTGACCAAGTATTTGGTGGCGACCAATACACAAATAGTATCGTTGCTTACTACAACAAAGGCTTTGATGAAGCTGAAATTGGCAAAACAACCGGTGATTTACCTCCAAACTATACATTTGAAGTGTTAGCTCCTTTTCAAACATCGTTACTCCAGCAGGTTCGTCGTGCTGTTCAAATGTTTTTAACCACCACAGGTAAAGAACAATTGGACTATATTGTATTGACGGGCGGCTCAGCGATGATTAAAGGCATTGATAGATTGCTGATTGAAGAATTAGGAATACACACAGTTGTTGTTGAACCATTTGATAAGATGGAAATATCTCCTAGAGTTGATCGTAATATAATACAGCGTCACCGCACTCAATTTGCAATTGCGACTGGCCTGGCGTTGAGGAGCTTTTCATCATGCCACATATAAATTTATTACCTTGGCGTGAGCTACAGCGTGAGCAGTCTAAAAAGAAATTTATAACACTTCTTATGGCTGTGGTTATCGTCTGTTTTGCTGGTATGTATATGCTGAGTGTATTTTATGGTGCTCTAAAAGAAGGGCAAACGTTAAAAAATAATTATCTTAGTTCAGAAATTACAACGCTCGACAATAAAATTCGCGACATACGTGATCTAGACAAGAAAAAAGAAAACTTACAACAACGTATGCGTTTAATTGAAGAGTTACAAAGTAGTCGTAATTTAGGCACCCAAATAATGGATGAAGTGGCAAAAATAGTGCCTGCAGGGGTTTATTTAACCAAGCTGGAGCGCAGAGGTAATCAAATTCATGTGTTAGGCAAAAGTGAGTCTAATAATCGTTTATCTACTATGCTCAGACAGGTACAAAGCTCTTACTTATTAGAGCGCCCGACTATGCAAGGTATTGTTGCCGGCGATCAATCTTCACGTTTACTCAGCGATTTTAATATGGAGTTTTACGTAAAACCATTTGGCAAAATAGGTGAGGTACGTAATGAACCTTGATTTTAAATCGTTTACAGAAATCGATTGGAATGAAATCGAGCTCGATAACATCGGTGAGTGGCCCGTTATTGTAAAAGCAATATGCGGAACTTTTGTAGCTTGTTTGGTGTTGTTTTTTAGCTACAGCTTATTAGTGTCGGATGAAATAGACAGCTACCACAATGCCGTTGCTAAGGAAATTGAGTTACGCACAACCTACCGAACTAAATATGCAGTTGCCAGTAAGCTTGATATTTATCGTGAGCAAATGGTTGAGATGGAAGATAAATTCTCTCAATTATTAAAACGCCTACCTACTTCAAATGAGACGCCAGGATTATTGGACGACCTTTCTTATGTGGGTACAACCAGCGGGTTAACATTTTTAAAAATTGGTTGGTTGCCAGAAGTTGAAAAAGAGTTTTATACCGAGTTGCCAATTAAAATTGAAGTGGTAGGTACTTATCATGAGTTTGGCGAATTTGTAGGGAAAGTGGCTCAACTACCAAGAATTGTCAGTTTACATGACTTTTCTATTTTATCATCTGGCGAAAAGCAGCTAACATTCAGTGTAGTAGCAAAAACTTACCGTTATGAAGAGGGGGTGAGATGATGAAGCAGCTTCTCTTTTTAACCACTGCGATGTTTTTGCTCAGTGGCTGTAACGAGGATACATCGGAGCAAAAAGAATTTATTGATCAGGTTAAGGCAAATACCACGGCACGTATTGAAAAAATACCTGAGCTAGTTAAGTTTGAGCACTTTGAGTATAACGCCAAAGACTTACGTAGCCCTTTTGTAGCGCCAGAACCAGAAATTATTCAAAACAAGCTAACACAAGTTAAAAACTGTCTTCACCCAGATCCAGAGCGTGTTCGTCAGCCACTGGAGAAGTACCCATTAGATAATTTAGCAATGAGGGGCACAATAGGATCGAACGGCAAAACATGGGCGCTCATTACAGCTGCTGATGACACCTTGCACCGAGTAACAATAGGAAGCTATTTAGGCACCTATGACGGAAAAGTAAGCAGTGTTAATAGTGACTATATTGAATTAGTAGAATTAATCCCTGATGGGTCAGGTTGTTGGAAAGAACGTTTGACCAAATTAGAAATGTTAGAGGCGGCAACCAATGGCGCAAATTAATAAGAAAAAAGGTATACCCTATATGCACAAAGGTGAGTGTTCGCATCATCGTATTTTATCTGCTTTATTGTTTGTTTTTTTACTACTAATGACAAAAGCCGTAAGTGCAGCCCCTTTACTCTATGACGTTCGATATAATCCATTGCTTAAAGGTGAAACCGAATTACAGCTAGTTTTTGATGAAGAGTTGCAGCAGCAACCAGCAGTACAAGTTTTTAATAGCCCTGCAAGAATAGAGCTACTATTTGATGGGGTAGAATTAGATGAAGGGTTGACGAATATCGCTATCAACCAAGCTGGTATCAGTAACATCACGAGTATGATGACCAGTGCGGGTTTAAAAGTGACCATTAACTTGGACCGATTAAAAATTTATGAGACTGAAGTAAACAATAATTTAGTTTCTATTAGAATTTCTGATAACCCACTCACAGAGCAAATTTTAACAACCAGCGAAGATAAGCCTGCTTACACGTCTAATTATATTAACGGTATTCAAGCAATTGACTTTCGACGTGGAGAAAAAGGTGAAGCGAAAGTACTTGTTTATCTACAAGATACTCAGGCAGCTGTAGAGGTTCATGAAAGCGGTGGAAAAATCATTGCCGAGTTTCATCATACCGATATTTTAGATGATTTATTGTATGAATTAGATGTACTTGATTTTGGCACTGTGGTGAGCAGTATTGAAACGTTTAAAGAAGATAACCTTACACGTTTAGTGATTGAACCAAACACTGCATTTGCCTATACCTATCAGCAAATTGAGAATATTTTTACCTTAACGGTTGAGAAAGATGAAACGCAAAATGCCTACTTAGATGGTGGTAAAGAGTACTTGGGTCGTCCTATGACGCTTAATTTTCAAGATATCTCTGTTCGTGCTGTGTTACAGATTATTGCCGGTTACAATGATTTTAACTTGGTAACAAGCGACTCAGTGACAGGCAATATTACTCTTCGCCTTGATGGGGTTCCGTGGGATCAGGCGTTAGATGTCGTGCTTAGAATAAAAGGCTTAGACAAACGCATGGACGGTTCTATTTTAATGGTTGCACCATCTGAAGAGCTGGCTGCCCGTGAAGCAAAAGAGTTAAAAGCTAAACAGCAAGTTGAGGATTTAGAGCCACTTTACAGTGAATACATCCGCTTAAATTATGCAAAAGCAGAAGATTTTGCCGACTTATTAAAAACAGATACCAACAGTATTATTACAGCCAGAGGGAGCGTGTCTGTTGATCAACGTACTAATACGTTATTAATGAAAGACACTGCAAAAAGTATTGAAAGTGTTCGTCGTATGGTCGAAACTTTAGATATACCGGTTAAACAAGTGGTTATTGAAGCGCGTATGGTAACCGTACGTGACAACGTAACTGAAGACTTGGGGGTACGTTGGGGGTTTAGTGATCAGCAAGGCTCAGACGGTGTTTCTGGCACATTAGAAGGAGCTGAAACGATTTCTAATGGTAATATCCCTAGTCTTTCTGATCGACTTAACGTTAATTTACCAGTGGCGAATCCATCGGCGAGTATAGGTATGCACATTGCTAAATTGGCTAACGGAACATTAATTGATTTAGAATTAACCGCCCTTGAAGAAGAAAACAAAGGTGAAATCATTGCAAGCCCACGCATTACTGCTGCTAATCAGCAAAAAGCGCGTATTGAGCAAGGTACTGAGATCCCTTATGTGGAGTCAGCTTCAAGTGGTGCAACAACCGTAAGTTTTAAAAAGGCGGTACTAAGCCTAGAAGTGACACCTCATATCACACCCGATAACAAAGTTATTTTAAATTTAATCATTACTCAAGATACCCGAGGGGATACGGTTCAAACAGGTACAGGCCCAGCGGTTGCCATCGATACGCAACAAATTGAGACTCAAGTACTCGTTGAGAATGGACAAACGGTAGTGTTGGGTGGTATTTTCCAACAGCAAATTATTAATTCGACCAAAAAAGTACCTTTATTGGGCGACCTTCCTTACGTAGGAAGACTATTTAAAAGCACAAGCGAGTTCAATGAAAAGCGCGAACTGCTGATTTTTGTCACACCTAAAATCCAAATAGACTAAATATTTAAGCTATCTAGGTTGAATACCAGCCTAGATAGTATGGGTATGTAATTTAGTTATCGTGGTGTGAACACTCCCTATAAATGTACAATAAGACAGTATATAATTTTGATCATGTACTGTACTGCGGATGTATTTAAGGCTGCGTTTATGTTGTTTGTAATTCAGGCTCTTGTAAAGTTACCATGCAAAAGCTTTCATGAAGCAACAATGTAGTAACCTTAATTGCATAAATTTTAACCCTAGAAGATAAACTTGCCTATAATAAGGTGCTTTTTTGTTAACCAGTGGGTAATTATTTAGTTTAATTGCTCGTTATATGGCTTTTTATCCTAATTGACTTGAAATACCCGACCGATTACTGAGATAATCCCTTTCTTAATTTTGGGGCCAGGTCGTTAGGCGGGGTTTTATTTCAAATTTTAGAGTTCGTTTGTACTAAAAGATATGGCTGAGAAACGTAATATATTTCTAGTTGGCCCCATGGGGGCTGGCAAAAGCACGATTGGTCGTCACATCGCTGACCAATTACACCTTGAATTTGTTGATTCTGATCAAGAAATCGAACGTCGCACGGGCGCAGATATTGCCTGGGTATTCGATCTTGAAGGTGAAGAAGGCTTTAGACTTCGTGAAGAATCTGTTATTGGTGACTTAACCGAAATGCAAGGTATTGTACTTGCAACCGGTGGTGGCTCAGTAATGAGTAAAGAAGTTCGAAACAAGCTTTCGGCTCGCGGTATTGTTGTATACTTAGAGACACCGATTGAAAAGCAAGTTGCACGTACGCAACGCGACAAGCGTCGCCCATTACTGCAAACAGAAGAAGCACCTCGTGATGTACTTGAGCGCTTAGCAGAAGAGCGTGAACCATTATATAAAGAAGTAGCTGATTTTGTTGTACGCACTGATGAGCAGAGCGCGAAAGTTGTTGCTAACCAAATCATCGAGAAATTGGATTTTTAAAAGCCAGTATTAAAAAGGACTAACCCAGCATGCTTGAATTAACTGTTAATTTAGACGAGCGAAGTTATCCTATTTATATTGGTCAATCTGCACTTCAAGATACAGGCCGTCTAATCCATCACATTGGTGATTGTCGGCCTATCATCATTACTAATGAAACGATAGCACCGCTGTACCTTCAACAGTTGCTTGATTCATTAGCACAGCTAAACCCACTGCATTTTATTATTCCAGATGGTGAGCAATATAAATCACTCACTTGGTTTGAAAAAATTTCGGCATTCCTACTTGAGAATAATTGCGGCCGTGACACCTGCTTAATTGCATTAGGTGGTGGCGTTGTAGGTGATTTAACTGGATTTGTTGCTGCTTGTTATCAGCGTGGCGTCCCTTTTATCCAAATACCAACCACTTTATTATCTCAAGTTGATTCTTCAGTTGGCGGCAAAACAGCGGTTAATCACCCGCTAGGTAAAAATATGATTGGGGCTTTTTATCAACCCCAAGCTGTATTTATTGACACGCGTTCGTTGCATACCTTACCAACACGCGAGTTTGCTGCAGGCATGGCTGAAGTTATTAAGTATGGCTTGATTTACGATACTGAACTGTTTGCTTATCTAGAGCATAACATCGCTAAATTACAACAATTAGACGAGACGTGTTTACAGCACATCATCTTCAGATGCTGTGAAATTAAAGCGCTCATTGTTGCACAAGATGAAAAAGAGCAGGGCCTTCGTGCGTTGTTAAATTTAGGGCACACGTTTGCGCATGCTATTGAAGCACAAATGGGTTACGGTGTTTGGTTACATGGAGAAGCAGTCGCAACAGGTATGGTGCTTGCTGCAAAGCTTGCTTATACTCGCCAAGATTTAACACGAGAAGATGTAGAGCGTATTGCTGCATTAATAGCGCAATATAGCTTACCAATCGAGATACCTAGCGATATGACCAGTGAGCACTTTTTACTGCATATGCGAAAAGATAAAAAGAATAAAAAAGGGACTATCCGATTCATTTTACCCACCGAATTTGGTCAATGTGCATTAGTTGATGATGTGTCTGATGATCAAGTCAGAGCATTGATCGAGCAATAAATGCAGTCACAAATTTTACCGAGCCGTGCGGCTTTGGTGGATAGAATCGCATTGCAATTTGAATATGGTCAAAACCTAATTGTTTTGTTGGGCACTTCTGGTTTAGGTAAAAGCTATTTGCTTGAAACCTTCATCACTGATAAATATAACGATTTTAATAAAGCGTTTGTGCAAGTTGGCGCTCAAATGACTGATGTGCAATTGATGACTCAATTATTAGAGCAAAGCTTTAATGCCCCTTTAATTGATCACAACCTGAGCTTATCACAAAACTATTATCAATTAGCGAAGCAACAACAATGCGGCGCGTGTTTATGGGTTATCGATGGCGGCAGGCACCTATCTGAAGAACTAATTGCAGAGCTCGAGCTGTTATCAAAAAGTGCGCCCAATGTGCTTTACATTATGATTGCATCGCAATCTAAATTGCCGTTTAAAGAGGCAGTTAATATTCATTTAGAGCCATTAAACTTGGTTGAAAGTAAGCAGCTAATGGGATGGTACTTCACGGCTTTACCTTATGATGAAGACCCTGTATTTAAAACCTTTTTAGTTGAAGCCCAAGGTAACCCAAGTCTTTTATTAGCCTGGCAGCCTAGCGAACAAGTTGCTGATATTATCGTAAAAGACAAAGTATCTTGGCGCTTACAGTTGCTCACACTATTACTCATAATTATGTTATTGATTATTGGCGTTGTATACAAAGCTGATATGACCCAATGGTGGAAAAATGCTAATAGTCAAAGCGATGAGCAAGTCCTCACAACCGCTATTACAACCGAGCAAGCTATTCAAAATAAACAACAACCGGTTAAATCACCAACCCTGTTTACTTCGCCACAGCCTATAACTAAAGAGCCAACTACAGATGAGAGTGCCCACAATGACGTGCCAGCAATTGTAGGAAGTTTAACTGAGCCATCGACTTTAACTGAACAAGAAAAGCCAGCACCGCCGCCGGTTGAAGAAGCCATTAGCATACCTGAGGTGGTAAAGCAGCAAAGCCAAATAGTAAAAATACCCAGTAACTGGTACCTAGAACAACCTGAAGATAATTTTGTTATTCAGCTATTAGCCGTAACTCAGCAGCAGGTAGGCAATGAGTTTATTGCTGAACATAAGCTAGAAAGTATTACCAATACATATCAAACTAAGCGAAATGGTAAAATATGGTGGGTGGTAACAACAGGCAGTTTTGCTAACTTAAATGAGGCAAAACAAGCACTGCAAGCACTCCCCGCTGGAGTAAGAAAAAATAAACCTTTCTATAAAAAAATTAGCAAAATAAAACAAGAAATTGCACGAGTTGATCAGTAAACTCAGTGACTTTAGTGTAAAATCGCGCAACACCGAATTGAAGTAAAGAGCCAATGCAGCAAAAGAGTAGAGCCTTCCTTAAATGGGCTGGCGGAAAATACAGCCTCGTTGAAGATATTAACGCGCGACTAAATCAAGCAAGTAAACATGCAGATACCTTGGTTGAACCTTTTGTTGGTGCGGGCTCAGTGTTTTTAAATAGTAATTTTAAACACTACGTACTTAACGATATAAATGCTGATTTAATCAATTTATATAAAGAGCTTAAACGTTCGCCGGATGAGTTTATTAGCGATGCAAAAAAACTATTTGTTGATTTAAATAACCATCCAGATGCGTATTACGATTATCGTGTGCAGTTTAACCAAAGCAGCGATGTGTATGAGCGAGCTATTTTATTTTTATATATGAACCGCCATGGTTATAACGGATTATGTCGCTATAACTTAAAGGGCATTTTTAATGTGCCTTTTGGTAAATATAAAAAGCCTTATTTTCCTGAAAAAGAAATGTACTTTTTTGCCAACAAAGCACAAAAAGCAACATTTACCTGCTTAGGCTACGATGATGTATTTAAACTGGTCCCTAAAAATGCGGTGATATACTGCGATCCGCCCTATGTGCCATTAAGTAAAACCGCATCGTTTACCTCTTACGCTAAAGGCGGATTTAACTTAGATGATCAGGCTAATTTAGCTAACTTGGCTGAGCAAGCGGCATTTGAGAATAACACGCCAGTCCTTATTTCAAACCACGATACCGTGTGGACACGCAAAATTTACAGTCAAGCATCACTGGATAAAATTCAGGTTAAACGTACGATTAGTCCAAAGGGCGGTTCACGAAATAAAGTGGATGAGCTAATGGCTATGTATTTAGCACCGAAGTCACGGTTGCATAAATAGCCAGTACAAATAATACAAACAGTACTACGGCAATAGCTATTAGCGTAATTGGAGAGTGGTGCTTAAAGTCTGTTTTGCGCTTATCTTCAGATTGAACACCAAAAAATGCAGCCAGTACGCTTTGTAACGCGCTAAAAAAGTGCTGCATTTAATTAAAATAATGGCTTGATTGAAGAGGGCTTGTGTTTGTCATCAGTACCCGTTAACAACTCTAGCAAGTCTAAGTAATGAAACTGAGCGCTACGGCTATCACCTGTTAACCAAGAAGCCCAAGACGAATCCTCTTCAATTTGAATGCAACGGGTTGCGCTATTATTAATAGCGTTGGTTTGCTCTTTATGAAGACAAATGTTGGCAGAGCTTAAATCTTGCTCAGTATTTGAGCAAAGCGATGTTGCTCCAATAATAACACTTACCGACGTGATTAATAATCCAATTTTAAAAGCACGCATAATATAACCTAATAATTTAGTTCTTCGCGCAGCATAACAAAAACTGCTTAAATAATACACTTTATTTTTGTTATTGTTTATTTGTATTGTGTTTTAAATACTGAGTGGCCCCCGCTTAAAAACTGATTCTTTTTTTAATTATAAAGCCTACATCCTCAGCAGGTTATTCTTTTTCATGAATAGCCGCAATAAGGCTTTAACATTACTTATTTGGCGCTATTTTTAAAGGTGCTACTTGGGTAACTTCGCTAATTAAGTTACATTAACGGCATAAATTATTCATTAACGGATTAGCGATGCTCAACTGTGAACAAAAATACTTAATAGCGCCCTCAATATTATCTGCAGACTTTGCACGATTAGGCGAAGATGTCGACAAAGTGTTAGCCGCAGGTGCTGATGTCGTTCATTTTGATGTAATGGATAACCATTACGTACCTAACTTAACGATTGGCCCAATGGTATGTAAAGCACTTCGCGACTACGGGATTAAAGCCCCGATTGATGTGCATTTAATGGTAAAACCGGTAGATAGTTTAATCCCACAATTTGCCGAGGCGGGTGCATCAATTATTACCTTTCACCCAGAGGCGAGCGAGCATATTGACCGTACTTTGCAATTGATAAAAGATGAAGGTTGCCAAGCAGGCTTAGTGTTCAACCCTGCAACGAGTTTAAGTTACCTCGATCACGTAATGGATAAAGTAGATGTGATCTTATTAATGTCAGTAAATCCTGGGTTTGGTGGGCAAAGTTTTATTCCACAAACACTCGAGAAACTGCGAGAGGCAAAACAACGCATTGTTGAATCTGGACGTGATATTCGTTTAGAAGTAGATGGTGGTATTAAAGTAGATAACATAGCAGCGGCGGCTGAAGCGGGTGCCGATATGTTTGTTGCAGGCTCAGCTATTTTTAATCAGCCTGATTATAAAACGGTGATTGATGAGATGCGTCAGCAATTAGAAAGTGTTAAATAATGAAATATGATGCAGCGTTTTTTGACTTAGACGGCACCCTAGTTGATAGCGTGTACGACTTGTATATGGCTTTAAATTTAACACTTAGCGATTTAGCGTTTCCAATTGTCAGTCAGCGATTAGTTGAAAGTTGGGTAGGTAACGGCATTGAGGTGTTAGTTAAACGAGCCCTTTGCGGCGATATGCAAATTAGTGAGCATCTCGATGAGGCTTTAAGCGAACGAGCTATCAATCTGTTTTATCAACATTACAGTGAGCAGATCGGTGAATACAGTGTGTTATATCAGCATGTTGAAACTGGTCTTGCTGCTCTCAGTGGTATGCCTAAAGCACTTATTACTAATAAAGCACGCCGCTTTACTGAAATGCTTTTAGATAAGCTCGCTATTCGCAGTCATTTTGAAGTGATTGTTTGCGGTGACGACATGGCAAAAAAACCGTCACCTGAGCCGCTATTATTTGCTTGCGATGCATTAAATATAACGCCTGATAAAGCGATTATGATTGGTGATTCAAAGAGTGACATACTCGCAGCGCAAGCCGCTAACATTGACGTGATAGCGCTTACTTATGGGTATCACCAGGGAGAGCAGTTAGCGGATTATAATCCGCAGTACCTATGCGATAACTTCTTAGCTATAATACCGACACTAACACAGCGTTAAGCATTTTTAATTAAGTAAAAATAAAGGAAAATCATGAGTAAACCAGTAGTATTAAGTGGCATGCAGCCAACCGGTGGTATGACAATAGGCAACTATGTTGGCGCTATTAACCAGTGGGTTAAGCTACAGGAAGAATATGATAGCTACTTTATGCTTGCAGACTTGCATGCAATTACCGTACGCCAAGACCCTGAATTATTGCGTGCTCGTGTACTCGATGGCGTTGCGTTATATACGGCATGCGGTATTAACCCAGAAAAAGCAGCGTTATTTGTACAATCTCAGGTACCTGAGCATGCGCAACTTGGCTGGGTATTAAACTGTTATGCGCAAATGGGTGAGCTTAATCGCATGACCCAGTTTAAAGATAAGTCGGCAACGCATGCTAATAATATTAATGTGGGGTTATTTGCTTATCCGGCTTTGCAAGCGGCTGATATTTTACTGTACCAAGCAGACAAAGTACCTGTAGGTGAAGATCAAAAACAGCACCTTGAACTAACGCGTGATATTGCAACTCGCTTTAATAATGTTTACGGCGATATTTTTACGCTGCCAGAACCGTATATTCCAGAATTTGGTGCGCGAGTAATGAGCCTGCAAGATCCACTGAAGAAAATGTCTAAGTCAGATGAAAATCCAAATGGCTTTATTATGATGTTAGACGAGCCGAAAAAGATTGAGAAAAAGCTTAAAAAAGCAGTTACCGATTCTGACGAGCAAGCGCGTATTTACTTTGATCGCAAAGAAAAGCCAGGTGTATCTAATTTACTTACGCTACTAAGTGTGGCAACTAAGCGCTCAATTGAAGAGTTAGTCCCTGAATACGAAGACAAAATGTATGGCCATTTGAAAAAAGACACCGCAGCAGCTGTTGTCAGCATGATTGAGCCAATTCAAACACGTTTTAAAGAAATTCGTGAAGATCAAACACTTCTTAATGACATCATGAGAACAGGGGCTGAAAAAGCCAGCGCGCGTGCAGAAACTACATTAAAAGCAGTTTATGATGCGGTTGGGTTTATTCCACGCCCATAAGCGCGTTAATTTGCAGATACAAAAATGCCGCTAATTTAGCGGCATTTTTTATATCACGCTGATTAACATTAAAAAGCCAAATATAAATAGAAGTGACATTGCTTGCTTGTCTGTTTTATCCATCAATCGGCCTCAGCAGTTGTTTTGGAAGTTGTATTGTTAATATCAACTAAAGATACTTGGTAGCCTTTATTCTCAAGTAATGTCAGTAAGCTATCTTCTCCGGCGAGGTGTCCTGCGCCCACAAGTACAAATTCACTTTTATCGTTTTTAAACATTTGTTCTACTTTAACTAGCCAGTTATTGTTTCTATCGGTCATTAATTGTTTATAAGTTGCAGGATCATTTTTTTGCATCGGTTCAAGTGCTACTGTATAGAGCGATTGTGTATCACCCTCACGCCAAGCTGAGAGTAATTTTTTAAACATCACACCGTAATTATCAAACCCAGCTAAATTATTTTTGATAAAGTCACTTTCGTTATGTTCACCCATAGTCTTAAATAACTCTAACTGAAATGCCATCGTCTCTAAGTATTGTTGTTCTTTATTATCTAATGTCGCTTTTTTAGTAAAGTAAGCGTCAACGCCTTCACCCATTAAATTTTGTTTTTGCAACTCCATCGACATCAGCACAATACTAACCATTGCTGGGCGAAAGTTATCTAATTTATTCAGATTTGCACCAAATTCAGCCAGCTTGTTTTCTAATGCGAGCTTTACCTCTGGAGTTAGCTTTTGGCTCAATGTTTCATTATTTTTATAGGATAGTGCGCTCAACATTTTCATTTGTGCTTGTGCATCGCTAGGATCAGGTATTGGTGCTTCTAATACAATAGTATCTGCTTGTTTATAGGCGTGGTTAAACTCCACTGGTAGAGGCATTTCTGATTTAGGTAAAATGTGTACTGTGCCGCCAATAAATAATGAGTCATTTCCTTTGCTTACCTGCCACACTGAGCTTTGTGCTTGCACAGTCGTTGCTAATAAGCCGCTGCTCAATAATACAGTTGCTGAAAATACTTTTTTAGTAAATGCGTTCATAACACTTCCTTAATGAAATTTTATTTATTATTGATTGGTTAAAATAGTGCTTATATAAGTTGTTAGTGATGACGTTATTTTCGAAAGGTTGCTATCAATTTTTGCGTTCATCTTGTTTATAGAAGATTCAAAGTCGGCCGTTATTTGATTCTCTATACTAGTAAATAATGTTTCAGTGTTTACTTCATGCTTAATGAGTGAATCGGTGTTTGTAGCATAAATTATTTGATTGCTATTGATGACTATTTCACCGGCTGCACATTGCCCTGAATTAGCTAATAGCGTGTTGCTTTTGCTTTCTGTAGCAACTGCAGAGGCTGTACTAAATACTGTTGCTAATATAATTACGGGTAATACTTTTTTAGTTGCGTTATTCATAATGAAACCTTTTTTATGTTTAAAAGTCAGCTTAATTAACATTTAAAAGTCGTGTTCAGTAAGCTGCTTGTTGATGACGTTTTAAAGAATATCGCTGAATTTACCGAGAGTCGCTTATCTAGTTGTGAGTGATTTATTTATAAGAATTTTTATTTTTTTTATTGTTTTAAATTAAAGTGTTAGCCTTAAACCTTATCTGCAGAAATAAGGTTTCTAATTCACCTAACTATATTAAAAAGTGTACCTGTGATAGGGTTAGTGAAAAATAAAAATACGTAAACACTATGAATTATCAAATCGGACCTTGGCAATTTATTAGTAATCGATGTGTGATTACTTCAAACAACATGGAAAGGGAATTAGACCCACTTTTAGTAAAGCTATTACTGTATTTTATAGATAAGCCTCAACAAATCGTTTCCCGTCAAGCGCTAATAGAGAGTGTGTGGCAGCAAAGCTTTGTAGACGACAATGCCATTAATCGTGCTATTTCAGAGTTAAGAAAGCAGCTTGCTCACCCCATTGAAAAAGCGCCGCTTTTGAAAACGCATTACCGTAAAGGGTACAGTCTAACCGTCATACCAGAGCGCTTAACGCAAGCAAGCGTTTTTGAAGAGCCTGCAAACTTTTTGCCTGACTCACCGGATATTTCTGCAAAAAATGAGGAGGTAGTGACTGCAACTACTTCTCAACCGGTGCAAAAAACGAATAGTAAGAATTTTTTGATTTATTCTTTAGTCGTCATTATTTTTATATGCTTTTTAGTATGGTTAGGGTTGTTTTTTATTAATGCACCTTCTAGCGAAAAGATTAAACAGATCACGGTTAATAAGGTAGCAAGTACGTGGAATATTGGCAGCGAGGTTCACCCCGAGGTATCTTCTGATAAACAGTTTTTAGCTTACACTAATATAGAACCTGAAAATGACGTAATGCATGCATTTGTTAAGCGTCTTTCAGATCAGCGAGAGATTGAAATTACCTATCCAGGCTTTCAGGTGTCTATTTTATCATGGCAGTTAAACCAGCACTCAGTGCTATTACAAGCTACCAATTTAAAGCAGCAAAAGTGCGAAATGGTACTTGTTGATTTAAGCCAGTTTCCTGTTATAGGGGAGGCTACCTCTATTAAAAAGTGTGACCTTAGATATACAGGTTATGCGCAAGTAGACGAAAGTGGTGAACATATTTATTACACCGAATATAAAAATGAGCATGAAGGTTCAGGTTTATATAAATTTGATTTAGAACTTAAAAAAGAATTCATAGTGATCCCACCACCAGGGGTAATGTATGGCGTAATCATGCCGCGTTTATCTCATTCTGGTAATAAAATAGCATATATACTTAGTCAAAAGGGTAAGCCTTTTTCTGTATTTAGTTATAACTTTGAGACCCATGAAACCAAGCGGTTATTTAAAGCAGAAAAAAGCACGATTAGCTTTGCATTTGATTGGCTTGCTGACGATAAAGGCGTGATTGTATTTGAAGGTTCTGAGCTTTCAACCATTATGTTTGATGAAAAAAACATTGTTAAACATACGCTAACAGTAACCCCAAAGATAAATCCTTATTATATAGCGGTTCACTCTGCCAATAGTCTTTTTTATTCAGAGAATAAAACCCAATCATACTCGCTAATTAAAGCAACAGACCCTTTTGGCGATACACCTAAGTATGAAACACTCTATAAAAGTGATAAAGACGACTACAACATTATTGAAATAGTTAATAAAGAAGGGCCTGCGCATGTTTTCGTATCTGAGCGTTCTGGCAGCAGTCAATTATGGCTCTCTCAAAATGGTTTTACAAAGCAACTTAGCTTTTTTAATTATGATGATGCCCCTTCGATTTTTGCATTAGGAATGCTCAGAGCTTCTCCCAATAAGCAGCGCATAATGTTCATAAAAAATAAAAGCTATTCACTTTATGACGTAAACGCTCAAAAATTTTATCCGTTAGAAGAATTTAATAAGCATAAAATAATAAGCTATATTTGGTCAAAAAATAACGAAAGCATTATTTATATTAAGCGACTTGGTTCAAAAAATATATTGGCAGAATTTAATTTACTCACCCGCGATACACGCGTGATAGAAGGAATAAAAGCGAATAAACTCATTTCAGATAGTAAAGGTAACGGATACGTAACCAATGATAATCAATTAATTCGCCTTTCAGATAGGCAAAGCTGGGAATTACCTAAAAATGCCAAAAAGTCAGTTGCATATGGCATTAGCAAAAATTATTTCTATTATTCAGATTCTATTTCTAGAATCGCTAGGCTAAATTTACAAGATCAAACCATACAAGATACACACGTGGACTTTCGACCTATTGGTTTTGAGGTAAACGAAAGCAATGAAATATTGTTTACGGGATCTAAGTATAAAGATATGCAAATAGTACAAATTAGTTGGGGCGAATAGCACTATTCATTATGCCGAAAAAGCCAGCGCGCGTGAAGAAACTACATAAAAAGCAGTTTATGATGCGGTTGGGTTTATTCCACGCCCATAAGCGCGCTTATTTGCAGATATAAAAATGCCGCTAATTTAGCGGCATTTTTTATATTTTAATGTTTTGTAGCAGAAATACCGGCAGACTCACAGGCTCTAACTATAAATTGATAACCGTAAGGCATGCCTTGATCAGGCGTTATTTCAATAATTTCGTAATCATTGAGCTCGATTGACTTACTCTCTATTGATTTCTTACAGCGTGAATAACTGTCTGCTTCATAACTATAGGCAAACATGGCAATTAAGCGCTTACTACGTTCAAAGTAGCCTTTAGTATCTAAAAACTGCCTAACCGTTTGAGTGTTCTCATCTTCGCCTTCTAAGTGAATACCAAATGTTTTTGTCTGAGCGCCGTCATTGTCTGAAGAGGGGAGTTTTTTCTCTATTTGCTCACTCAATTTTTCTATGGCTTGCTCTTGTTCAGCGGGGGATTTATTTGCGAGCGATTGGCTATTTTCAAAGCTATTTACTATATCGTTTAATACTTTTTCAGGCGGTTTTTCATCAATAAATGCAATCAGACTTACAAACACTACCGTCGCTAAAAAAAAGCGGGTTAATGCAGTTAGAAGTGGTGAGTAGCTTTGGCTAATAAACTTTATGCGATCAGATCCAAATGGCTTGATTAGTAATAACACTATGATGTAAAAAGGCAAAATAAGTTGTAAGCCGAGCAGTGTTGCCAGAGTTATTCCTAGTGTCCAAGGCGGTAAATATAATAAAGTGGCAAAGTTATGAGTGTAATTAAAGTGATTAGCTGATACCTGAGTGACTTCATTTACAATGCCACTAGCACTTGCTAAAACAAAGTTAGCAATACTGGCATAAAATACCAAAATAAGTGCTTTACCGGCGAGTGAATTCCATAGTTGATTAAACTTAGGCCAAAATTCTATGATCAGCGCAATAATAGTAATAGTGGCACATAGCCACGTTAACTTAAAAATGGCTAGAGTTATAAACGCAAGCAGATAAAGTTTTTGCGCGGTGTTAAGGTTAAACCATATGCTTTTTATATGGCTAAGCAGTTTAACTTGGTGTGGTTGCCAGCTTTTTTGCTGTTGCTTAAACTGCTTATTAGCACGCCATTTTGCAATTTTTAAATACCTTAACACCGACTTTCCTTATCTAAAGCGTATTACCGTTATTTATTTAATAACGGTTTTAAGTAGTGCCCAGTATGAGAGCGCTGGCATTCAGCCACTTCTTCTGGTGTACCTGCAATCAGTATTTCACCGCCGCCAGCACCACCTTCAGGGCCTAAATCAACGATCCAGTCGGCTGTTTTGATTACATCTAAATTGTGCTCAATCACTACAATGGTATTGCCATGATCGCGCAGACGATGCAGTACTACTAATAACTGCTCTATATCAGCAAAGTGCAGGCCTGTTGTTGGCTCATCTAATATGTATAGCGTTTTACCGGTATCACGCTTAGAAAGCTCACGTGCTAACTTAATTCGCTGTGCTTCACCACCAGAAAGTGTTGTAGCGGCTTGGCCTAAGCGGATATAAGAAAGTCCAACATCCATTAGGGTTTTAAGTTTGCGTGCTATAGCCGGTATTTTATCAAAGTAGTCATGGGCATCTTCAACGGTCATGTCGAGCACTTGGTTGATGTTTTTGCCTTTATATTGTACTTCTAAGGTTTCGCGATTATAACGTTTACCCTTACACACATCACACGGTACATAAACGTCAGGTAAAAAGTGCATTTCTACTTTAATAACGCCATCACCTTGGCATGCCTCACAACGCCCACCTTTAACATTAAAGCTAAAGCGACCCACTTTGTAACCACGTGAACGGGCTTCTTGAGTACCCGCAAACAGCTCACGAATACCGGTGAAAATACCAGTATAAGTTGCAGGGTTTGAACGCGGTGTGCGGCCAATAGGGCTTTGGTCAATATCAATCACTTTGTCAAAGTGTTCAAGGCCTGCAATTGACTTGTAAGGCGCCGCTTCTGCGGTTGTGGCACCATTAAGCTCAGTGTGAGCAAGTTTAAATAAGGTGTCGTTAATGAGTGTAGATTTACCTGAGCCCGATACACCGGTAATACAGGTCATTAAGCCAAAGGGTATTTTTAAATCAACATTTTTTAAGTTATTACCGGTAGCGCCAAACAGCTCTAACCATTTATCGTTAGTAGCATGGCGCTCTTTAGGCACTTCAATTTTACGCACCCCCGATAAAAACTGACCGGTAACCGAGTCTTTGCTCGCTAAAATATCATCGCGTGTACCTTGAGCAATAACATGGCCGCCATGCACACCAGCACCCGGACCAATATCAATAATATGATCTGCCGCGCGGATCGCGTCTTCATCATGCTCTACAACAATAACGGTGTTACCTAAATCACGTAAATGCACTAAGGTTTTTAATAAACGGTCGTTATCACGTTGGTGTAAACCAATAGATGGTTCATCCAGTACATACATTACACCTACTAATCCAGCGCCAATTTGACTCGCTAAACGAATACGCTGTGCTTCACCGCCAGAGAGCGTGTCGGCGCTGCGCTCAAGTGATAAGTAATTTAGGCCAACATTTATTAAGAAAGATAAACGATCGCGAATTTCTTTTAAAATCTTCTCCGCAATTTGGCCTTTTTGCCCAGTCAAATGCAAGCCTTCAAAAAAGCTCATTGCCTCACCAATACTCATATGTGTGATGGTTGGTAAGTTAGTTTGACCAATAAATACGTTACGTGCTTCTTGGCGAAGGCGCGAACCTTTACAACTAGGGCACGCTTGACTAGTTTGATACTTAGCTAGCTCTTCACGCACAGAGTTTGATTCAGTTTCGCGGTAGCGGCGGTTCATATTATTTAACACGCCTTCAAATACATGATTACGTGTAATTAAATCACCGCGGTCATTACGGTAATTAAATGCAATTTTAGTATCACCCGAGCCATCTAGAATAATTTTCTTATGTTCTTTAGCTAGTTCCTGATAAGGCACATCTAAATCAAAGTCGTAATGTTGTGCAACTGCTTGCAACATTTGATAGTAGTAAAAGCTGCGTTTGTCCCAACCTTTAATTGCACCGCCAGCTAAACTTATCTCAGGGTTATGAACCACGCGATTAGGGTCAAAGTATTGCCTTACACCTAAACCGTCACAGCTTTGACAAGCCCCGGCTGGGTTGTTGAACGAAAATAGACGCGGTTCAAGCTCTGTCATCGCATAGCCACAGGTTGGACAGGCAAAATTTGCTGAAAACAGCATTTCTTCAGCATTGCTATCGTCCATAAACGCAATGTTGGCAACGCCGCCTGACATTTCAAGTGCTGTTTCGAATGATTCCGCGAGACGTTGTTGCTGGCCGTCTTTGACTTTAAAGCGATCAACCACGACTTCAATTGTGTGCTTTTTATGTAGATCTAGTGGTGGTGGATCAGATAGGTCGCACACTTCGCCATCAATACGTGCGCGAATGTAGCCTTGGCTTGCAAGCTGCTCTAATAGCTTTACATGTTCGCCTTTACGGTCTTTAACAACAGGGGCCAAGAGCATTAGCTTTGTGCCCTCAGGCAGCGCCAGTGCGGTATCGACCATTTGGCTGATTGTTTGCGCCGCGAGCGGTAAATCATGAGTCGGACAGCGAGGTTCGCCAACGCGTGCAAACATCAAGCGTAAATAATCGTAGATTTCAGTAATAGTTCCCACGGTTGAACGTGGGTTATGCGAGGTTGATTTTTGTTCTATGGAAATAGCAGGAGAAAGGCCTTCAATATGATCTACATCGGGCTTTTCCATTAATGACAAAAACTGCCTTGCATAAGCAGAGAGTGATTCAACATACCGGCGTTGCCCTTCTGCATACAGCGTATCAAATGCAAGTGATGACTTTCCTGAACCAGATAAGCCAGTAATAACAATTAGTTTATCACGTGGGATGGTTAGGCTGATGTCTTTTAAATTGTGCGTGCGGGCGCCTCGGACTTCAATGTTTTCCATGCTATCTCGTTTATTGCCAAAATTATTTGCTCAGTATCGCATAATACGCTGCAATATTAATCCTTGATCATCGAAAAAATCCTTAGTTATAGACGATTAATTATTGCCAAGCTTGTGATAGAATCCTTGCCTAATTTTTTAACACAGTAAGATCACGCAAATAATGACCGCATCTTCACTTAATTCACGAGAAAAACGCGCCGCCGTATCGTTAGCGAGTGTGTTTGCATTTAGAATGCTCGGCTTGTTTATGCTGATGCCTGTTTTAGCTATTTATGGTCAAGAGCTTGAAGGCTTTTCACCTATCTGGATTGGTTTTGCAATTGGTGCGTATGGTTTAACTCAGGCCGTATTACAAATCCCAATGGGGAGACTTTCCGATAAAATAGGTCGTAAAAAAGTCATAGTCGGTGGTTTGGCGGTGTTTGCTTTAGGTTCGGTAATTGCCGCTTTGGCAGAGTCTATTCAAATGGTGACGGTAGGGCGTGCGTTACAAGGCATGGGAGCTATCGCCAGCGCATTATTAGCGTTTGCATCAGATTTAAGCCGAGATGAACAGCGCCCCAAAGTTATGGCGGTGATTGGCATGAGCATCGGCATGAGTTTTGCGTTTGCGATGTTATTAGGGCCGATAGTGGCAGCTTCGTGGGGCATTGCAGGCGTATTTTGGCTAACGGCTATTTTGGCTGTGTGTGGTATTTTTATAGTCACTATGCTCGTTCCCAGTGCAATAAATAAAGCCCCTAAAGGCGATACGCTTGCCAGTTTTAGTGACATCAAAAAATTGATTAAACACCCACAGCTGGCACGTTTAAATGCAGGCGTATTATTGCTGCATCTAACATTAACGACTATTTTTGTAGTATTACCAAGCCAATTAATTAAAGATGGCTTAGTGGCCGAAAACCATTGGCAGCTTTATATCCCAGTTTTATTTTTGGCGTTTTTTTTAATGGTGCCAGTAATGATAGTGGCGATTAAAAAAGAGAAAGAAAAACAAGCATTTATTGGTTCTGTTATGGTTTTAATAGTCAGCATGTTAAGTATGTCTATGTGGGCAAACAGCGTTGTTGGTATTGCGGTTTGTATGCTGTTATATTTTGTTGCGTTTAACTTTTTAGAAGCCACTATGCCGGCTCTTGTGTCGCGTATTGCTCCAGCAAGCCAAAAAGGCTCAGCCATGGGGGGGTATTCATCGAGCCAGTTTTTAGGCGCTTTTTTAGGCGGCATGCTTGGCGGGTATGTAGCACAAACAACTAGTACGCAAGCTGTGTTTGCGGCGGCGGCACTTGTTGGGGTAATATGGCTTATTATTGCGTGGAAAATGCAAGTCCCACCGAAAAGCAAAGTTATTAGTTTAATGACCCAATTAGATTCTGAAGAGCAGGCACAAACACTGGCTTCTCAGTTAGTTGCTTTACCCGGCGTAATAGAAGCAACCGTAGTTCGCGATGAAAGTCGTAGCTACTTAAAGATTAATGATAAAGAATTTGACCTAGACCAAGCCCGAAGAGTGGCTGGTTTAATCTAACGTTTATAGGAGATGGTTCCATGGCACGCGGTGTGAACAAAGTAATTTTGGTTGGTAATTTAGGGCAAGATCCTGAAGTTCGTTACATGCCTAATGGTAATGGTGTAGCAAATATTACCTTAGCAACTTCAGATAGCTATAAAGATAAAAACACTGGCCAAATGGTTGATAAAACTGAGTGGCACCGTGTGGTATTTTTTGGCAAGTTAGCTGAAATTGTGGGTGAATACTGCCGCAAGGGATCACAAATTTACGTAGAAGGTAAACTTCAAACCCGTAAATGGACTGATCAACAAGGCCAAGAAAAATACACCACAGAAATCGTTGTTGATGGCTTTACGGGTCAAATGCAAATGCTAGGTGCACGCGGTGGCGATCAACAAAGTGGTGGCTATCAAGGTAACCAAGGTGGTCAACAAAGTAGTGGCTATCAAGGAAACCAAGGCGGGCAACAAAGCGGTGGTTATGGTCAAAATAACCAAGGCCAAAATAGCCAGCAAGGCAGTTATGCTCCACAGCAGCAATCTGCACCTGCTCAGCAGCCAGCACCGCAGCAAAACAACCAATACCAGCCACAGCAGCAAGGTGGTTTTGCACCACAACAAAATAGTGCACCACAACAGCAAGGCGGGTTTGCACCTAAGCCACAAAATGCACCGCAAGGTGGCGCATCAAACCCTATGGAACCAACAATCGACTTTGATGACGATATCCCGTTCTGATCAAAGACAAAAAATAGAATGTTGAAAAATAATTTAGAAAGCCGCTATTAAGCGGCTTTTTTTATTAAAAAAATGACCGTATTCCATTTCTACAGTTTTTAAATCTGAATAAACACTTCCTAAAGTAAACATATGAATGTGTAAAAAGCACTGTGATATTGGTGTTTTTATTTTTTGAGCCAAGCCCTCCTTTGTTCAAACTAATATATAAATAATGACAGCTGTTTAGTTAACTAATTGAAGGCTAAATATAATGTTTATAAACATTAAGTACTAACTTTTAAACCTCTGCTAAACTTTTATTATTGGCTTGTACAATTGCAAATAGTAGACAACACTTTAATAACTTATTTGATGTGCCGGTGGGTTATGAAAGCCAGTAAATTTCACTTTACCAATTATTCAAATGCTTTGTTTTATGCTCTGTGTATCGCCTTGCTAGTGATTATTAATAGCGGTTTAAGTTTGGTTTTACAGCATCAAAACGAGCAAGTTGGTTTAAAGCTAGCGAAGCAATTGCAACAGCCATTGGCCAATGAAAAACAACTTATTGCAAATACGCCTTTTACGCTCGCCCCTAATAAAAACTCTATTTATATAGAAAAACAAAAACATTATTTTAGCGCTAACTCAAAAGGAATTTTGCTCTACTCATGGCCAGTTTGGTATAGCTATAGCTATTTGTTTTTAATAATAAACGCGGTTCTTTTGCTCGCTATGCTTTGTATTCGACGTTTTAAAAAGCCTAAAACAATAAAAAACAGCACAATAACCTCTAAACGTCAGCAGCACTTTAATAATAAGAAAGTGCGTTATGCACCCAAAGTGAGTTCTTTACAGCTCGCTCCAATAGCGACAACTAATGTGCAGGAAGCAATTAAATATAATGTATTTGCACTTATTCAGTGTGAATGTCATTTTGATGCAAACACTGACTTACAAGCGACTCTTAAAGTCTTATTGGCAAAAGACTTTATTAATACGACTGAAATATCCGTTAAGTTATTAACTGCAGGCAATTTCGCTTTTACTCTCAAAGGGATTGATGCAATTGATAAACTCAATTGCGCTAAATATTTACATCAATGCATTGTAAGTGCCGCTCATGTATTGGCGCCAAGAACTGCACAGAGGCATGTAAAAGTAGGTTTATGTACTTATTATTCCGAGGCTGATCAGGTTATGGTGTATCAGTTGGCAAAGTCAGCACTTACTCTTTCGCAGCAAAATCGAGTTAAGCATTATCACCAATTAGCGTTAAATTATGGTCATGTTCAAAAGCTCGATAGACACTCAATATCACAACGAATTAAAAAGCAAAAATTGGCTATTTTATTTCAACCAGTATACGAGCTCGATAGCGGCGCTATTATTAAGCATTACGTATCAATTAAAAGTAATGACAGGGGAAATAAACAATTACTTAATCAAGAAAGTATCAGTCAATTTTATAGCGAAGGTGAGGCGCTATTGCACGATCAAGCGGTAGTTATGCAAGTAAAAAAACTATTGCTTATAGATAAATCATCGTCAGTTATTAGTATTAAGTTACATCCTAAAAACTGGTTTAATAACGAGTTTTGGAGCTGGTTAACTGCTTATATCAATGACTTAAAAAACCAACATACACTGCAATTTTCTATAAATGAATCAGAATTCTTAAATAATCAATTACGTTTGCAAGGCGCTTTTGCAGCAATAGCGGCACTAAACTGCAATATTGTAATTGATGATGTGAGAAGCAGTAAAAATATTTTTAAGTTTACGCTTAATAAACAAATATCAGGGCTTAACTTAGCTTCTGAACTTGTCCATGGGATAGAGCGCAGTAATTCACAACAAAAATACGTTAGGGGGATTGTGCATATAAGTAGATTATTGAGCTTGTCAGTATTTGCACTTGATGTAGAGACGCCTCAGGAGCTACAGCTTTTAAAAGTAATAGGCATTAGCGGCGCGCAAGGAGGATATTTTTCTAAATTACTCCCCAATTATACTCAAGTCGCATTTCACTAATGCTAAGCAATTAACAAGTTAAATATACTCTACACTAATTTGCGATATTTTAGCCCTTCTAAACCTTGCAACCCACCAGTATGTATTGCAATAATTTTGCTGTTAGGGGCAAAGTAATCATTATTGATGAGCTGCCAAAGTGCGTACATCATTTTACCGCTGTAAATAGGCTCCAAGGGTAATTGATGTTGATGCTGCATGTGTTGGCAAAACTGCCATAAATCAGCTGTAAAATGACCATATCCACCACCGTGAAATTGTGTAAGTAGTTGCCAGTTATTTTGTGATTTTGCTTTAGGGCTAAGAGCGCGTATTTCGTCCCGTAGGTAGTCGGCTTGCTTTAAAACAGCAATCCCTAGTAGGTTGATTTTATTTGAGCTGCCCTCTATCAATCCAGCCAAGGTGCCGCCACTGCCAGTTGGACAGATTAAGTAGTCGTGCTCAGGTAAACTCTGGGCAAGCTCTTTACATCCCTCTATAGCAAACGAATTAGTGCCTCCTTCAGGTAGAATGTATGCGTTTGGAAAGCGTGCCTGTAATGCGGCTAAATAGGCTTCATCATGTCGTTGTTTGTACTCTATACGATTGACAGCATGTAACTGCATACCACATTGCTGTGCAAATTTTAGAGTAGGATTATTTAGATCAAGCTGTGGGCCGCGCACAATTGCGTGGGTTGTTAAGTTAAACTCTTTACCAGCAGCGGCGCACGCATGAATGTGATTTGAAAAAGCACCACCAAATGTAAGTAATTCAGATTTACCCAGTTGTTGCATACGAACTAAATTGTATTTGAGCTTTCGCCATTTATTACCGCTAATAAGTGGATGCAATAAATCATCGCGCTTAATAGTTAAAGTTATTTTCTTGTCTGTTAGTAATTCACTGGTAATTGTTTGTAAATAGCTATGTTCATTAATACTGAATGGTATTGGCATTATCACTCTTTTTCATTAGTTACATGATGAATGTGCTGTGTAATAGCGTTATTTTGACTCAGTTTTTATTACTTAAGCAAACTAAAAAATATGAATACGCGGCTAAATTGGCATCTTAATAGCGTAAAATGCAGATAAATCTCGGTGTTGTTAAATAAATTAGCTATTTAGTACAAATGAAACGGTTATTTACTGGCATGAAACGGGATAATAGTTGTAAACTGAGATAATAAATGAACAAAGCTTGTGTTTTGTGCTTCAAGTACATAGCATAAGGTTTTATTATAAAAAATAATAATAACCAAATAATTGCCGCTTTTTTGGGACTGGAATATATGCGAATTGCTCCTTTATCTCTGTTAATTTCTGCTAGCTTTTTTGCAAGCACAGTATTTGCACAAGATACAACTACTGTAAACAGAATTGAATCAGAGATTAATACGAAACAAACAGAATACACTCGTTCAACGACGATGCTCGACAAATATTTAAAAGAAGAGAATCAACTTCAAACACAACTTGAATTGCTGAGAACGCGTTCCACACAGCTTGATAAAGAAAAAAACCAAGCGTTGGATGCGATGAATGATATGTATCGACGTTTAATTGATAATCCGTCGCTAGACATTACCTCTGCACAATCGCGTTATCAAAAAGCCGTTGTTGATCAAGAACAAAATAAAAATGATATTTCTATGCAATTGGCGGCAATTGCATCCCATCTAAAAGATATTGAGCAAATTCGCGCTGATAAACATGCACTTCAAAACACGATTGAAAGCTTAAAAGTGCAATATACCACGGCGCGTGTAGAGCGATTACGCAATGAGTTTACCCGAGAGGGTACGCTTGAAGTTGACCATACCATTAACTGTAAGCGCACTGAAACACTGGCGGCATGTGAGCAGAGCGGTCAGCAAATAGGGCTGAAAAAGGCAACTAAACGTTTTTTAGATCAAATATTTGAAAATCTTACAGAAAAACGTCTTGTTGAACCTAAGCGAGACATGGCAGGGGCACAAGTACAAATTTTAAGTAGTCACGTGATTAAGAGCGCATTTAGCGGACAAGGTGATTACAACGTCAATTTAAGCGTTACTATGCGCGGAGATGTAAACAGCAGTCGTTTATGTCACTTACTTAGTGTGAATAATAGTTTTTGTTTAGAGTATGGTACCCCGCTGGCAAATACTTATCAGCCAGCTTATAGCACTACTTTCTCTGATAGTCAGTTAACATTCAGCGATAATGGGGATAATAAAGCTGCTGCCGTTGTCGCTAAAACAGTTAATAAAAAGCCTAAAGTGGTCGCTGAGAACAAGAAAGATCAATTAGTTCAGTTAACCTTACGCTCTAATGTACACGGCGATGAAGTATTTATTAATGATATTCGAGTAGGTTCTACTCGTTTGGTGACGAACTTACCACGTGGTTTGCATAAGTTAGAAATACGCAAAGAGGGTTACATCCCTTATAAAGCGCGAATTGACTTAAAGAAAACGCGAACGCTTTTTGCTCAGTTGGAAAAAAAGTCAGAGTCGATTGCTGCACCGACTAAAAAGCGAGAGCAAATAATACAAGCAGATTGCCCAAAAGGAATGGAAGTTGATACACGCCCACCTATGGTGGACCCATCAGCAGTGATGATCCCCGTTGGTAAATTTAAAATGGGTGATATAAACGGCAATGGGCTTGAAAATGAACGCCCCGTGGTTGAAAAAACGATTAGTGAATCTTTTGCTATGCAGAGCAAAGAAGTAACTGTTGGCGCATTTGAAGCGTTTGTAAACGAAACGCAATATAAAACCGAAGCTGAAAAAGGCAAAGGTTGCGCATATTACCTCAACGGTGAACCTGTTTGGGAAGCAAGCTTAAATTGGCGTGCTCCAGGATTTGAGCAAACCAATGAGTTTCCTGCTGTGTGTTTGACAAAAAATGACGCTATTGCGTACGCCGAGTGGTTTTCTGATAAAACAGCGCAAACGTATCGTTTACCTACTGAGGTTGAGTGGGAATATGCGGCGCGTGCAGGCACTGAGACAGAGTACCCATGGGGTAACGAAATTGGTAAAAACCTAGCTAACTGTGGTTGGTGTGGTAGCGAGTGGTCGAATAAACGCACGGCTCCGGTAGGGTCTTTCTCTGCAAATGCATTTGGCTTATACGATACTGTAGGCAATGTATGGGAATGGACTAGCAGCACAGGGAATAAAAAAGATGCCGTTGTTCGCGGAGGTGCATGGAATTTTGCCCCTAGCCTTGCTCGTGCATCAACGCGTTTAATTTTAGCGCCAGATTTTAGAGCTAATTATATTGGCTTTCGCTTAATGAGCGAACGATAATATTTAATGGGGAAGCGGTGCTTCCTCTTTTTAATGATTACAAAGACGGCTGCGCTTTACATTGCTCATTGTGTTGAGAATGTTAAAGTAAGCGCAACTACAATAAGAACGAATTTCAAAGGTCATCCAGCCTCATGTTTAAAAAACTCCGTGGTATTTTTTCAAACGATCTATCGATCGATTTAGGTACAGCCAACACACTAATTTATGTAAAAGAAGAAGGTATTGTATTAAACGAACCTTCAGTTGTTGCTATTCGTCAAGAGCGTGCTGGTGGACCTAAAAGTGTTGCATCTGTAGGTACAGAAGCTAAGCAAATGTTGGGCCGTACGCCTGGTAATATTAAAGCTATACGTCCAATGAAAGACGGTGTGATTGCTGATTTTTATGTTACTGAAAAAATGTTACAGCACTTCATCAAACAAGTGCACAATAATAATTTTATGCGCCCAAGCCCACGCGTGCTTATTTGTGTTCCTTGTGGAGCCACCCAAGTTGAAAAGCGTGCAATTCGTGAATCAGCGATGGGTGCAGGTGCTCGCGAAGTCTACTTAATCGAAGAGCCAATGGCAGCTGCAATTGGTGCCGGTTTACCGGTGTCTGAAGCAACGGGTTCTATGGTGGTTGATATTGGTGGCGGTACAACAGAAGTCGCTATTATTTCACTTAATGGTGTTGTGTATTCATCATCAGTACGTATTGGTGGCGATAAGTTCGATGAAGCCATTATTAATTATGTGCGTCGTAACTTTGGTAGCTTAATCGGTGAAGCCACCGCTGAGAATATTAAACACCAAATTGGATCGGCATTTAAAACAGACGAACCAGTAGAGATAGAAGTGCGTGGTCGTAACCTTGCAGAAGGCGTTCCTCGTTCGTTTACGCTTAACTCGCATGAAATCTTAGAAGCATTACAAGAGCCACTAATGGGAATTGTAAGCGCTGTCATGGTGGCGCTTGAGCAGTCTCCACCTGAGCTGGCATCTGATATTTCAGCGCATGGTATGGTGTTAACTGGCGGCGGCGCATTACTTAAGGATTTAGATCGCCTGCTAATGGAAGAAACGGGCATTCCAGTGGTTGTTGCTGATGATCCACTTACGTGTGTTGCACGTGGCGGCGGCAAGGCCCTTGAAATGATTGATGTTCACGGTGGTGACGTTTTTAGTTACGATTAATGAAATCAATGTTTGAAAAAACGGTTTCTTTGCAACTGCGACTTTTTGTCGCAGTGCTTTTGAGTATCGTATTGATCCTTGGAGACAAGTACACGCAAGGTGGCGAGAACATTCGTACTAGTTTGAATACGTTGGTCAGTCCACTTATTTATGTTGCTAACCTACCTTACGAAGTATTTAGCTTTAGCGCCAAAAGTTTGCATACCCGTGAGCAGTTACTAACCGAAAACGAAGCACTCAAAAAGAAGCAAGTATTGCAAAGTGAGCAAATCCAGCAGTATGAGTTTTTAGCAAAAGAGAATCAAAAACTTCGTGCATTACTTGGCTCGTCCTCTAAACACACCAATCGTAAAATTATTGCTCAAGTACTTTCTGTTCATTCAAATCCTTATAGTCACCAAGTGGTGATAAATCGGGGAACCACCGATGGTTTAAGCGAAAGCCAAGCGGTGATTGATGATATGGGGTTAGTCGGGCAGTTGACTAAAGTTGGTTCAACAACCTCGCGGGTGCTGTTAATTACAGATACCACCCATGCAACACCGGTGCGTATATTACGAAACGATGTGCGCACAGTGGTTGAAGGTATCGGTAAAATTAACGTGCTAAAGCTATCACATGTGCCGCATAGCTTAGATGTGCGTATTGGTGATGTGCTGGTGACCTCTGGCCTAGGAGGTACCTTTCCTGAAGGTTATCCGGTAGCGGTGATCACCGAAATAACTCGTGATGAAGGCCAACCTTTTGCGCAAGTATTTGCTGAGCCGATAGCTCAATTAGATCGAATTCGGTTATTAGTGGTGTTATGGCTAAATCAGCAGGAGTTGATGGGTGATGATTAACCGTCATATGCTTTTAATCGCATTAAGTATTTTCTTTGCATTAGTAATGGCGCTAATGCCGTTACCTTTTTCACTTGAACCATTTCGTCCTGATTGGGTGCTATTGGTGCTTATGTACTGGTCTTTAGCTTTACCGCATAGACTAAATATAGGGACTGCTTGGGTTGTTGGGTTATTAATTGACTTAGCAACAGGCTCCTCATTGGGTGTTAATTCCTTAACTTATTCAGTGTGTATTTTTGTTACTGCAAGTAACTTCCAAAAAATTCGCAATTTTTCATTGTGGCAACAAAGCCTACTTATAGGCTTGTTCTTAACGCTTTACCACTTAATGCAGTTTTGGTTAAATCACTTTTTACTTGGCGTTTATTTTAGCCCACATTACTTATGGCCTGTATTAACAGGCATGTTGAGCTGGATATGGGTATTTTTATTACTTCGAAAATACCGTAGACATTTTAGGATCAGATAATGACTTGCGCAGTATATTTAGCCTCCGCGTCTCCCCGTCGTAAAGAGCTTCTAACCCAATTGGGTATTGAATTTTCACAGTTTAGTGTTGATGCCGATGAAAGTCAGCTTGCTAATGAACTCCCGCATGACTATGTAGAGCGTTTAGCGCGTTTAAAGGCGCAAATGGGCGTAGAGCAAGGTTATACTGACCGACCAGTGCTAGGTAGTGATACTGTGGTGGTGATGGATAACCAATCATTATGTAAGCCTCGAGATAAAGACGATTTTACTCAAACCTTAAAGCGCTTATCAGGGAACACGCACCAAGTGTTAACTGCCATCGCTTTTGCTACATCAGATAAAGTACTCAGTTGTGTGGTCAGTACAGATGTCACCTTTAAAACGCTCAGTGATGAAGAAATACATGCTTATTGGCAAACGGGCGAGCCTCAAGATAAAGCCGGTGGTTACGGTATCCAAGGGTTAGGTGGGCGCTTTGTAACGCATATTTCGGGTAGCTATTTTGCCGTTGTCGGCTTACCTTTATATGAGACAGAACAATTATTAAATACATTCTTAAGAGGGTAGCATGAGTACAGAACTACTGATCAATGTCACGCCAAGTGAAAGTCGCGTTGCCCTAATCGAAAACGGTGTATTACAAGAAATTCAGCTAGAACGTATTGGTAACTTAGGTATCGTGGGTAATATTTACTTAGGTAAAATAAGCCGCGTGTTACCAGGTATGCAAGCCGCTTTTGTTGATATAGGCCTAGAGAAAGCCGCCTTTTTACACGCTTCAGATATCGTTAATAGTGCCTCTATTGTTGAGGGCGTTGACGACGAGCCGATTAAAAAAGTCCAAGATATTCGTGAGCTTGTTCGCCAAGGTCAGTACATTATGGTGCAAGTGGTTAAAGACCCTTTGGGTAGCAAAGGGGCACGTTTAACCACTGATATCACGATACCTTCACGGTATTTAGTGTTTATGCCTGATGCGACACATGTTGGGGTGAGTCAGCGTATCGAAACGGAAGAAGAGCGTGCAAGGCTGAAAAAAATTGTAGCCGAATACGGCGATGAAAACGGTAGTTTTATTGTCAGAACAGCTGCTGAAGGCGCAAGTGAAGCGGAGCTGAGACACGATGCAGCTTTTTTAAAAAAGCTCTGGGATAAAATTGTCTCTAGACGCCGAAAAACCAGCAAAGCCAGTATCTTGCATGAAGATCTTACACTTGCCTTTAGAACGTTACGTGATTACGTAGGTGAAGATATGGAGCGCATTCGTGTTGACTCTAAGCTTACCTACCAAGAGCTTAAGCTGTTTACTGAAGAGTTTGTGCCTTTGTTATCACAAGTGCTTGAGTATTACCCAGGTGAGCGCCCCATTTTTGATTTATTTGATGTAGAAAGTGAAATTCAAAAAGCACTGCATCGTAAAGTTACTTTAAAATCGGGTGGTTATTTGATCATAGATCAAACTGAAGCGATGACCACTGTTGATGTAAATACAGGCGCTTTTGTTGGTCACCGTAACCTTGAAGAAACTATTTTTAATACCAATGTTGAAGCAACCTCTGCTATTGCTCGTCAACTAAGGCTGCGCAATTTGGGCGGTATTATTATTATCGACTTTATTGATATGGTAAGCGATGAGCATAAACGCCGTGTAATGCACTCATTAGAATCTGCACTCGATAAAGATCGTGCCAAATCTAATATCAATGGTTTGTCGGCATTAGGCTTAGTTGAAATGACCCGCAAACGTACCCGCGAAAGCCTAGAACATGTATTGTGTGATGTATGCCCAGCATGTTCAGGGCGAGGCTCACAAAAAACAGTTGAGACAGTCTGCTATGAAATTCTTCGTGAAATAGTACGTGTTAATCGCGCTTACGATGCAGATAAGTTTGTAGTGTATGCTTCGCCTGCAGTTTGTGAAGCGCTATTAAATGATGAGTATCATAACCTCGCCGAATTAGAACTATTTATTGGAAAGCAGGTCAATATTCAAACTGAAAGTTTATACAGCCAAGAGCAGTTTGATGTGGTAATGATGTAATGAAATTTAAAGCGGCCTGTTTTTATTGTGTGCGAAAATTATGGCAAATAAGTGCTGTAATTTTAGTACTACTGGCCGTGATTGTTTCTATTTTAAAATACACCTTACCCTACGCGAACGATTATAAAGGAGATATAGAAAGCTACCTTGATGATAAGTTTGATATTAGTTTATCTATAGGTGCTATATCAGCAAGTTGGCAAGGCAGTGGTCCCGCTTTAGTACTCGAAGAATTATCATTTAAAGACAACCAAACAGCCCCTATCTCTTTAACCATAGCTAAAACCAGTTTAGAGCTAAACCTGTGGGAAAGTTTAAAGTCGCTGCAGCTTAAATCAAATTACTTTGTGATCAATGGCTTTCATACCAAGGTTAATGTCGCTAATTTATTTGCTGGTAATCAAGATGAAGTTTCATTTGAGCAAAAAGAACTAATAGAAGGACTGTTTTTAGGTGAAACCGGTCACTTTGCAATAGAAAACTCCAGCATCAGCTTTGTACTAGAAGATAACAAAGAACGTAAACTGTTATTAGAAAACATTGTATGGCAAAACCAAGATAAACAGCATCTTGGTAGCGGTAGCCTAGCGCTACCGGGTATTTCTGTGGGTAATTTTGATGCCCGTATTGCGCTCAAAGGTGAAACCTTAGAGCAAATGGTGGGCGATTTATATGTGCAGGCTAATCAGGTTGATGTGTCAAATTGGTTGGCCCAGTATATAAATACTCAAAAGCAGCAACTGCATAGTGATTTAAACTTACAAGCATGGCTTAGGCTAGAGCAAGGCTTAGTAAGTGACGTAAAAGTACAGTGGTTACCGAGTGCGGTAAATTGGCAACTCAATGCGCAAACACAAAAGGTCAGCCTAAGTGAAGGGGGATTTCATTTATACCCTGAGCAAAATAGCTGGCGGTTAAAAAGTACCGGCTTAGCGTTTAGTACCAACGAAATAACGTGGCCTAGCCTCGAATTTGAAGCTTTATTAGGCAAGCAAAATAAAATATGGCTACAGCAACTCGATTTAGCCCTATTAAATGATTTAGCAGAATTAACTAATTTTACTGACTTAACCCCTTTCTTAGCTCGCCAACCCAGTGGTGAAATAAAAAACGCGTACCTAGAGTTTGCCGATGCAAAGCAATGGCAACTATGGTTTGAAGCCGATGAAATTAGCTGGCAAGAGAAAAACGCCGTACCCGCCGCTCAATCCTTAAGGGTTGATGGATTGGTTAATCAGCAATATGGGCGGATCACTATTTTTGGTGAAAACAGCCACTTAATTACAGGTGCTAGTTTTAGTAATAATATTGACTATAACCAGCTAAACATCGAATTAGATTTAGCTAAGCGTTCAGGCGATTGGCATATTAGCAGTGATAACCTGTGGTTTGATAACAATGAAGTGACCTTAAGCGCGCAGATGCAATTAAGTTTAGGTAAGACGCCTCGCTTAGATTTATATGCCGAAGCATTTGCCCCCGATGCCAGTATTGCCGGTCATTATTTTCCTTTAACATTAATGAGCCCTGAGTTAGTTAGTTATTTAAATGGCGCAATAAAATCAGGTGAAGTAACAAATGCTCAGGTGTTATTTTCTGGTCCATTATCAGGCTTTCCATTTGACAATGGTTCTGGGCAGTTTGATGTTTTAGCGCAAATAGATAATGCTACCTATCAATTCGATCCGGCTTGGCCAGCAGTCACAAATGCCAGTGTAAAGCTGCATTTTGCAAATGAGCGAATGGATATTTATAGCCAGCAAGGCCAACTGGTAAACCTTGACGTTGGCAGTAGTGTACATGTGAGTATTGATGACTTAATGGGCGATGCGCCATTGGTGGTTAGTATTGATAAGCAAGCTGAGCTTGAAAAAATGCACGATTTTTTTGTCGCCACGCCTTTAGCAAATCCATTAGCTGATATTTTTAATGTTGTGCAAGGACAGGGGCTTGCCAGCGCAAACATTGAATTGCTAATCGGCTCACAATTTGAGGGCGGAGCGAGTGTAACTGGTAAGGTTAATTTACTCGACTCACCTCTTTATATTTCTGCTCCCGGTATTTCGCTTGAGCATTTAAAGGGGGAGCTTAGCTTTAATAATCAACAAATAAACCTCACCGATGCTACGGCTACATGGCTTGGTATGCCATTAACGATTAACTACACTAGTGACGCAAACGCAGAGGATTATCGCGCTAATATAAATATAAATGCTCAGCTTGATGCGCAAACACTCATAAACCATGGTCAAGGTATCTTAGATGGTTACTTAAGCGGGCAAAGTGACGTTGATGTTGCTTTAGAGCTTAATTTTACCGAGCAAGGGTTTAACTATCGTGCCGAAGTTGAATCGCCACTTATTGGCTTAAATAGTTCCTTGCCAGGAGTATATACAAAAAGCAGTGAGCAAATTTGGCCTCTGAGTGCGGTTATTCAAGGTGATGATATCTCTAATCTGATCACTGCACATATTAATGAGTTATTTTATTTCAATGCCATTCTAGACAATACTCAATCGCAGTTTACCAACGCTCATTTTATCATCGGTGAAAAAGATTTAGGGCTTAACTCACAAAATTTAGCGGTGAGTATTAATTTAGCGCAGAGTGAGTTATTACCTTGGGTTGATTTAATTGATCAAATTATTAATGTAGCTAAAGCGCAGTCTGACAGTGCCTCGACGGGCGTGATGCCGCCTTTACATGAAGTGGTTGCGAATATTAACTCTTTTAACGTGAGTGGCATGCAGTTTAATGATTTTGATATGCGTTTATCGCCCCTAAATAATAATTTGCAATTAAAGCTCAATGCCAAAGAGTTAAGAGCCGAAGTATTTATACCTAGCGGGCAATCAAGTCAGCCGATTCGAATTAATAGCGATTATTTAAGGCTTAATTTTTTAGATACAGAATCAGAGCAACCGAGCGAAAAATCA
Source organism: Pseudoalteromonas sp. 23_GOM-1509m (assembly GCF_000518425.1). Classification (NCBI taxonomy): domain Bacteria; kingdom Pseudomonadati; phylum Pseudomonadota; class Gammaproteobacteria; order Alteromonadales; family Pseudoalteromonadaceae; genus Pseudoalteromonas; species Pseudoalteromonas sp. 23_GOM-1509m. The sequence goes on from NZ_JADO01000011.1 coordinate 108,443, forward strand.
ACCCCTGAACAACTTGCATGGCTTACAAAATTACCGGCTATTGAATTTGAATGTGCCGATTGTAAAGTAAGTCATTATCAGCTTGATAAGGTAAGCGCCTCATTGTTAGGCGATGGTAAAAAGCTGCTTATTTCTGAGCTAGTGGTTGATAAGGGCGACCATATATTACGGACTAAAGGGCAGTGGCAGAATGGCCTAACGGCGATGAACGGTGAACTTAAAAGTAATGATATTGGCGCCTTATTTAATGAGTTTGATATTACCACCACTATTAAAGACTCAAACGCCAATCTAAATTATCAGCTAAATTGGCAAGCGGCACCTTATGATTTAGACATTGCCAGTTTAGATGGCGAAATTAGCTGGGATTTAGGCGAAGGCCATTTAACTGAAATCAGTGATGGAGGTGCACGCGTATTCTCATTACTGAGCCTTGATTCATTAGTGCGTAAGCTAAAGCTTGATTTTAGAGATGTATTTTCTAAAGGTTTTTTTTATAACAGCATGCAAGGCACCATGCAGATAGATAAAGGCATTGCCTATACCCAAGATACTAAAATGGATGGGGTACCTGCCGATCTCTCTATAAAAGGGTATGCAAATTTAAATACTCTCGAAATTGACTACGACTTAGCCGTGGCACCACAAGTAACCTCGAGCATTCCGGTGATTGTGGCTTGGATGGTTAATCCAGTAACGGGGCTTGCAGCTTTAGCAATTGATAAAGTGATTCATTCTGCCCGAGTGATCTCAGAGATCAACTTTAAAGTAACAGGCAAAATGAACGATCCTCAGGTACAAGAGTTAGATCGTAAGAGTCGAGAGGTGACTTTACCGCAAGCAGCACAAAACCAGCCACAAGCATCCTCAGAGTTAAAACTTAAAGATGCCGAGGTTAGCGCCACACAATGAATAAACAACACATAAACTCATCTCCTGCGATTATCGCATTGCAAATGTGCTCTGGCTTAAACCCTGATGATAACATTGCACTTTTAAAGCAAGCATTAGCTGCTCTGCCAAACACGCGACCTTTGTTAGTATGTTTACCTGAAGCGTTTTTAGTGTTTAGTAAACACGCAGGTGATACGTTGTTAGTGTCACAGCGTATTGAACAATATAAACAGCAAATCAGTGAATTGTGCCGTAAACACAACATTTGGTTAAACGCTGGCACGTTACCAGAGCCCTATAACCAGCATAAGTATTACGCCGCCTCTCATTTATTTAATAATCAAGGCAATATTGTTGCAAGCTATAACAAAATACACTTGTTTGATGTTGAGGTAGATGACCAGACCGGCAGCTACCGAGAATCCGATTTTACTCAAGCCGGCAATGAGGTTGTGGTCGTTGATTCGCCCTTTGGTAAAATTGGTTTAACAGTGTGTTATGATTTGCGTTTTGCTGGTTTATTTAATGCCTTAGTTCGCAAAGGCGCCGAAATTATATTAGTACCCAGTGCGTTTACTGTTCCAACAGGTAAAGCGCATTGGCAGCCGCTACTTGCAGCGCGAGCTATAGAAACGCAATGTTATGTTATTGCTGCAGCGCAATATGGAACGCATGAAAACGGTAGGCAAACTTATGGTCACAGCCTCATGTTATCGCCTTGGGGTGAAACATTAAGTGAAAAATCAACAGGGCTTGGTTTTATTAGTTGCACCGTAGATTTAAACCAGTTACACAAAATTAGACGAGATATGCCGCTGCAATCTCACCAACGATTTAGAGAGCCATTATTATGAATTCGGTTGAACAGCATTTATTACACGACAGCCAGCTAAATCGAGAAGAACTCGAAAAAACATTAGCTTATATTCACCAGCACAAAGTTGATTATGCCGATCTTTATTTTCAATCGAGCCATCATGAGTCTTGGGTATTAGAAGACGGCTTAGTGAAAGAAGGCTCTTATAACGTTGAGCGTGGCGTGGGGGTGCGGGCTGTAAGCGGTGAAAAAACCGGTTTTTCATATTCAGACGCAATCAATCTTGAAGCGTTAAACAAAGCAGCCACGGCAGCACGAAGTATTGCCGATGCCGGTGAAGATAAAGCGGTTAAAGTATTTAGTGACGTGGCTGCAAAGCAGCAGTTTGCACCGCATCAACCAATTTCTAGTATGAGCGATACCGATAAAGTTAATTTGTTACGTGAGCTTGAAAATTATATTCGTGAATTAGCCCCTGATGCTGAGCAAGTTATTAGCTCAATGTCTGCGGTATACGAAGAAGTATTAATTGCAGCCAGCGATGGCACCTTTGCTACCGATATTCGCCCACTGATCCGTTTAAACTGCTCTGTATTGCTAGAGAAGAATGGTCGTCGTGAACGTGGCGGTGCTGGTGGCGGTGCGCGCCTAGATTATGGTTACTTTAAAGAGCTGGTAGATGGTAAGCCGCGTTGGATGGGTTTTGCAGAAGAAGCCGTTCGTCAAGCTAAAGTAAACTTAGAAGCTATTGATGCCCCAGCGGGTACTATGGAAGTGGTATTAGGTAATGGCTGGCCAGGCGTGTTGTTGCACGAGGCCGTAGGTCATGGCCTAGAGGGAGACTTTAACCGTAAAGGCGCGTCTGCGTTTAGCGGTAAAGTAGGTCAAAAAGTTGCTTCAGAGCTATGTACTGTGGTTGATGATGGCACTATGGCCGATCGCCGTGGTTCACTTAATGTAGATGACGAAGGTACGCCTGCAGCCTATAACGTACTTATCGAAAACGGTATTTTAAAAGGCTATATGCAAGATAAAATGAACGCGCGTTTAATGGGGGTAAACCCAACAGGTAATGCTCGTCGTGAATCATACGCGCATTTACCAATGCCACGTATGACCAACACTTACATGTTAGGCGGCGAGCACAGCCAAGCTGATATTATCAGCACGGTTAAAAAAGGCGTGTTTGCTCCCAATTTTGGTGGCGGCCAAGTGGATATCACCTCGGGTAAGTTTGTATTTAGTGCCTCAGAAGCTTACTTGATTGAAAATGGTAAAATTACTCAGCCAATTAAAGGGGCAACATTAATTGGTAATGGTCCTGAGGTTATGCAACAAATTTCTATGGTAGGTAATGATTTAGCGCTTGATAAAGGTGTAGGTGTTTGTGGTAAAGACGGTCAAAGTGTACCAGTAGGCGTAGGCCAGCCAAGTTTGAAAATTGATCAGTTAACGGTAGGTGGTACTGCTTAACTTAATAACTGTAAAACGCTATAAATAAAACCTTGAAAGTGCATGCTTTCAAGGTTTTTTTATTCTAAATTTCAGCTATTACTAGAATAGCTTGTTACATTTTTATTATTCACTTTACCTTTATCTCGCCCTAGAATAGGTACTTAGTTGAGTTTGGCTATCTTAGGAAAAATAATGTCTAGTCGTTACTTGTTTTTACTGTTTTTCATATTGCTATCAGGATGCTCTTCTTTGTCTCAGGATGAATGTATACAGGCCAATTGGACAAATTTAGGCTTTAGTCATGGTGAGCAAGGGTATACATTTGAACATGGCAGAGAAATCATATCTGCTTGTAGTGAATTTGGCATCACTGCAAAATTAGATGATTATCAAGCTGGTTACAAACAGGGGCTCGCAGCCTTTTGTGAGCCTGAAAATGGCTTTACCCTAGGTTTACGAGGCGATGCGTATAACGGGATTTGTAATGACACACAGTTTAGAAAAGCATGGCAAGAAGGTAATGAGCGTTATCAATTTGAAGAAAGGAAAGCCGAGATAGATGATCGACTTAATAATATTAATTGGCGGCTGCAATCTATTAGTGATGAATTAACGAGTGATAAACCGTCAAGTAGCCAAAGTAAAGAGTTACGCCGAGAGCGAGAACAGTTGGAGAGAGAGCGTCGTGATTTAAGAAAAGAAAAAGCACTTCTGCCATTACTCAACAAGCTTCCATCATGGCATTTTGAGTACGAACTATAATTTATAACGTGTTCTTTTAAGGTGATTAATATGAAAGTAATGTCAATTTTAATAACATTTCTGATCCTCAGTGGGTGTGCGTCAAAAGAAATGCCAGAGGGTTATGGAGATGAAGTATTTGCAGAGCATGAGTGCTTAGGTGGTGAAGTTGAAACAGACTATAGCTACACAATTTTTAGTTCTGACGAAGATGAAAGTAATAAGAGCACGGTGAAGTCGACTTGTCATCCAGTGAAAACGCAGTCTGAACTTGAACGAGATATAAGAACGGGTGGTTGATAGAACAAAATAAAAACCCACTATAGAGTGGGCTCTGTATTTTAAGAATTAAAGCTCAAAAGGAGCAACACCGACAGCTTGCATTGTGTAACCTACTTGGGCGATTTCACCAGACCAAGTTTGCGTTTTAATAATACCCGTTACAACAATCGCATCGTATAAGCTATCGATAGGGACACCGCCTTTAATGGTCACATGAACCAGCTGATTTGGCGGCGGGGGTGGCACATGAATACAGGCACCAAAGTAAGGGACTAATAAAAACTCGGTGATAAGTTCGCTATCGCCTTCAAGAGGTACAACAAAACCAGGTAAGCTAACAGACTGCCCATCAAGTGCTTTAACAACTGGCGCGTCTAAATCAGGTTGCACCCAGTTTTGTTCACTGCCTTCGTGATTAGCTTGTGCTTGAGTATCTATTTGTACATGGCCCTCGGGTATGAGGTCTTCCCAAAAAATTTCCTTGGGTGGATTTGCAATGCTAGCAAAGCTAATTAGCACTGCGCTTAATAGCATTAAAGAGTGTGTAGTTACTTTAAACAACGTCATGATCATCCTAAAGTTTATATTTTTATACTCATACCATCACTGAGAGAATAAAAGTAAGCGCGTGTAGCGGGGATCAAGCCAATAATAAATCCCGCAGCCATAATAACGCCAATCAAAGTGAGTTCATAGTCAGAGAGCATGCTGATATTAATACTCACTCCAGCTTGGCTTTGTAAGTAACCCGCGGTCGTACCCATAAGCGCATAAAATAGAGTGCAACCTACTAAGCAACCTAAAAAGGTGGTAAGCAGTGATTCCATACTGATCAGCGAAAATAATTGCCAAGGGCGGGCACCCACAGAACGCAGTATTGCCAGTTCTCTGCGGCGTTGATTAAGGTTAGCAAGTAATGTGGTTAACATACCGAGCAAGCTAATAATGACCACCACAAATGAAAATAACAGCAGTATTTTTTCTATTATTGCCAGCATTTCCCAAAGCTCTTTTAAAGTGACTGTGGGCATAATCGCTAATAGAGGTTCTTGTTTATATTGGTTAATGTTGCGCCTAATTTGTAGCGTATAAAGCGGGGAGTCGAAGCCCATTAAAAAGGCGGTAATTTGTTTTGGGTGCCCAATTAATGCATGGCTCGAGTGATCATGATGATCGTCATGATCATGATGGCCGCCACCATGGATCAGCTCAATTGCCGCCAGTGGCACATGCAAGGTTTTATCCACCGGGGTACCGGTAGGCTTTAAGATACCAACCACTTTAAAAGGGTTATCATCATGATGATGAAAGCTAGTATTGCCCATGCCATGAGAAATCACAATTTCATCACCAATTTTATAGGCCAGTTTACTTGCAACCTCATTACCTATAACAACTTCATTGATGCTAGAAAAAGCCTGTCCTTGTTCAAATGCTAAGGGTTGTTTTTTAGCAAATCGATAGTGCTTAAAATAATCGAGTGTGGTGCCTAAGACAGCTTGACCTTTATGGCTATCTCCAAGGCTGATAGGAATGCTCCACTTAACCCCGCGCTGTTTTGTTATGTATTGATAGCTTTGCCAACTCATCCCATTGTTGGTATGGCCAATTCTAAACACCGAGGAGAGGAGTAATTGAATATCGCCAGTGCGTGCGCCAACAATTAAATCGGTACCCGAAATGGTATTACTAAAACTACTTTTAGCATCTACGCGAACTCGCTCAATACTGAGTAATAACATGACGCTAATCGCAATAGTGAGCAATGTCAGTAATACGCTGGCACGTCTATTGAGCAAACTTTTATAGGCAAGTTTAAATAAAATCATACATCACCTTGTAAACTTACTAAGTCGATTGTGCGGCTAAAGAGTGGCTTTAATGTTTCATCGTGACTGACAAAAACAAGCGTGCTGTTACTTTTTTTTGCTTGTTCAAATAGCAGCTTAATAAAGCTTTCACGATTTTGGGTATCAAGTGCTGAAGTAGGCTCATCGGCAATAATAAGTTCAGGGCTGCCTATAAATGCGCGTGCTGCAGCAACACGCTGTTGTTGCCCAATACTTAAAGTGGCAACATTTTGATTATGAAAGTGCGCCTCTAACCCCAGTGCATTGAGTAATCTGGCTGCTTCACTCTCTAAATTATCGGCTTGGCTGAGCATGTGTTGCTGACGCTTTTTCGAAAATTGGCACCCTAAACACACGTTTTCTAATGGGGTTAAATAAGGTAGTAAATTAAAGTTTTGGAAAATATAGCCAATATGATCCGCTCTAAATGCATCGCGCTGTGCGTTGGTGAGCGCACTTAGGTTTTGGTTTAAAACACAAAGTTGGCCGCTAGTGGTTACATTAATGCCTGCCAGTAGCGCTAGTAAGGTAGATTTACCACTACCGCTTGGACCATGTAAAAAAACATGTTCCCCAGCATTAATCGTAAGCTGCTTAATAGCGAGAGTCGGGGTGACTGCGCTTTTTTGCCATTTGAAAGAGACATTCTCAAGGTTGATCATAACGGCTTACCAACTCCAATAGTTAAGTCTTTTGCGCATTTTAAATTGTCTAATAAAATTAAGCGGTTTTGCTTTGAGTTTTTCATCACTGTGCAACAGTTCATTGGTTGCGCAAAGTACTCGTTGGCTTGATTTACCATCTGTGTATGGGTGTAACTCTTGGCAAAAAGCTTCAATATTATCTACAAGTTCTTTTGGGTAAGTTAGTGCGTAGTCTATTGCGGCTTCAACGTTATTTTTATCCGTAATATCAAGTAAGTGTTTTTCAGGTGCTTTATTGCAAAACGTTACAACTGGTTTTCGTTGTACCAAAAACATCAGTAATATGGATGAAGTGTCGCACAGCATTACATCAGCAGATTGTAATAAAGGAATAACATTGTCTGTTTCAACAAAGGTCAGATTGTCATTACTTAACGCTTTGTATTTATCAACCCACTCTTGTGCCATTTTAGGATGAAACTGAACTAAGAGTCGCCATTTACCGCTTTCACTAAAGTGTTTTATTTGTTCATAAAGTTTAGGTGCAAGAGATAAGCGTTTTGAGAATGTAGAGCAGATCAATACTGTTGGGCGAGAGTCTGTTTCATCAATGTGGCTAGGCTTTGAGTTACCGTTAAAAAATTGATCTAGGGGAGGCCAACCTGTTTCTACTACCTTAAAATAACCCAATTTTTTTTGTAACGCCGTAAATGGAGCCGTTGTATTTGGGCCTTGTGTACAATATAAATCAAAGCAGCCCCGCACTTTAAAGTGATCGTTTTGGCCTTTTTTATTTAGCTTTCCAGCATCAAAGCCGTGAAAAACAGCCACTTTCTTTCCGGGAAAAAATGTAGGGATAGAGTTCGCTGGTGCAAAGGTTGCGTCAGGCGCCCATTGATTTATTTCGTGGATGGAGCTTAGCGTTTTTTCATCACTTTTTAGAAAGTCAGGATTAACATTATCGCCTTCTAAAAACCATTTAACTTCCCCTCCTTGAGCTAATATTTCTGCTTGCAAAGGTCTTAAAATAGCGTAGGAATAATTTTGAGAAATATACATTAAATATTTCTTATTCTTAGTGGCAGTTAAATAGTTCAAGCTAGCTCCTTAGGGCAAGTAATCATTCAAGTTTACCCCAATGTGCTAGCTAGATAAATATACTGAGATGATTTGTTTTTAGCCTAAGATTGAGCTTTGTGGTTGGCTAGATTATTATAGAGCGCCTAACCCCAATTCCATACTTTGCTCTTTGAGCATGCCAAACCCCGGAGATAGCATGACTAGCTATAAAGTTTTAGACGTAAACGATGACTTACCCATTCGTACCAAAGGTAAAGTACACAGTGGTAAAGTGCGTTCAGTTTATTGGTTAACCGATGCAGATAGTAAACGCTTAATAAATGAAAAAGGCTATAACGTACCTGCCGATACTGAACTTGCCATTATGGTTATTTCAGACAGAATTTCTGCTTTTGATTGCATATGGCAAGGTGAAAATGGGCTAAATGGCGTGCCTGGTAAAGGGATTGCATTAAACTCAGTGGCCGCTCATTGGTTTAACATGTTTGATGAAGCTGGTTTGGCTGGCAATCATATTGTTGATATTCCTCATCCTTATGTATGGATTGTTCGTAAAGCCAGTACGGTTAAAGTTGAAGCGATTGCTCGTCAATATATTACCGGCAGTATGTGGCGTGACTACGCCAAAGGCGAACGACACTTTTGTGGTTTACAACTTCCTGAAGGCTTAAAAGCGAATCAAAAGCTTGCACAGGTGCTTATTACTCCTTCTACTAAAGGCATTATTGAAGGAGTGGCTGATATTCCTGCTGTTGATGATGTAAATATTACGCGTGAGAATATTACAAATAACTTAGATGTTTTTAATTTTAAATCGGCTGACGATGTCGCCAAATACGAAAAATTATTGGTAGAAGGGTTCGAGCTAATTAGTAATGAGTTAGCTAAGCTCGGGCAAATTTTCGTCGATACTAAATTTGAATTTGGTTACGTAGAAGATTTAAATGGTGCGCAGCAACTTATTTATATTGATGAAGTAGGGACACCCGATTCATCACGTATTTGGGATGAAGCATCTTATAAAGATGGCAAAATTGTTGAAAACTCAAAAGAAGGTTTCCGTCAGCTATTAATTAATAACGTGCCAGAGAGCGATGTGTTATTAAATAAAGACCGTATGGCTGAGCGTGAGCAGTTAGCAAAAGATTATATTTTACCTGAGTCAGTAATGCTTGAAGTGTCTGACACTTATGTGGGCATCGCGAGCAAAATTATTGGTAAAGAGATTATTATACCTAATGATCCGCGCCAAGAAGTGATTGCTATTTTAGATGCTGATTACGGTTTAATCGTTAAATAACGTAGTAAGTAGACAGATATAGCAAAGCTCATTTTAACTAATGAAAAAGTATTTATTTTAAGTAACTGAGCTATAATTCTTGCAATTAGTGCTCGTCTCTAATTAACTTAACCTATGGTGAATTTTTGGGTGTGGTTATGTTAGAGCGAGCATGGCAAGTTATTGCAAAACGTCGTTATTTATTAGTACTGGGTGTATTGTTTAGTGTATCGGCTTTTGGTAATACCATTAATTTGGTTATTAAAGATCAGCATGACCAAGTATTGCCTAATGCTGTCGTAGAAATAAATCATTTACCTTCTTCAAAAACTTCGGGCAATTTACCCACAGCGGTAATGGATCAAGTTGATAAACAGTTTTCTCCAGAGTTGCTTATTGTGCACCAAGGTCAGTACGTCGACTTTCCAAATAGCGATAATATTCGCCACCATGTTTATTCTTTTTCAAAAGCTAAACCTTTTCAATTAAAGCTCTATTCTGGCCAGCCAGAAGAACCTATTAAGTTTGATAATCAAGGTGTTGTTGTTCTAGGCTGCAATATTCATGACTCCATGGTGGGCTATATATATGTCGCTAACAGTAGTCATGTGTATACCAGTAACGAGCAAGGCCAGATAAAGCTGCAAGTAGACACTTTTCCTGTGCAAGCCAGTGTTTGGCATTCACTGCAAACAGCTCCCTTGGATAATAAAAAACTGTTTAATATAGAATCAACCAGCCCGTTATCAATAACTATAAATACATCTACCCCTGCACCACGTAATACCTTTGGCAGTCAATTTAGGGAAGGCAATGGCCAATAATTTACGCAGTCGTATTACAACGCTTTGCGTTGGCTTGGTATTACTCACTACCTTGGTTAGTTTACTGAGCTTTTGGTGGTCTACCAGTAAATTTCAGGTAGAAAAAGTGCAACAAAATATAACGGTTGCGCAAAGCGTTTATAAACAATATTTAAAATCAAAAGAGAGCTTATTATTAACAGCCGCAAAGGTGTTAACCGCTGATTTTGGTTTTAAGCAAGCGGTTGCAACTCGTGATGCCGCCACTATTAGCAGTGTGTTATACAACCACAGTCAACGGATCAATGCGGATCTTATGCTGTTGCTCGATTTATCAGGGCGGTTAGTGTCAGCTAATGTTAATGCACAAAATTTTGCCGATAACCTACAACCCTTGATGGATGAGTTATTAAATAATTCTGAACAATCGAGTTTTGTGGTGTTAAATAACCAGTTGTATCAAGTGATTTTATTGCCAGTTAAAACTCCCAGAACCATAGCTTACAGTTTGGTCGGATTTAAAATAACATCTGCAGTGGCTACTGAGCTAAAAAGCTTAACCGGAATGGAGGTTAGTTTTGTTGCGCAATTAGATGATTTTGCAACAAGCTCGCTAGTATCCCAACCAGATAACTTTCAACCAATAGCGTACTTTACCAATAAAACTACGGCTCGTTTTTTTGCCGAATATTTGGCCTATGAAAACGAACAAATAGCTTTACCCTCTTTACAATCGCATCCGATAACCTTACTGCTTAGCGCAGATTTAACCTCGAGTTATCGCGATATTGAGCAATTATTATTAACGCTGATCACACTCGCTGTTTTAACTATGTTATTTGGTGTGATCACCAGTAGTTTGTTAGCAAATAATTTAACGACTGGACTTTCACAGTTAGCGGTTATTGCCAGACAGTTTGCGAAAGGCGACTACCGTTTTAAATTTGAAGGTAAAAAGCAAAGCAGTGAAATAGAAACCCTCGTGAGCGCTTTTAATAACATGGGTAATGATATTAATAAGCGTGAACAGCAAATTAGTTTTCAAGCACATCATGATACCTTAACGGGGTTTTATAACCGTTCTGCTATGTTAGATTTATTAGCAAAGCGGCTCACTAACGATGCGCGGTACACGCTTGTTGCTATTGATATAAAAGGCTTAAGGCATATAAACGATAAACTTGGCCCACAAGTAGGGGATGGATGTTTAATTGCAGTGGCAAACCGTATTCGTCAATTTTCTGATGAGCTAGGTGGTTTTCATGCTCGAATTGGTGGCGATGAATTCTTAACGGTTTACCCTTGTGCAGAGGTTGAGCAGGTAAAATGTGCAGTGGCTGATTTACTCAAGCAATTACAGCTAGCTTACAAGGTTAAAAATTTAAAAATAAGCTTACGTTTTAATGCTGGTATTGTGCAATACCCAGAGCAAGGGACTAAAGCAGACGATTTAATGCGACGTGTACTCATTGCTGTAGATGCAGCTACAACGAGTCAGCAAAGCTTACATTATTATCAAGACGGTGAAGATGAGGCGCATTTAGACCGTTTAATTATGCTTGATGAACTCAAACAAGCAATTGATGATGATAATGGGCAATTATTCATGACCTATCAGCCTAAGTTGAACATTAAAAGTCAGAAAATTGATAAGGTAGAGTCTCTTATTCGTTGGCAACGAAAAGATGGGAGCTGGGTGTCGCCTGAGGTCTTTATTGATTTAGCCGAGCAGTCAGGGTTAATAGTGGAGCTGACCGCTTGGGTCGTCGATACTGTGATTGCACAAATAGCCGATTGGTCAAAAAAAGATATTCATTTACAAGCCGCTATTAATGTTTCTGCCCAAGATATTGCTCATTCAGGTTTTCACGCTTCGTTGGTAGCCACCTTAAATAAATACCAAGTTAACCCAAGCTCTGTGACTATTGAATTGACAGAGCGAGATATGATTGAAAATGAGGCCCAAGGTATTAAAGCGTTAGAAGATTTAAAAAGCATTGGCGTTAAAATTTCATTGGACGATTATGGCGTAGGGCAAACATCACTAGGACGGTTAAAAATGTTACCTATTGATGAGCTTAAGCTAGATAAATGCTTTATTTTAACTCTGCACGAATCACAAAAAGATCAATACATAGTGCGCTCCTCAATCACATTGGGTCACCAATTAGGGTTTTCTGTTGTGGCTGAGGGTGTGGAAACCGCTGAATCTTTATCAATGCTTCACGAAATGCAATGCGATCATGCGCAAGGTTACTATTTAAGTCGCCCTTTAAAAGCGCAGCAATTAGAACAATGGTTAGAGGAATATCAGCGTGTACATTAAATTTTTACTGAGCATGACACTCTTACTTTGCAGTACGTTAACTGTAGCTGCAACGGGGAAGTTATTGGCAACACCTGGGGTGTCTCAAATTGAAGGCAGTGCAGGGGGAGGATTAGTTCCTTGGGCACAATTGGCAGGGTATGCCAGTGAAGACGAATGGGCTGTTAATGGTTTTTGTAGTCGTGCTGATGTTACTGACTACCGTCTTGATGCCTGCGGCATGCAGCTTAACCTATTCAATCGTGTTGAGCTCAGTTATGCGGAGCAGCAGTTTGATGTACCGGCGCTCAATACCGAAATAGAGCAGTCAATTACTGGAGCAAAAGTACGTTTATACGGTGATATTGTTTATAGTCAGTGGCCACAGTTAAGTGTGGGCGTACAGCATAAGTCATTGGATGATGGCACAGTTGCAAAGTTAGTTGGCGCTAAAAAAACCAGCGGTACAGATGTGTATATTGCAGCCAGTAAATTACATTTAGGTGCACTTGCTGGATATAACTGGTTTTGGAATGTGACTACTCGCTACAGTAAAGCCAATCAGCTAGGGCTGTTGGGATATGGTGGTGCTAATGAGGGCAGCCATATTTTGTTAGAAGCAAGTAGTGCGGTGTTTTTAAGCCGCGAATTAGCCGTTGGCATTGAGTATCGGCAAAAAGCCAATAACTTGGGACTAGGCGAGCAAGACTGGCGCGATTTATTTATAGCGTGGATACCTAATAAGCATATGAGTGTGACTGCGGCCTATTTAGATTTAGGGCGGATTGCTGGTGTTGATAATCAAACTGGCTGGTATTTATCGGTTACGGGGTATTGGTAATGAAACTGAGTGTATTTATTTTTTGTTGTTTAAACTTACTTGCAGGGTGTACAACACAACCCAACACTTCTTTGTATCAGCAGCTTGGCGAACAAGCTGGGCTTGAGAGACTAACTGATAGTTTTATTACACAAATAGGTAATGACCAACAAGTGTTTCATTACTTTGAGCACAGTAATATCAGTCATTTTCGACAAGGGTTTATCAGTCATTTATGCTCCCTAACAGATGGCCCTTGTGAATATAAAGGTGACTCTATGGTCGCCATTCATACGGGGATGAACATAAATGAAAAAGACTTCAATCACGTTGTCGATTTATTAATAAATGCAATGAACGAGCAAAATATCCCACATACAGTGCAAAATAAAATTTTAGCTAAAATGGCGCCACTGCGTGGCAAAATTATTAAGATTTAACCGAACGCAGTCATACAGCCAATATATTGAACTACAGTTATAACTTTTTAGTTATAACTGATACATCGGCTGATATTTTTTTGCGTTGCATATATAAGTTTAACCTGTGTTTTAAGTTTCTAATAAATGTACTTTTATTAGAATGCGAACCTGCATTAGCGCTTGTTATTTCACTAATAAAGCTTCGATCTTCGGCAACCGGGTAGGGTTTTATGCCAATCATACTTAGCCCTACTTCTGTGTGAAATTGCATATCGACATCTACAGGTCTAAAAAATGGTTTTCTTTGCAGTAGTTTTTTAGCCCCACTTAATGAAATGATGTAGCCTTGAGTGCCATTTGGTGCTTTTTTATAATTACCGACTGTTAGATTATTTTCTAATGGGGCACTGTCAATAAATGGAAAATTTCTGTTGTCAGATAATTTTATTAAATCCCAGTTTTTCAATTTAATTGCCGCATCAACAACATCTTTAAGCGAAGCCTCAATGAAAAGGTCATCCTCTAATACAACACAAAAAGGCATGTTTTCATTAACCATTTTTTGCCAAAGGCGCATATGACTTACATAGCAACCAATTTCACCTGCAGATAGATTGCGATTGTAACGTTTTTTATTTTTTTTCGGGCAATACCACTTGAGGGTTTCTTCTTCACTAAGGTTTTTGCCAATGGTCGCTTCAAAACGTTCAGCATTTAAGTGTAGGCTGGTAAGTCGCTTTAGGGTTGTTTCCCAACGGTCTTCGCAGCCTTGCATATTGATAATGTAAAAAGGGATTGGCATAATTTTATTTTATTTAGAAACCTCAAAGCAGCTATTTTAGCATTATTATAATTTGTAACCAGTCTAAATTCTGTTTATAAACAGGCTGTAATAATATATAGCTATTTCATTTCCTCAAATTTGGAAAGACGATGAAAAACATGGTCAGTGCACAATGGTTACATGCTCGCTTAGAGCAAGCTAACCTGGTTATTTTTGATGCGGGTATGTTACGTCCCTCAGCTGCGGGGGAGTACTCACCCGTTGCCATGCTTCCTAAAGCACAACGGTTTGATATCAAAAAAGAACTCGCAGATCCCTCAAACCCATTACCTAATACCTTGTGTAGTGCAGAACAATTTACTCAAGTGATGCAAAAAGCGGGAGTGAATCACGATTCACTTGTGGTGATTTATGAAGATGCAGGGTTATTCAGTGCAGCTAGAGCTTGGTGGATGTTTAAAGCCATGGGGTTTGATAACGTAAAAGTCCTCAGTGGCGGTTTAGCCAAGTGGCTTGAACTCGGGCTTCCGATTGAATCAAACTATACACAAGCATCATTAAAAGGCGATTTTATTGCTCAATACCGGCCTGATTACTTTATTGATAAAAAACAGGTGCTAAGAGCTACTGAGGATGCCAATACAGTTATTTTAGATGCACGCGCTTATGAGCGCTTTACCGGCAAAAGTAGTGAGCCAAGAGCCGGAATGCGCAGCGGCCATATTATTAATAGCTATTCGCTACCTTTAACTAGTCTATTAGAAAATGGTGAGGCAAAATCACTCGACTTTATACAGGCAAAGTTTAGTGAGTTAGTCGGTAATGCAACCCACTTACAATTTAGCTGTGGCTCTGGCGTTACTGCCTGTGCGCTTGCGCTGTTTGCCGATGAATGCGGCTATAGTAATTTAAGTGTGTACGATGGCTCGTGGAGTGAATGGGGCGCTGATAACTCACTGCCTATTGCTGTGTGTGGCTAATTTAGCTATAAGGGCAATTTTTACAACCATTTTTGCAGCAAGTACCACGCTTTAAAAAATACCACTTACTAAACACCATGTAACTATTTTGCATGGTGTAATCTAACCCTTCAATTAAATTATCATTACTTCTAAATTGTTTAGCAAAAGCGATTTGAGCTTTTATTGGCTGGGTATATATAGTTTCTAAATAGTAATTAATTTTAGCAAGAGTACATGATCGGCATAAGCAGCTAGTTGCTGTATCATCGAGTGGTAAAATAGCGGGTAACTGATAACACCAACATGCGGTTATATCATTAACATTACAGTTAAGCGTTGTATTACATTGGCTGCAGTTTATCTGGGTCATTTTAGGTCTTATTAACAGTAGAGCAGCAAGAATAACAAACATTATGAATATACAAAAAGCATTGGCTGAATTTATTACTTTTGGAGAGCAAAGAGATGAAGCAATCTCAGTAATAGTGTCAAGCTCTGCGCACAATGCTAAGCCACTTTATAAGTTAACGACACCCATATTGATTGATGTGCTTAAGCGCTGTGTAAGTAATGAAATAGATCTCGATGATCTCGCGCTTTGGGCCAACGTCATTGAATCAAGAGCAGATATAGATAGCGCTGAGCATGAAGGGGTTATTTATGCGCTGAGTAATAGCGAGCAAATGGGAGAGCTTAGCCACAAAAAGCTTGAACAATTATTAGCATTATTAAAGGACTAGATTTAGGCTAACTCAACTCTTTTAGATGCGAGCTTACTGCGGTTTTATGTAACGGATAAATAATACTAAGCCGCATTTAAGTTAAATGCGGCTTAGTATTTTCTGACAACTGACAACTGACAACTTGTTTACTTATGATAGCTCAAGCAAGTTTCTACTTCGTCTTTAGAGCCTAAAATAACCGCAACACGCTGATGGATGGCATCAGGCTGAATATCCATAATACGCTCAGTGCCTGTTGAAGCAATACCACCTGCTTGCTCTACTAGCATTGCCATTGGGTTTGCTTCATAAAGTAAACGCAGTTTATTAGGCTTATTAGGATCTTTAGTATCAGTTGGGTAAGTAAATAAGCCACCACGGCTAAGTACACGGTGTACATCGCCAACCATTGCAGCAATCCAACGCATATTGAAGTTTTGAGCACGAGGGCCTGTATCTCCGGCAAGTAAATCATTAATGTAGTTTTGCATCGCCGGTTCCCAGTGGCGCTGGTTTGAGGCATTAATTGCAAACTCATTGGTTTTAGCAGGAATAGCGGCAAAATCTTGGGTAAGTAAAAAGCTACCTTGGGTTTTATCTAAGGTAAACATGCGTGTACCTTTACCCGTTGTTAGCGCAAGCATAGTTGATGGGCCATACAGTACGTAACCTGCAGCTACTTGTTGATGCCCAGGTTGCATAAAAATCTTTTCATCAGCAGCATCTGAGCCCACCGGCGCTTTCATAATAGAAAATATAGTGCCTACTAGCGAGTTAATATCGGTGTTTGACGAGCCATCAAGTGGGTCAAATGCAACAATGTACTCAGCATCTGGGTTACCGGCAACGGTATAATCTTCTTCTTCAGAGGCAATCGCTTTAACTGTGCCTGACTCCAGCAATATATCTTTTAATAACTGATTAGACAGTACATCGAGTTTCTTTTGTGTTTCGCCTTGAATGTTTTCATCGAGGGTTGAGCCTAATACGCCCGATAATTCACCTTGACCGACGCGAAATGAAATTTCTTTACATGCCGCTAAAATAGTACGAATTAACGACAAAAGTTCTCTTGAACAGCCATCTTCTAGTAATACTGGTGGGAGTCTACGCATTCTTTTTTCCTGATAACGTGTTAAAACTAATCATAATGTGAGAGAGATTAGTTTAGAGCGCTGAAATTCGTCTTAAATAACTGTATTGTATAAATAACCCCCTATAATGGGGTACCTACATCGCATTTAAAACGCTAATAACAAAGATAAGATTATGCAAAAAATATCACGATTAAGTTACATACTCTTTACTGTGCTGCTCTGTATGATAACCCAAGCGCACGCAGCAATTAAGTCTATTGACGAATTTACTGAAAAAATGAACCATTTCCCTGGTTATTTTTCTTTCTTTTACGATACGCAAAACGGCAATGTGTATTTAAAAGTTGATAAACTTGAACAACAATTTTTACTACAGCATAGCTTGCCTTATGGAGTAGGGTCTAACGATATTGGTTTAGATAGAGGCCAATTAGGCGGTACTTATTTGGTACAGTTTGAGCGCTTTGGCAATAAGGTGATGTTGCGCGCTGTAAATACTTACTACCGTGCTAACACAAGTAATCTAGCAGAGCAGCAAAGCGTTAAAGAAGCGTTTGCATCCAGTATTTTGGCGGGTTTTAAAGTTGTCGCGCAAGATGACAATGCTGCATTAATTGATTACACCCCCTATTTACTAAGCGATGTACATGGCGTAAGTCGTACTTTAGCTGCGCGCAAGCAAGGGCAGTTTAGCCTTGATGAGTCACGCAGTGCGGTATTTATGAATCGCTCAAAAGCATTTGTAAAAAATACTGAACTTGAAGCCATTCTCACCTTTAAAGGGTCTAAACCAGGTGAATATGTGCGCCAAGTGAGTGCTGATCCATACGCGCTAACCGTGCATATGCACCATTCATTAATCAAATTGCCTGATGACAATTACACGCCACGAAAATTTAGCCCGCAATCGGGTTATTGGAGTGTGGAGCATAAAAATTATGCGGCAGGGCTCGATGAGTCTATGTATGTGCGTTACATTCCACGTCATCGGTTAATAAAAAAAGATCCGAGTCTGGCTGTAAGTGAACCGGTCGAACCCATTGTGTATTACTTAGACCCTGGCGTACCTGAACCAGTTAAAACGGCCTTACTAGAAGGCGGGCAATGGTGGAATGACGCCTTTAATGCAGCAGGATATAAAAATGCCTTTGAGGTTAAGGTGCTACCAAGTAATGCTGATCCTATGGATGTTCGCTACAACGTTATTCAATGGGTGCACCGTGCTACCCGAGGCTGGTCGTATGGCAGTTCAATTATAGACCCACGTACAGGCGAAATTATTAAAGGCCATGTCACACTAGGATCGTTGCGAGTGCGTCAAGATATCCTTATTGCTGAATCACTGGCAGCGCCTTATTTAAAAGGCAATGAAGTGGCAAGCACTTTACATGCAATGGCACTTGATCGTATTCGTCAACTCAGTGCTCACGAAATTGGTCATACACTGGGTATTGCGCATAACTTTGCTGCGTCAGTAAATAATCGTGCTTCGGTGATGGACTATCCGCATCCGTTGTTAAGTTTTGCTGATAATGGTCAGTTAGACGTATCTGATGGTTATGCTAAAGGCATGGGGGCATGGGATACCCAAGTGATAAAATATGGCTACAGCGACTTTACCGGACAAGATGAAAGCGCAGCACTCGCTGCTATTTTACAGCAAAATAAAGCGCAAGGTTTGGCGTTTATTTCTGACAGTGATGCCCGTGCCAAAGGTGGGGCGCACCCTACAGCGCATCTTTGGGATAACGGCAGTAATCCAAGTGAAGAATTACTTAGAGTGCTTGATGTGCGAAAGCAGGCGCTTGGGCAGTTTGGCATTAATAATATAAAAACTGGGGTTGCGCTATCGCAATTGGAAGAAAAGCTAGTACCGCTTTATTTGTTCCACCGTTATCAAGTTGAAGCGGTTGCTAAGCTTATCGCGGGCGTTGATTATGATTATGAGATACGCAGTGATGCACCCGTTAAAGGCGCCCAAGTTGTAACTAAAGAGGCTCAACAACAAGCGGTTAATGCCATTTTAGCGACCCTAAAAGCAAGCAACTTAACGCTTCCAGAGTCGACACTTTCCTTAATCGTGCCTAAAGCGTATGGCGAGTCTAAATCACGAGAAAGTATAGTGGGGCGTACCGGCTTAACTATGGATGCACTTGCATTACCTGAAGTCGCCGCGCAGCATAGCTTATCGCTATTACTTAATGCTCAACGATTAAATCGTTTAGCACAGCAACAAGTGCGAGATAACCGCTTTTATGGCTTAGATGAGCTGCTTAAACAATTATATAAGCAGGTGTTTAATGTATCAGCGCCTGCCACCATGGCAGGAAAAGTAACGCAACGAGTACAGTACTTAACGGCAAAAACTATGGCTGATCTTGTCGCTAGCCAAACACTAAGTCCAGAGGTGCAAGCGCAACTGCATTTTTACTTAAATAAACTAGCGGATGAGTTTAATCAACACTCTTTACTGAGCCATCCTGAAGTAGGTGACAGCGCATTTAAAGACTATTTAGCGGCGCAAATTAATCAGTTTTTAACAACAGGCCAGTGGCCTGATAATTTTAAAGCGTTACCTATACCACCAGGCTCACCTATTTAATAGTACAAGCCAGAGGATAAAGGCGCTGTATAAACGTTACGTTTCATGGTGCCTTGTTTTTAGGGTGTTACTTTTGCTTGCATAAAGTTGGTTTTTTGTTAATCTAGCCACCCCCTATTTTAGTCTTTTTGAGGTGTTTATGGCGTTTTTATCTCGTTCGATATTGGCGTTATCAATGGCACTTTTAAGCTGCAATGCAATCGCACAAAAGCAATGTGATGTTGAACTTCGTCATGGTTTAATTATTACCGATGATGTGATCCGTATTGTTGATAAAGGCCAAACTAGGGTGCAAATTAACAATAATAATCAACTGTTTATTCGAGGCTACTGGGTCGATTTAAGTACCGACGAAAGTAAAGTGCTAGAACAATTTAGCAATGGTATTCGTCAAACGGTTCCTGAGCTAGTCGATTTAGCGACTGACGGTGTAAACCTTGGGCTTAGTGCTATTGAGCATGTTGTTGAGGGCATGTCAGATAAAGAACCCGAAGTGCTAAAAACGCAATTACAATATGTAGAGCGTGCACTTATGGATAAGTTTAAGCGTGGCGACGACTTCTTTTTTATAGCCCCTCAATCGCTTTCCCAAATTGATGATTTTTTTACTAAAGAAATTAGCCAAAAAATACACTCTGCAGTACATGGCTCTTTGGGTGCTATTTTAATGTCGCTCGGGGATGCGTTTAAATCTCGAGAAGGCAATATAGAAGACCGCATGAACGACATGGGGCAACGCATGGATATCATTACCAAAGAAATCGATAAGTCGTTGCAGAAAAAAGCCCACCAATTAGAACTTAAAGCTTCTGAATACTGTGAATGCTTAAATTCTCTAGATATTACTGAGTCTCGTCTGCAAGCGATTGTACCCGGAATGACAGACTTTGATTTAGTACAAATTAAATCGTAAGAGCAGGTTTTAGACGCCAGGTTTCAGAAAGGGCTGCGGTCAGTTTGAAGCTGTTTTCCTAATACCCAAACAACCTTACAGTTTTATCTCTGCGGCGGTTAGTGGGCGGTATTCACCTGCAGCCAGATCTTCACCTAGCTTTATATCCGCAATTTGTTCACGATGTAATTCAACTACCTTGTTATCTACCGCTGCTAGCATACGTTTTACTTGGTGATACTTACCCTCAGAAATAGACAAGCGTAAACCATAATTCCCTGAGCGCTCAGCAATAGCAGGGCGAGTTAAATCTTTTTCATTGTGAAGCTGCACACCGTCGCGTAATTGCTGCAGTGCATCATCGGTAATCGGCTCTTGAGTTTCAACCAAGTAGGTTTTAAATTTATTCTTTTTAGGCGAGGTAATTTTGTGTGACCAGTCGCCATCATTAGTAATAAGCACTAGGCCAGTGGTGTCTATGTCTAAACGCCCAGCAATGTGAAAATCGGCCATGTTTGGCTCATCAAGCAAATCAAATACGGTTTTGTGTAACTCATCCGAATTAGCGCACACATAACCTACCGGCTTATTGAGCATAAAGTAGCGTTTACCTAAAAAAACTAATGGCTCGTCATAAAACAGCACGTCATCTTGTTGGCTAACTTGAAAGTCGAATGCCGTGATCACCTCACCATTAACGCTAGCCGCTTGACTTTTTATTGCCGCACGGGCTTTTGAGCGTGGTAACTCTGCTAAATGGCTAATAAATTTATCTAAACGGCAAGGAAATTTCATGTTGTTCACATTTTTAGTCGGCTACAATGGCCGCGAGTATAGCGGATAGTGAAATACCATGACAGAGCCCAGCACAGAAATTTTAAGCCTGTACCACCGCAAAGTTTCATCAGGAGAGCTTGATTTTGATGCGGCGCAGCACCAAGCTGTGAGTGCGTTACAGTCTTTAAATGAGCAATTAAGTCAACCTACAAGCTGGTGGCAAAAAGCACCTTTAATTAAGGGAATATATCTATATGGCCCGGTTGGTCGGGGTAAATCTATGTTGATGGATTTATTTTATGAAAACTTACCCACAGAGAAAAAGCAGCGCCTGCATTTTCATCACTTTATTGAAAAAATTCATGCTCAATTGGCCAAGTTACAAGGGGATAAAAATCCGCTACAAATAATAGCTAAACAGTGGGCCAAAGAGATAAAGGTACTGTGCTTTGATGAGTTTTTTGTTAGTGATATTGGTGATGCCATGATCATGGCTCGGTTATTTAACGCTTTGTTTGAACAAGGCGTGGTACTAGTCGCAACCTCTAACGCAAAACCCGAGCAACTTTATTACAACGGTTTGCAACGCGCGCGATTTTTACCAACTATCGATTTAATAAATGCGCATTGTCATGTAATTAACGTAGCGGGGGAGGAAGACCACCGCTTCAGGTACGGTAGAAGCAGTCGTCATTATTTTATTAACTTGCCCCACGCGGAATTTGAGGCTGGGTTTTTATCCGCATACCCTCAAGCAACGCGTGATAATACAATGACTGTGCATGGTCGAGCACTTCCCTATTTATTAAAAACTAACGATGCACTACTGATTGATTTTATGGCACTGTGCGCAGGTCCTCGCAGCGCCAATGACTATATGTTTTTAGCAGAACAGTTTTCGGTGCTATATATCGCGAATGTGCCAATAATGGGCAAAGAAGCAACCGGTAAAGTTATTGTACATGGTATAGAAGACAGCTATCAGCGCGAAAAGCAGCAGTTAGATGAGCATACGCTCGATGATGAAGCACGGCGTTTTATTGCCTTAGTCGATGAGTTTTACGATTGCCACAAATTACTAGTAATTAATGCCCAGGCCGACATAAACGAGTTATACCAAGGTAAAAAGTTATGTTTTGAATATGCGCGAACCCAGTCACGGATTGTAGAAATACAAAATTGGTAAGTACAACATTAAAACACCTCATTTAATTTAAATGCGGTGTTTTAATTTTAAGCTGATAACTTAAAGAAGCCTTTATGACTTATATCCATTTGGATTATTTGATTGCCAGCGCCAAGTATCTTGCATCATGACATCAATACCACGCTCAGCTTGCCAACCTAGTTCACTAAGGGCTTTTTCTGGCGCAGCATAACAGGCTGCAATATCACCTGGGCGACGAGGTGACACCGCATAAGGGATTGCTTGGTCGCTAGCCTTAATAAACGCATTGACCATTTGTAATACTGAATAGCCGTTACCTGTACCAAGGTTATAAACAAGCGCACCGGTTTCTGCGGCTATTTTATCAAGTGCTTTTAAATGCCCTAGGGCTAAATCTACAACGTGAATGTAATCACGAACGCCAGTACCATCAACCGTATCATAATCGTCGCCAAATACAGCAAGTTGCTTTAATTTGCCAACCGCAACTTGTGAAATGAAAGGCAATAAATTATTAGGAATACCATTAGGGTCTTCACCAATCAAACCTGACTCATGTGCACCGACAGGATTAAAGTAGCGCAAAATAGCAAACGCGAAGCGCTCATCTGATTTAGCGATATCTTGCAACATCATTTCAACCATTAGTTTAGACGTACCATATGGATTGGTTGTACCGCCAACGGGGAAGTCTTCGCGTATTGGTAAGCTTGCTGGGTCGCCGTATACAGTGGCGGATGAGCTAAATACCAGTTTGAATACACCTGCATCACGCATAGCATCAACCAGTGTTAGTGTACCTTGTACATTATTTTGATAATACTCAATGGGTTTTACGACCGATTCTCCCACGGCTTTTAGGCCAGCAAAATGAATCACACTTTCAATGGTATGCTTGGCAAATACCGAGTCTAAAAAGGGTTTATCTAAAATATCACCTTGATAAAAAGTAATTGCTTTGTCAGTTATTTTTTTCACTCTTTCAAGTGACTCTTCAGAGGAGTTACTTAAGTTATCAATCACGATAACGTCGCTGCCTTGCTGTAAAAGTTCTAAAACGGTGTGTGAGCCAATATAGCCTGCGCCACCGGTTACTAAAATTGCCATGAATGCTCCTTGGAAACCTCTGTTCAATTAAGTTAATTTCACCATAAATACTGAGCTTTTACATGTATTATTTTGTTTGTTTTGCAATCGTAACATCGCAAGCTGTACTTTTGATTACATTTTGTGCAATTTTAATAACACCGCAGTAGAAAGATTAAGTTATAGTTCATATGTAATTGCTAAAGTAAGGTATAGCAATTTGTAAAATATTTAGTTGATTATAATGATCAGCATACTCGTTGGAGAAACGTATGAACTCAGTTAAAAAAATAGCAATGTTGATATTTATTGCACTACCGAGTGTTGTTTGCGCGGGTGAGGCACAAGTTAAATGGCATGACTTTAATGATTATCGCGATGTACGCCCATCAAACCAAACTAAAGGCTCATACCATAAGCAAATTGCCAAAAATATTGATGAGCACTTTGCAAAGCTCAGTGAGCAGCTTCCTAAAAATTATAGTTTAAAAATTGAAGTAACCGATTTAGATTTAGCTGGTGACGTGCGCTATGGCGGTGTTAACGAAATTCGGGTGGTTAAACCCATTCACTTTCCACGGATTGAATTTAACTATGTGCTTAGTAATGAAAGTGGTGTTGTTGCACAAGAAGACAACGTGAGCTTAAAAGATATGGGCTTTATGGATAAAATTAAAATGGGTCGAGACGAAGCATTTTACTATGAAAAACGCTTATTAACAGAGTGGTTTGGTGAGCAAATTTTACCGCGTATCTAGCTAATAATGCAAAGCATCTACTTTGGTAGATGCTTTGCAAAGAAGTCGCTAATTTTTATTTAAAGGTCGCTAACAGCGTTAGTAAATTTTGTAGTTTGATAACCGCTTTTTTTAGTTTTTCTTCATCCAAACCGTCGCTCGATAAGCTTTCTACATCAGCGGCAACGTCTAACACGTAAGGCTTAAAACGTTTAGCTTCGAAACTAAATCCAGCGTCCTCGGCAAATAAGGCTTTAAATTTTCCGTGACCTTGCTGTTGTAACTCATCGAGTTTTTTGTCAGCGTCAAGTGCCTGACGGTAAACAATTTTTAAGTTGGCGTTGAGTTGTTCAATTATAGAATCCATGGTTTTCCTAAAGCTTAGTGCAATGTTGCCGATAAATACTTAAGTGGGTTGGTAAAGTAATTTACCAATTCAGCGACTATAATACGTGTATTACAGTTAAAAGTCAGGTGTGAGTTATGAATATATCAGGTGGAAATCTACCTACAATGCCTGGTGCAGGCCAAGGCGCAGAAGTATTAACTGCTGCTTTATCTAAAAAGCAACAGCAAGCTGATGGTGCCGCTGCACTGGCACTTATTGAAGGTGCTACACAATCTTCAAGTGCGCAAACACCGGCTAAGTCGGTCACTGCAACACTTGGGAATAATGTAAACGTTTATGTTTAAACTAATTTGAGGTCGATAGGGGTTTTACTTTTTTGACCTCCTATTTCCCGAACTAGTTTAGGCACTAAAAATCCTGGCAGGGCTTCTAAAAGCTCTGCCATTATTTTTATGGCCTGCGCCTCATCTATATCAAAATGACTTGCGCCTTCTACCTTATCCAGTAAGTGTAAGTAATAAGGCATTACGTCCGCATCAAATAACGCTTCACTTAAGTTTATTTGCGCATCAACTGTATCGTTCACATCTTTTAAAATAACCGCCTGGTTTAACAGTAGCACATCTGCTTTTTTGAGCATGTTCATGGCGTTTTTAAAGTCATTATCTATTTCGTTTGCATGGTTAATATGATTAACGAATATAATTTTTAATGGTGACTTTGCTAATCTTTCACATAATTGTTCAGTGATACGTGCAGGAATAACCACAGGCAAGCGGCTGTGTATGCGCATGCGTTTAATTTGTGGTATTTGCTCAAGCTTATCTAAAAACCAGCTAATAGCATCGTCTTTGGCCATTAGTGGATCGCCACCACTTAAAATCACTTCGTTAATATTTTTATCCGATTTTATATAGCTCAATGCATCAATAAGACTACGTTTATTCAGTTGGTTTTCTTGATAAGGAAAATGGCGTCTAAAGCAGTAGCGGCAATTTACAGCACAACCGGTTTTAAACATGACTAAAACACGCGATTTATATTTATGTAACAGACCCGGTTGATTGTTATCTTGCTCAAGTAACGGGTCTTTATTAAACCCCGATTTAGTTAAAAACTCTTGATGGCGGGGCATAACTTGCAGCAATAAAGGGTCATTTGCATCGCCGTGACGAATTTTTTTTATAAAAGGCAATGGCACACGAACAGGGAACAAGCTACGAGCTTTTATGTCGTTTTCATGGACTTGGCTCGATAAACCAACCATTTCTAGCAACACTTTTGGGCAGGTAACTACATTTGCTAATTCTTTTTGCCAGTTTTTATGCAAATTTGCTTCATTTCTTTGTATCATTGGCACGTAGATTACTCGAAAAATATAAATAGAGGAAACGATGGCGAATTATAGCACCAACGAGTTCAAGGGCGGCCTAAAAATTATGATGGACGGCGAACCTTGCAGTATCTTAGAAAATGAAATGGTAAAACCGGGTAAAGGCCAAGCGTTTAACCGTGTTCGTATCCGTAAGCTTATCTCTGGCAAGGTACTTGAAAAAACCTTTAAATCGGGTGAATCGGTTGAAGGTGCTGATGTAATGGATACCGATTTAGCGTATCTATACACAGACGGTGAATTTTGGCATTTCATGAACAACGAAACATTTGAACAAATCGCTGCTGATGAAAAAGCACTGGGCGATGCTGGCAAATGGTTAGTTGAAAACGATGTATGTACTATTACATTATGGAACGGCAGCCCAATTGCTGTAACTCCACCAAACTTTGTTGAGCTTGAGATCACTGAAACCGACCCTGGCCTTAAAGGTGATACAGCAGGCACGGGTGGTAAACCAGCAACGCTTAGCACAGGTGCTGTAGTACGTGTTCCATTATTCGTACAAATTGGCGAAGTAATTAAAGTAGACACTCGCAATGGTGAATACGTAAGCCGTGTTAAGTAAGCTGTAACACGCCTTATTAATTAAATCCCGGCTTAAGCTGGGATTTTTTTTTGGAGAAAATATGTCAGCAGATCTTTGGGCGCCGAGTGCCAGCATAGATACACTCAAGCAACGAGCAGCGATTATGCGCAGCATTCGTGAATTCTTTTATGCTCGTAATGTAATGGAAGTCGAAACACCAAGTTTAAGTGCTGCCAGTGTAACCGATGTGCATTTAGCCAGCTTTGATACTACATTTGTCGGCCCAGGTCATGCTGGTGGGCTTCCCCTGTTTTTGCAAACATCTCCAGAGTTTGCGATGAAACGCTTGTTAGCGGCCGGCTCAGGCGCTATTTTCCAGCTTTGTAAGGCATTTAGAAATGAAGAAGCGGGTAGTCATCACAACCCTGAATTTACAATGCTCGAATGGTATCGTCCTGGGTTTGACGAATTTGCTTTAATGGATGAAATAGATGAGTTGATGCAGCTTATTCTTGAGGTTGCGCCTGCAGAGCGGATTACCTACCAACACGCATTTGAACGCACGCTAGGGGTCGATCCATTAACTGCCTCTATCACGCAGTTACAACAACTCGCCTGCGATCACGGATTTGCTGATATAGCTAAAAACGAGACTCATAAAGATACCTTGCTACAATTATTATTTTGTATGAAAGTAGAGCCGACTATTGGTCAAGACATCCCCTGTTTTGTGTATCACTTTCCCGCATCGCAAGCGGCACTTGCACAAATCTGTGAGCACGATCAGCGAGTTGCAGGGCGCTTTGAGCTTTATTATAAAAATATGGAGTTAGCCAACGGCTTTAATGAACTCACCAATGCCAAAGAGCAAGCAAAAAGGTTTAACCAAGATAACGCCTACCGCGCTGCTAGTGGCTTAAAACAAGTACCTATGGATACGCGTTTAATTGCCGCATTAGAGCATGGTTTAGAGCAATGTGCGGGGGTTGCATTGGGAATTGATAGATTAGTGATGCTAGCAACCAATAAGCAAAAAATAAAAGAGGTGATTGCGTTTGATGTGGCAAGAGCTTAAAGCAGCTAATAGCTTAAAGTGGTCAGCTATCAGATAAAAAAACACCGCGTTTGCATTAAACGCGGTGTTTTTTATTCTCGAACTGACAACTGGTCGCAGTATTACAAATTAAGCGTAAACGTAACACCGGCTACGCGAGGCTCGCCTAATTGTGTGTAAGTTTGGGTTGCGTAACCATCTAACGGGTTGTTGCCAAATTCAAAACCGCGAGTTGGAACGGTTTCATCAAACACATTACGTGCCCATGCGCGTACAGCCCACATATCGGCTTCGTAACCAAGGCTTACATTCACTAAGTTTGTGTTTGGAGCTTGTGCATTATGGCTATCGGAGAAGTAATAATCATCTTTACCTTCAACACCTAACATAGCATATAACTCATCAGTAACATTGTAGCGTGCACTAAATGCATATTGATATTTAGGCGCTTGTGCTTGCTCACGACCGTCTTGATTTAAACCAGATTTAGTAACAAAGTCATTAATTTTAGTGTCTAAGTATCCGGCACTTCCGGTAATAAATAAGTTTGGTGTTAGTTGATAGCTGCCTTCAATTTCAAGGCCATAGTTACTGCCAGAGCTGGCATTGGCGACATAACCGGTAAATTGTTGGTCTGATACTTGCCACGACTTTAATTGAATATTGTCACGGTGCATATAAAATGCAGCTAAACGCAGGGTAAACTTATCATCCAATGAGCTGCCTTTAACACCAAACTCACCACTCCATAAGTACTCTGGATCAAAGCTAGTATGCTGTTTGAAAAAATCAGCATCTAAACTTAACCCTTCATCTTTTGCTTTTGCTAGCGCTTCTGAATTAATCCCACCGGCTTTGTAACCGCGCGTGATACTGGTATAAATCATGGTGCGGTCAATAACTTGGTATTCAAGTGCAGCCTTGCCACCGAGCATAATATCGTCAGTTTCTTCAATAAAACCGTTACTATCTGTGTAATCACCTTGATATTGCTCAACACGTAAACCGGTAATAAGCGTAGTTTTTGGGCCTATTGCTGTGGCTAATTGGCCATAAGCTGCCATGTTATTGGTTTCATAGGTTGAGGCAAATGGATTGGCTAACCATGTATATTGACGCTCAAGGTCAACATCGCGGTTTTGATAGTAAATACCCGCCACCCAATTACCTGTTTTGCCATTAAACTGCAGATCGAGCGCTTGATCATCACGATCGCGGCTATAAATATCTGTTGAGCTATAACCATCTGGGTGCAGACCGGCAGCACATATTTGCGGCTTACTTGTATCGTTACATACCCAGTCTTCATCAAAACTATAAAAAAGCTCAGTATCAATGGCTGAAAGGTTTAAGCTCATATCAAAGGCGTCAAAACCGGTGTAAGTATTATTAAGGCCAACAGCATAGCTTTGTTGGTTATCTTCGCCTGGTTGATCAGCAACGCTGTTGCGAGAATTATCAAGGGTAAACGCATCATAACCGTTATTGATATCGATATAGTGCAGGTTTAGCTCTGAATTTAAATGAGCTGTGAGTTGGCTATTTAATTTAAAGCGGGCAACTTGTTCATCTTGATTTTGTGTTTCATCATTTAAATAGAGGTTGTTTACGTAACCGTCAGATTTTCTGCGAAAGTAGCTAACGCGTGCACTGGTATCATCGGTTAAACCTGTGCTAGCAGCAACGCCTGCTTCATGGCTGTTATAAGTGCCAGCACCTAAATGTAATTTTAAACTAGGATCGCTGGTTGCATTAGCTGATTGCATTTGAATCATACCCGCCATGCCATCGGCGCCAAAACGTGTACCTTGTGGACCACGGTAAATTTCTACTTGGTCAATATCAAATAATAATGAGCTGCCACCAAGGCCAGAATAATTTATACCGTCAATCACTAAACCGACAGATGGGTTAATTGGGTCGACGAATTGTGAACGAAGTCCCACCCCTCTAATTTGAATATAACGTCCGCGTGAGGCGCCTGAAGCAAAATTCACATTTGCAGCGCTTGCTAGCATTTCATCTAAATAAGTAGCCCCTCTGAGATTTACTTCATCTTCAGAAAATAAACTTGCGCTGGCACTTAACGTTTGAATGCTTTCTTTTTGAAAGTCACCAGTAACAATGATTTTCTCTAGGTCGGTGTCATCTGCATTGGCGTAGATTGGGGCACCGAATAGTGGTAATAACGTGGCTGTAATTAAAGACAAACGTAAATTCATTAGGTTACTTAACTCCATTTTAGGGACTTGTATGGTAGCAATTATTTCAACACTTGTGCTATAAACGCGGCAATTATACGTTAAATAATTTGGATTACTAATATGACCTTTAAAGTAGACTTTAAAGTGCGTGACTACGAGTGTGACCTACAAGGTATTGTAAATAATAGTGTTTATTTTAATTATCTGGAGCACGCTCGTCATGAGTTTTTATACGCACAGGGTGTTGATTTTGCACAACTTGCCAAAGATAAAATTAACTTAGTGGTACTTCGCAGTGAAATGGATTACAAGCAGTCTTTAAAGCCAGCGGATGAATTTTATGTAGCAGTAGAGCCTGTACGCATTAGTCGCCTTAAATTTGCGTTTAAACAAACGGTAGTTCGCAAATTAGACGAAAAAGTGATGCTCAATGCCTTAGTAATAGGTACGTCGGTTAACGAGAAAGGTCGTCCATTTTTACCACCACAGATAGATAACTTATTCCAAGCAATTGCTTAATTCCAAATAGCACTGCTTTTAAACTAGCTTAGAACAAAAATTTACATTTAAAACATGCATTTTTAACGGATAAACCTGACAAATATTGATACTATTACACTAATTAGACAATAAGTTAGTAGTAACATGAAATTAGCAGCAATACCGATGCTTGTAATCGGTTTATGTGTTGGTTGCGCATCAACAGGGACAGTTACCACTGAGCAGCTAAAATATACACAATGGCAATTATCAAAGGTTGATGGTTTGGCCATTCCCGCATCTTTTAAAGCATCAATGAGCTTTATAGAAGCGCTACAAATAAATGGCTTTGCCGGATGCAATAAGTTTTTTGGTGAAGGTTCGCTTGAAGATAGCAGCTTGAGCGTAAGTAAATTAGGTATGACACGCAAATCATGCGGCCCTGAACTGGATGAGTTTGAACAGCAGTTTTTACAAGCGCTTAAGCAAGGTGCCGAGCTTAACCTGCAAGACCAAAAATTGGTGATGCAAGGCGAGCAAAAATTTGTGTTTATCCCTAAGTAAATTTTACACATTTTGAAAAACAGCCCCTTGCGGGGAATTTTCAACTGGCGTACACTCATAGCAGATTCGATTAAAACATTATCAAATCAACGAACAATTTAACTACTTGTCGGAGTGCCTAAGTTTTATTTAGGCTGAGATCGCGAAAGCGGGATCCGTGAACCTGATCAGGTTAATACCTGCGTAGGGAACAAGCTGCCTAAACTGGACGCTTGTGCGTCTTTTTTTATGCGTACAACAACATCAAACCCGTCATTTTAGGCTGCAAAGTGGCATAAAGCTACTTTACGATCTTTCTCTATTCCATCGGAATATCTGGCAAGACAACCCTTAAGCAATGAGGTAAGTCATGTCAAACACTACAAAAAAATCGTCGCGCCGAGAAACTCGTGCTGCTGCATCTGACTATATTTATAACCTAACGGGTCAACCATTTCCAAGCTCTCATAAAGTGTATGTTGAAGGAAGCCTGCAAGGCGTGCGTGTGGGTATGCGCGAAATAACATTAAGCGATACATTCATAGGTGGCACAGATGAAAACCCCGTGTATGAGCCAAATGAGCCGCTGCGTGTTTACGATACATCTGGCCCGTATACCGATCCTAATTTTGAATTAGATGTACGTAAAGGGCTTGATAAATACCGTGAGCAGTGGATTGAAAGCCGCGGTGACACTGAAGTACTTGAGTCAGTTACCTCACAGTTTGCGCAGCAGCGTATGGCTGACGATGGGCTTGATCATATTCGCTTTGAGCATTTACCAAAAATTCGCCGTGCAAAAGCGGGTAAAAACGTAACGCAAATGCATTATGCCCGCCAAGGGATAGTTACCCCAGAAATGGAATATGTAGCGATACGTGAAAACATGGGGCGTGCACAAATACGTGAAGAGTTACTAGCTGCGCAGCATAAAGGGGAGTCGTTTGGCGCGAGTATTCCTGAGTTTATTACTCCTGAATTTGTGCGTGCTGAAATAGCGCGTGGTCGCGCTATTTTACCTAACAATATTAATCACCCAGAAACCGAGCCTATGATTGTTGGTCGTAACTTTTTAGTTAAAGTTAACGCCAATATAGGTAATTCATCAGTTGGTTCATCTATTGAGGAAGAAGTTGAAAAAATGGTGTGGTCAACCCGTTGGGGTGCCGACACCGTAATGGATTTATCAACTGGGCGCTACATTCACGAAACCCGCGAATGGCTAGTGCGTAATTCGCCAGTCCCTATTGGTACTGTACCCATTTATCAGGCCCTTGAAAAAGTAAATGGCGTAGCTGAAGACTTAACGTGGGAAATATTTCGTGACACGCTGATTGAGCAAGCCGAGCAGGGAGTTGACTACTTTACTATTCATGCCGGCGTGCTTTTGCGCTATGTCCCTATGACAGCAAAACGCGTAACAGGCATTGTATCGCGCGGTGGCTCTATTATGGCTAAATGGTGCCTAGCGCATCACAAAGAAAACTTTTTATACACGCATTTTGAAGATATTTGTGAAATTTTAAAACAATACGATGTGTGTTTTTCATTAGGCGATGGCCTTCGCCCAGGCTCTATTGCTGATGCTAACGATGAAGCGCAATTTAGTGAGCTTCGTACCTTAGGCGAACTGACTAAAATAGCTTGGAAGCATGATGTACAAGTGTTCATAGAAGGCCCTGGGCATGTGCCTATGCATATGATCAAAGCCAATATGGAAGAGCAACTTAAACATTGTGACGAAGCGCCCTTTTATACCTTAGGCCCACTCACCACAGATATTGCACCAGGGTATGACCATATAACCTCAGGGATTGGGGCTGCGCAAATAGCTTGGTATGGCTGTGCCATGCTGTGTTATGTAACACCGAAAGAACATTTAGGTTTGCCAAATAAAGAAGACGTTAAAGAAGGCCTTATCACCTATAAAATTGCCGCTCATGCCGCCGATTTAGCCAAAGGTCACCCCGGTGCACAAGAGCGAGACAACGCCCTATCAAAAGCACGCTTTGAATTTAGATGGCACGACCAATTCAACATTGGTTTAGACCCTGTTCGCGCTCGTGAATACCATGATGAAACACTGCCACAAGAATCAGGTAAAGTAGCCCACTTTTGCTCCATGTGTGGCCCTAAATTTTGTTCGATGAAAATAACCCAAGAAGTACGTGACTACGCCAAAGATCTAGAAGCGCGCGGTATTGATCCTAATAACGTGGGTGATGCCATTGAAATCAAAATGGTAGATGTAGAGGCCGAGATGAAAGCTAAATCTGAAGAGTTTAAACAAACAGGCTCAGAGATTTACCATAAAGCAATATAAAATAGGTTGCGAGTTGCGAGCATCGAGTAGCGAAATGTTTATCTTAACATCTTGTTGCTCGAAGCCAGAGACCCGCAGCTCGCAGCTAAATGTAGGAGTGTTTATGTTTTATGACATTGCTGTGGTGGGGTTTGGTTTAGCGGGGCGTTTGGCGGCGCTTGAATTAAGTAAGCAGCACCGTATTACTGTATTTGAAGCTGATGACGAGCATACTCAAAATAGTGCGGGTAAAGTGGCGGCGGCTATGCTGGCACCACTAGCTGAGTCGGTTATGTGTGAACATGATTTAGCACTATTGGGAGTAGATTCTATTGCTCGCTGGCCTGCTATTTTAGATGAGTTAAACAGTGAGGTGTTCTTTCAACAGCAGGGCACCTTAGTGGTTGCTCACCCGCAGGATAAAGGCGACTTACAAAGTTTTGCACAGCGAATAAAGCCGTTACTAAATTTTAGTGCCAAAGCGGTTAATACGCAGCAAATAGCGGATTTAGAACCTGAGCTTACAGGGCGTTTTAATCAAGGGCTATTTTTACCCGGTGAAGCGCAAATAGATAACCAAGCCTTTTATAAAGCCAGCTTTAGGTTGCTAAATAAGCGCAAAGTAAAGTTTGTGTTTAATCAACGCGCCAGCATCTTTGATAATAAAGTGAATAATCGAGAGTTTGATTACATTATTGATTGCAGAGGGCTTGGAGCTAAACAAGATCAGCCACTTCGAGGTGTGCGCGGGGAAGTGGCAAGGTTATACGCCCCTGAGGTTAACTTAACGCGGCCTGTGCGATTAATGCATCCGCGTTACCCTATTTATATTGCACCTAAACCTAATCATGAATATGTCATAGGGGCAACGGAGATCGAATCGCAAGATACAGGTCCTGCAACTGTGCGCTCAACCCTTGAACTATTATCGGCGGCCTACACTGTTCATAGTGGCTTTGCCGAAGCGCGATTATTAAATATTCAAACAGGCTTACGCCCAGCGTTTAGCGATAATCGCCCACAGGTAAAAAAAACGAGCAAGGTTATCAGTATCAATGGCTTGTATCGCCACGGCTATATGTTGGCACCCGCGCTTGTGGCACAAGCATTATCGCAAATAGAGTGAGTATTAAATGAACATTACAATTAATGGTGAGCCTTTAAATGTGACTAGCCATGCGTTGCTGGAAATAGTAAAAAACGTGGGTGCAATGGCGCCTTATGCCGTGGCTGTAAATGGAGAGTTTATTCCTCAGAGTCGCCATAGCCACGTTGTTATAAATGAAGGTGACAGTATTGAGTTATTGTCACCTATCCAAGGTGGATAGTGCTATGCAAAGCAAAGACTGTTTAACAATTTATGGTGAGCCAATCAATAGTCGCTTGTTAATTGGATCTGCGTTATATCCGTCACCAGATATAATGACGCAATCAATTAAAGCCTCAGGTGCTGAGATAGTCACCGTGTCACTTAGGCGACAACAAAACGCGGCGGCAGGGAATGATTTTTGGCAATTAATTAAAAACACCGGTTTAAAAATACTGCCTAATACTGCCGGATGCCACAGCGTCAAAGAGGCTATTAACCTAGCTAAAATGTGCCGAGAAGTATTTGCTACCGATTGGATAAAACTTGAATTAATAGGCGATGACTATAATTTACAGCCCGATCCCTTTGCATTACTTGAAGCCACAAAAATATTGATTGATGATGGGTTTAAAGTACTGCCTTATTGCACTGATGATTTAGTGCTGTGTCAGCGCTTGAATGGATTAGGCTGTGAGGTGCTAATGCCGTGGGGCGCGCCTATTGGCACCGGTAAAGGATTGTTAAATAGTTATAATTTAAAAACCATTAGAGAACGCCTGCCTAATACAACATTAATTGTTGATGCCGGGTTAGGTTTACCATCGCATGCCTGCCAAGCACTTGAATTAGGGTATGATGCGGTATTATTAAATTCAGCCATTGCAGGGGCGGGTTGCCCAGTGACTATGAGCCGTGCATTTAAAGCTGCGGTAGAGGCAGGGCGCTTTGCATACAATGCCAAAGCAATGCCCGAAAAAGACGTTGCAACCCCCTCAACCCCAACAATGGGTATGCCATTTTGGCATCAGCAGTAAGGAAATAAAAATATGACAAACGTAGTGTGGACAATTGCTGGCTCTGATTCTGGCGGCGGCGCGGGTATTCAAGCCGATATTAAGGCAATGCAAAGTTTTGGTGTGCATGGTTGTACAGCAATCACCGCGCTTACCGCTCAAAATAGCTTAGGTGTAGAGGCCATTAATGCAGTGTCTACCGATATTATTGAGTCCCAGTTGCTTGCACTTGAAAAAGACATGAAAGCCAAAGTGATAAAAATTGGTATGCTTGCCAATGTGCAGCAAATTCAGTTAATTAGTGAGCACATAAGCCATTACAAAGCCAAATGGCCAACCCCGCCGGTTATTGTGTATGACCCTGTGGCTATTGCCTCAAGCGGTGACTTACTAACAGAAGAAGACACCGTAAGTGCGATAAAAGAATGTTTACTACCGCTGGTGGATGTAATTACCCCAAATACCCACGAAACCCAGTTATTAACGGGTGTGTATTTAATTGGCCCTGCAGCGATTAAAGAAGCGGCGAGTAAGCTGATGGCGTGGGGCGCAAAAGCGGTGGTGATTAAAGGCGGACATTGGGATTACCCAAGCGGGTATTGCATTGATTACTGCACACAAAACGGTGAAGACTATTGGCTAGGTAATGAAAAAATTCAAGTTCCTCATAGCCATGGTACAGGGTGCAGTATGGCGTCAGTAATTGCTGCGTGTCTTGCAAAAGACTACCCGCTAAAAGATGCGTTTATTTTAGCTAAAGCCTATATAAACCAAGGTTTAAAGCAATCAGTTCGCTATGGCGAGGGCATAGGGCCGGTCGCACAAACGCAGTTTCCTACCGATTTAGCGCATTACCCTCAGGTGATTGAACCGGGTAGCTGGTTAGGTGATGAGTTGGATTTTGATGTGCCGCTTGATTTTAATATGGCTGCTGATTTTGCAGCCTGTGAAAGTAAAAAGCTTGGCCTCTATGGTGTGGTTGATAGTATTGAATGGCTAGAAAAGTGCTTACAGCAAGGAATTAAAACAGCTCAGCTTCGTGTTAAAAATAAAACGCAGAATGAGCTAGATGAACTGATTGCCAAAGCGGTCACCTTGGGTGAGCAGTATAATGCGCAGGTATTTATAAATGATTACTGGCAACTTGCCATCAAACATGGCGCCTATGGGGTGCATTTAGGGCAAGAAGACTTAGAGAGTGCAAACTTAGTTGCTATAAAAGAAGCAGGCCTGCGACTTGGTCTCTCTACCCATGGCTTTTATGAAATGCTTCGGGCGCATAATTACCGCCCAAGCTACATGGCCTTTGGCGCGATTTATCCTACCACCACCAAAGACATGACTGGCCAGATACAGGGGCTTGAAAAGCTAACTCGGTTTGTGCCATTAATGCAAAGCTATCCTACAGTGGCTATTGGCGGAATTGATTTAAATAGGGCGCAAGAGGTTGCTAAAACGGGCGTGGGCAGTGTAGCCGTGGTGCGTGCTATTACCGAGGCTGATGATTATGTAGAGGCAATCAATACTTTAAAATCGGTGATAAATGAGAATGCCTGCTAACATGCAAACGCAGCAGCTCAGCGACAAAGAAACTCTACGTTATAGCCGCCACATATTACTTGATGAAGTGGGGCTTGACGGGCAGTTAACGCTGAAACGTTCAACGGTTGCCGTAGTTGGTGCAGGTGGCTTAGGTAGTCCTGCGCTGCTGTATTTAGCGGCAGCTGGCATTGGGTCGCTTATTTTAATTGATGACGATGTAGTTGAGCTGTCTAACTTGCAGCGCCAAGTGCTCTATAAAGTAAATCATTTGGGGCAAAACAAAGTTCGCGCGGCTGGAAAAGTGCTTGCGAGCCTTAACAATCAAATAAATATAATAACCCACACTCAAAAGCTGGATGATACCAACAGTGCGTTGCTCTTAAAAAACGCCGACATAGTACTTGATTGCTCTGACAACTTTGCGACTCGATACACGGTAAATCGCTATTGCATTGCTAATAACACTCGCTTAATTACAGGGGCTGCGCTGGCAACTCAAGGGCAATTAATGGGGTTTGATTTTAGACAAAGTGACAGCCCATGTTACGGCTGTGTTTTCCCTCAAAGTAGCGATGCACCGGTTATAAATTGTAGTAATGCCGGGGTAATTAGCCCTTTACTTGGGATTGTTGGGTCAATGCAGGCACAATTAACCCTCAATATGTTGTTAGGTCATTTTAAAGGGAATGTGTTTATAACGTTTGACGCATTAAGCTTAAAGCAACAGCATTTTAAGATGACTAAGGATTTAGCGTGTAAAGAATGTGGCGGGTATGAGTAATGAAAAGCTTGGCTTTTAACGTGAGTAAGCTCTCCGTCTACAAGAAAAGAACACCGCGGTTATTGAAAATAAACGCGGTGTTTTTTAAGCTCGAACTGACACTACCTATTAATCATCAATTTTTGCAAAGGCAGTGCCTAAACGAGTAACTACCTCTGGGAGTTGATCGTCTAATATTTCTGCTTTGTTCGCACCCCATGCAAGTACAACTGTTGAGCCTAATTTAAAGCGACCCATTTCTTCCCCTTTCTTAAGGGTGATCGCGTTTTCGCCTTTAGTTGGGTAGTTCCAGCTAAACACATCACTGCCAGCTGGTGGAGTCACTGTGCCAGCCCAAATAGTTTCTATGCTGGCAACAATGGTTGCGCCTACTAAAACCATAGCTAGCGGGCCAATTTCAGTTTCAAAAATAGCCACTACACGCTCGTTACGGGCAAATAAATTTGGTACGTTTTGAGCGGTAAGTGGGTTTACTGAAAATAAATCGCCCGGTACATAAATCATTTTGCTTAGCGTGCCATCAATTGGCATATGAATACGGTGGTAATCTTTTGGTGCCAAGTAAATAGTTGCAAATTTACCGCCTAAAAACGGGGTTGTGTCGTCTTGTGATCCACCTAACAATGCTTGTAAGCTGTAATCGTGGCCTTTAGCTTGAATAAGTTGACCATCAACAATGTCGCCTAGTTGGCTAATTGCGCCGTCTACTGGATGAATAATAATATCGTCATCTTCAACCATAGGACGCACACCGTCTTTTAACGGACGGGTAAAAAATTCATTAAAGCTTTTGTAATGAGCCGGATCTGAATATTTAGCTTCGCTCATATCTATTTTATATTGTTTAATAAATAATTTAATTAATGTGGTTGTTAACGCACCGGCTTTTGCTGCAGCAAGTTTACCTACCACACGAGAAATAAAGTGTTTTGGCATGGCATACTGCATGGCGATTTTAAATTTATCTAAACTCACAGGTTATTCCCTTATTATACGCGGGGCGCACGAGCGCCTGCACGGCCATCGGCCATGGTTTCTAAAATACGGTGGTAGCTTTCAAAGCGTAATTTTGAAATATCGCCATCGGCTACCGCTTGTTTAATTATACAGCCCGGATCGTTTAAATGTTTACAATCTCTAAACCGGCATCCGCCTATAAATTCTCTAAATTCTTTAAAGCACCAAGTGACGCGTTCAACATCTAAATGCCATAGGCCAAATTCACGAATTCCCGGTGAGTCAATTAAATTACCCCCGCTCGGTAAATGATGAAGACGCGATACCGTGGTGGTGTGCTGGCCAAGCCCGCTGTTTTCAGACACTTCTTTAGTCAAAATTTCAGCATCTGGCAGTACAGTGTTAACTAAGGTAGATTTACCCACGCCACTTTGACCAACAAAAATATTATTTTTGCCCGCAAGTACTTCTTTTAACTCATTAATGCCTTCGCCAGTTATATTACTAACTAGCAGCACCTGATAATTAAGCTTACGGTAAATGTCGAGGATTTGTTGTATTTCGTTTAAACCAGCTTCATCAATTAAATCAATTTTATTCAGTACTAAAATGGGTTCGATACCCATGTCTTCACAGGCAATTAAATAGCGGTCAATAATGCTCGGGGTAAACTCTGGCAGTACCGCTGAAACCATTAAAATTTGATCAATGTTAGCGGCAATCACTTTAACCCCATCATAAAAATCGGGGCGCGTGAGTTGTGAACGGCGCTCTTGAGTTGCTTCAATAACACCCGCTAAATCACCTTCACTTACTTTTGCACGGCGAAACAATACTTCATCGCCGCAAACCAAGTTCGATACGGTACGACGAATATTACAACGTAATACATCACCGTTTTGTGTTTCTACATCGGCATGTTGTCCAAAGCGGCTAATAACAATCGCATTTTCCACTTGACCTAAATTATCTGTTTGCCATTCTTGCGCGCCGACTTTTGCCGGTTTTGTATCGGCATTCGATAAGCGCTTTTGATGATTAGCCTTGATCCTACGGGATTGGCCTTTACTTAATTTTTTCTGTTTTGCCACTTGAGGCCTATAACCTGAGTTAAATGCCGAGTTTGCCAAAAAAAGCTTTAGCTCGACGGTTGATGCTAATATGATATATCGAAATGCGTTGGATCTAAAGAAAAGCACCGTTTAAGGTAATTATGACTATTAATAAATCAAATTTAATTTGGCTCGATCTGGAAATGACCGGACTTGAACCAGAGACTGACAAAATACTTGAAATTGCAACTGTTGTCACTGACGCTGATCTGAATATATTAGCCGAAGGCCCAACCATTGCCATTCATCAAAGTGATGAACTACTTGATGGTATGGATGAGTGGTGTACAACTCAGCATGGCAAATCAGGGCTTACAGCGCGTTGTAAGGCAAGTACTTTCGATGAAGCTTATGCCGTTGATCAAACCCTCGCGTTTTTAAAGCAATGGGTACCAGCGGGTGCTTCACCTATGTGTGGTAACTCGATTGGCCAAGATCGTCGTTTTATGAATAAGTATATGCGTGAGCTTGAAGACTTTTTTCATTACCGTAATTTAGATGTAAGTACCATTAAAGAACTTGCTCGTCGTTGGAAACCAGATGTATTGGCTCAAGTGAATAAAAAAGGGTCACATTTAGCGTTAGACGACATTAAAGATTCGATTATGGAATTAAAGGTTTACCGAGAAAAGTTTTTTAATTTATAAAAAATACTTGCAAAGCACCCTAATTATTGTAGAATCCTGCCCCGCTCAAGACGATAACCCCCGCGGGGTTAGTGTGCTTGAGCTTTGACTTTTGAAGCGGCACTAGCTCAGTTGCCAGAATGTTGAACGCGACCTGTCGCGCACCAACGGACAAATTACTGACTATTTTGAATGCGGCACTAGCTCAGTTGGTAGAGCGCGACCTTGCCAAGGTCGAGGTCACGAGTTCGAGCCTCGTGTGCCGCTCCAATTTCTCACCAAAGAAATTGTAGTTCAAGATGAAAAGTTAAAATTGATATAATGCGGCACTAGCTCAGTTGCCAGAATGTAGGACGCGACCTGTCGCGCACCAACGAACAAATTACTGACTATTTTGAATACGGCACTAGCTCAGTTGCCAGAATGTAGGACGCGACCCGTCGCGCACTAACGGACGAATTACTGACTATTTTGAATGCGGCACTAGCTCAGTTGGTAGAGCGCGACCTTGCCAAGGTCGAGGTCACGAGTTCGAGCCTCGTGTGCCGCTCCAATTTCTCACCAAAAGAAATTGTAGTAGAAATAAAGATTCAAGATGAAAGGCGAAAGGAACAAGGTTTAATTTTGACAGAACCTAGGACCTAGAATCTTCATATAATGCGGTACTAGCTCAGTTGGTAGAGCGCGACCTTGCCAAGGTCGAGGTCACGAGTTCGAGCCTCGTGTACCGCTCCAATCTTATTTACTTTCCAGATATTCATTTTCAAATAACAAACAATAATCCACATGTGAATCATTATAAATTTAATTTATATAATTTTTATTAGATTTGAAGTGCTCAATGGATGCGAACGATCTGTGTTGTAATACCAATCCGCAATAATACTCAATCATTTTGCGGGGCTAAACGTGTCGCTATCTGTGTTAAAAAATTCTCATTTAGAACAACTAAATAGCGAATTTTTTGCCTAGCTATCAACCCGTTTTTCCTGCCTCAAAATAGACCGCTTAATTAAGCGAATTGGTATAAAACCTAAAACCTAGCTCTAAAACGTTTCGCCTTGCAAAGTGGCAATAATACGCCTAGCCCCGCCATGGTCGCGATGTTCGCCTAAGTATATTCCTTGCCAAGTCCCCAGCGCTAATTGACCATCATTAATAGGTATCGTTAACTCGCAACCTAAAGTGCTGGTTTTAATATGAGCAGGCATATCATCATCGCCCTCATAGTCATGACGATAATAAGGCTGGCGCTCAGGTACAAACTGATTGAAGTGGCTTTCCATATCCATACGCACGGTCGGATCGGCATTTTCATTAATGGTTAAGCTGGCAGAGGTGTGTTGAATAAATAAGTGTAATAACCCTATTTTTAGTTGGCTCAGCTGTGGGAGTTTAGTCAGTATGTCGTTATCAATTAAGTGAAAGCCCCGCGAGCGAGGCTTTAATGTAATCGTGGTTTGCGACCAGCTCATAGCTTATCGAAGCTCACTTCAATGTTTGCATTACCTGCATCACTGGTAAATGGCATAATAATTTTTTTGCCGTCACTTTTATGCGTAATAGTATGGTTTTTACCAGACACAACAATGGGGGTTGCCATGGCAAAGTCATAGCCTTTTTCACCTAATAGGTTTTTAGCACCACCGGTGACCATATTGGTTATTTCGCCGACCATGTCAGTGACTTCTTCATTTACGCTGTCAGGTCGCTCACCTAACATACGTTCCATAATCGTAAGCGCTAAACTTTCGTCGAAGGTTATTGAAAATGAACCGCGAGTTTGGGGGCCAACCATACCAATTAATCCCGATACATCACCACAGGCTACTTCATCGGTTTTAATGCGAGGTTTACCTGGTTTTAACTGAGTTTG
Source organism: Pseudoalteromonas sp. 23_GOM-1509m (assembly GCF_000518425.1). Classification (NCBI taxonomy): domain Bacteria; kingdom Pseudomonadati; phylum Pseudomonadota; class Gammaproteobacteria; order Alteromonadales; family Pseudoalteromonadaceae; genus Pseudoalteromonas; species Pseudoalteromonas sp. 23_GOM-1509m. Next base: position 150,513 of record NZ_JADO01000011.1, read on the forward strand.
AGCCATGGTGCTCAATACATTCATCAAAGAAGATAAAAAGGGATTAATGAACTCTACATTCATATTATATATCCTTAAATTGGTACTGATAGAGGGTATACGTAAAGTATAGCTATAGTCGCTCAGCTATGCTCGACAAGCGTCACATTTACCGTGTGCTTCTATGGTTTGCCCAGAAACTACAAAGCCACTTTCGGCTGCTAAATTATTGAGCTCATGTGAAATTACTGTTGAATGCAGCTCTTTAACAAACCCACATGTATCACAAATTAGTAATTGAACAGGATGAATATGATCAAAGTGATGACACAACATGAATGCGTTAGTGCTTTCAATTTTATGAATAAAACCGAGTTCTGCTAAAAAGTCTAAAGCACGATAAATTGTCGCAGGTTTTGCGCCTGTTTCAGTGACTTTTAATTGCTCTAGCAAATCGTATGCACCCACACCACCTTGAGCGCTTGCTAATAAACGAAATACCTTTTCGCGAATAGGTGTGAATCGCGCACCACGGTTGTCGCATACTTGTTTTGCTTTACTTACGAGTGATTCTATATTCATCTTCTCTCATCCTTACTTTGCCGTGATATACTAACATACTGTATTGTAGTTGCAGCGTTTTATTAACCGCTTTTGTGAAAAGGTATTCATTAATGCATGAACTATTAGCCATATTTATTTTCTTTTTTGCAGTTATCGATCCAATCGGCACAATTCCGGTTTTTATCGCCGTAACTCGGGGTGATGACGACAAGTTTAAGCGTAAAGTAATTTTTAAAGCAGTGGGTGTATCTGCTTTAGTACTGTTATTTTTTGTGGTTGCCGGTGAGCAATTACTCAATGTGATTGAGATTCCACTATCGGCATTTCAAATAGCCGGTGGGTTGATCTTATTAATTTTTGCACTCTCCATGACGTTTGGTGAAAGTAAACCCGAAGCTGAAATTAAAAGTGTTCGCGATAGCACTGAAACCGCTATTTTTCCGCTGGCTATACCCTCAATTGCAAGCCCAGGCGCTATGTTAGGTGCTGTATTAATGACGCGTAATGAAGAATATACCTGGGTTGAACAAATGATTACCTCATCAATGATGCTGGCCGTTTTAGTGGTGGTACTTATTTTGTTATTACTTGCTACGCATGTACATAAAATAATAGGTGATAGTGGGGCAAGTATTATTAGTCGAATTATGGGGTTAATTTTAAGCTCAGTCGCAGTAACGAATATTTTAAACGGTATCGCACAATACTTTGGCTTGCAGGTGTTTGCTTAATATTGCTGCGCATGGGGCTTTTGTGTAAAATGCAGCGCCTTTTAAGCTGTGCTTAAATTATAAATTTTTGAGGACTACATTTTGGATAAACGTACTTTAAATCGACGCTTTTCTGTTGCCCCCATGCTCGATTGGACTGATCGCCATTGTCGTACGTTTCATCGTAAAATGACAAAGCACACCGTGCTCTACACTGAAATGATCACCACAGGTGCTATTTTGTTTGGCCGTGGTGACTATTTGCACTTTAATCAACATGAAGGCCCAGTAGCGCTGCAGCTGGGGGGCTCAGATCCGCAAGCGCTAGCACAGTGTGCCAAGCTTGCAGGTGAGCGCGGTTATGATGAAATAAACCTTAACGTAGGTTGTCCGTCTGATCGTGTGCAAAATGGGCGTTTTGGTGCCTGTTTAATGGCAGAGCCCGAGCTTGTGGCAGAGTGTGTTGCTGCAATGAAAAGTGAAGTCAGTATTCCTGTTACGGTTAAAACGCGCATTGGTATAGATGAGCAAGATTCCTATGAATTTTTATGTGCGCTTATTGAAGCATCGCATAAAGTAGGCTGTGATGATTTTATTATTCATGCCCGTAAGGCATGGCTAAAAGGATTGAGTCCAAAAGAAAATCGCGAAGTTCCTGAGCTTAACTACCCCCGCGTTTACCAGCTTAAAAAAGATTATCCACAACTTGATTTAAGTATTAATGGCGGTGTTAAAACCATTGAGCAAAGCCTTGAGCATTTACAGTACATAGATGGAGTGATGGTTGGGCGAGAGGCTTACAGCAATCCATTTATGCTAAATGAAGTGGATGAAAAAATATATGGTGACGCTGCTAATACTCAGACACGTCATGATGTTGTGCGCTCTATGTATGATTACATTGAAGAAGAGATGCGTTTAGGCGCTAACTTTTGGCATGTTGCTCGCCATATGTTAGGTATTTTTCAGGGACAACCCGGTGCGCGTGGTTTTAGACGCCATTTATCTGAAAATGGCCATGGCAAGCAAGCTGATCTAAGTGTTATGGATAAAGCACTAAGTTACGTACCCGAATAACAGATCCTCTGTATAGAAAAAGCCACCTCAGGTGGCTTTTTTTGATCCCAAATTTTGGTCAAAAGTTTAATTTATTAGCCAATTCGACTTAATTTCATTCAGTGGCGAGTCATTAATTTACCTACTTAAAATAACTTAACCACATGATATTTAATGAAAATAAAACCATTTTAAGTTGTTGGCATAACTCTTGGAATCCTGTTGATGTATAAATAAAAATCATCAGGAGAATAACATGGGCATATTTAACCGCGTAAACGACGTCATTCAAGCAAATATTGTAGCTATGCTTGATAAAGCAGAAGACTCAGAAAAGTTACTCAATTTAATGCTTACTGAAATGCAAGAAGCGCTTAATGAGTGTCGTAGTACGGCAGCTGCACTTTTATGTGAAGAAAAGTGCATTAAACGTCAAATAAGTAACAAACAGCAAGCGCTCGCAAATTGGCAATTAAAAGCTGAGCATGCTGTGACAAAAAATCGTGACGATTTAGCTAAATCAGCATTAGCCGAAAAACACACAGTTGAACAAAGCATAGGGTGCTTGCAAACGCAGCTTGAGGCATTACAACAATCGATTACTAAAATCACTGAAGACTGCGAGCGCTTACAGCAAAAAATGACGCAGGCAAAAGCAAAGCAAGCACAACTTGCAAAGCGTGAAAACGTAGTTGAGGCAAGGGCAAAAATAAATACGCAACTACAAAGCGATAAAGTGGCTTTTGCCTTATCACGATTTGAGCAAATAGAGCGCCGCGTTGAAAGTGTAGAGTCGCAAGTTGAAGCGTATGAGCTCACAGATACTGCGAGCAATACAGCTATGCAAATTGAGTCACTGGTTAAAAATGAAAAAATTGATGCAGAACTGGCTAGTTTAAAAGCAAGTTTAAATACTGCTAATAAACAAACAGCTTAAGGAGATTGTTATGAATAGTTTTAATACACACCGTCGTTGGTACAAAAATACGCTTAACAAAAAAATATCAGGCGTCTGTAGTGGGTTAGCTTACCGACTAGACTTTCCGGTATGGTCTACTCGCTTAGTGACTGTTTTATTATTTTTAAGTTTTCCGTTTGCAGTGGCGCTAGGTTATTTAATTGCTCACTGTTGCCTTGAAGAAAAAGCAGTGTAAGGAGAGCAGCATGAAAACATTCGCCGTGTGCCTAGTTATTGTTGCGTTGTTTTTAATTAATAGCGGTTCAATTATTCACTTTGATGTGTGGCAGTTTCCGCTATGGATCTCAGATATTAGCTGGACAGGTATAGAGCTCATTGGTGCATTAGTTGCTATTATCGTTGTTATTGCGATTGTTGCTTTAGTGACGATGGGGTTAGTTGGCGCGGCGATGGTGGCACTGGCTGGTACTATTTTAGCTTTTTTATTCGGATCATTGATGATTGCTTGGCCGTTATTGTTTGTAGCAGGGCTGTGTTGGTTAATCGCAGATAACAAAAAAGTCGTCTCTTGAGCTTAAATTAGCTGCCTAACATAGGGGAATTATGATAAATTTGAACTATATTTTTTTGTTTTAACAAGGATTTTACTGATGATTAAACAATGTATTTCGATAGCAAGTGCATTAATGGTGGGTGTTTTTTCGTCTTCGTTAATGGCGCACGAAGGACATGAACACGATAGTGTTGTTGCGCAGCTACAAGTAACACATGCGCAAGTAAGAGAGTTTTTGCCGGCAACCAAAGCCAGTGTGGCTTACTTTAGTATTAAAAACCACAGCAATGTACCAGCAACCTTGACTAAAGCGACAATTGATGGCCTAGGGCGTGTTGAAATTCATGAGCACGTTCACGCTGACGGTATGATGAAAATGCAAAAAGTCGAATCATTGCTTATTAAAGCTCACCAACAACTCGATTTTAAGCCAGGCAGCTATCATTTAATGGTGTTTGAACCACAAGAACCGTTAAAAGTAGGTCAAGAACGTAAACTCACGCTATATTTTGAAGACGGGAACCGAGTATTTACCAATGCAAAAGTCGTTTCGTTAGCCTCACAAGCAGAGCCGGTAAAAGCATCGAAAGATCATAGTCATCATTAGGAGGATAAATGTCACAGCATAAAGGAAAAATAATAACGGCACTGGTACTGTTATTTGTCGTGTTTTACGCCATTGCAGTGTACTGGAGTATAGAGCCTTCACGTTTTGATGTTGTGCAAAATGCTAAGCAACAAGCGCAGCAACGCAGTGAAAAACTAGTCACAGGTTATGTAACAACTTCAACACTCATCACTGTAGCTGATACGCTTTTAACTAAATCAGGCGGTTACTTATCAAATGATGTGCTACCACCGAGCGTAATAATGGACAATATGCCGGCCTGGGAGTATGGTGCGCTGGAAATGGTGCGTGATTTAGCGTTGTCTATGCGAAAAGATTTTAGCCGCTCACAATCGCAATCAACTGAACACGAAGCGCTCAAAAAAGCTCAGCCACAATTTAATATCAGCTCTGAAGCATGGGCATGGCCAAGTGCTGAGGGTGAATACCAAAAAGGAATTGATTATTTAATGGTATATCGTTCTCAAATAGCCAATCAGCATGAGCGCGATAGCCAATTTTACTCTCGTGCAGATAACCTACGCAGTTGGTTAAAAGAAGCTGAAAAGCGTTTAGGCAGCTTAAGTCAGCGTTTAAGTGCAAGCGTGGGTCAAGATAAGGTTAACACTGACCTCGCCGGTAACTCTTCAAATACACAGGCCACCTATACGCCTTTACAACAACAAATAAAAACATCATGGTGGGAAATTGATGATGTATTTTATGAGTCACGTGGGGCCACTTGGGCTTTACTGCACTTTTTACAGGCGGTTGAATATGATTTTGCCGATGTGCTTGATAAAAAGAACGCCCGTGTCAGCTTGCAACAAATTATTCGCGAGCTTGAAGCAACCCAAGAAACGGTATGGAGCCCAATGATTTTAAACGGTAATGGATTTGGTTATGTCGCCAACCATTCACTTGTTATGGCAAATTATATTTCTAGAGCCAATGCGGCACTAATTGAACTTAGCGAATTATTAGCGCAAGGATAAAAAATGAAAAAGTATTGTATAGCAGCAGCCTTATCAATGGCATGTTTAGCCCCTGTAGCACAAGCCGACACTGTATTGGGTTTATATGTAGGGGTTGATGGTTGGAAAGCAGATAATGACGGTAGCTTTTCTGATAACAATAACGCCCTGCAAAACTTCAACTTTGAAGATGAAACCTTTGTAAGTTATTACGCTGCGCTTGAGCACCCAGTGCCATTAGTGCCAAACTTAAAGTTAAAATACACTGAGCTTGAATTAAACGGCTCAACAGTGCTTGAAGACACATTTAGTTTTAACGGTACTGATTATATTGTTGGCACTGATGTTAATTCAGTGACTGACTTATCGCACATTGATTATATTCTTTACTACGAGATTTTTGATAACGATTTAATCTCAATTGATTTAGGTCTTAATGCTAAGCAGTTTGATGGTGAGCTTGTTGTAACAGGTACATCACAACAAGGTGGCGCTAACTTTACTGAAATCGAAGAGTTCTCTGGTGTTGTGCCGTTAGTATATGGACGTTTTGAAGCGGGTTTACCATTTAGTGGTTTAAGTGTTTTTGCTGAAGGCAGCTTTTTAGCCATAGATGACAGTAAAGTACAAGATTACCAAATGGGTATTGCTTGGGAGTTTATTGATAACCTAGCGGTTGATGTTGCGGTTAAAGCGGGCTACCGCTCTATGGTTTTAGAACTTGATGATGTCGATGATATTAATACTGATATTGATGCATCGGGGCCGTTTGCCGGTATTCAGGTTCACTTTTAATTAAAGTATTATTTTGAGCCACCTTGTGTGGCTCTTATTTTTAAAAGCTAACACACGCTTTAGTCATCTCTGTTTGCTATTTTAAAGAATGCCAAACTAATTCAAACTCCCCTTCAAATGCTGAACCAATTAACTGTTTGTACACCTTGTTAATCGGGTAGTTCATTAATCTAAATAGTTCATCACCTGTTTGAGTAAACTTATAATAGCTAAGCACCAAATCGTTACTTTTTGCTTTTAAGGTTAGTTTTTGTGATAAAAAGGATAGGGTGAACTCTTGTCCTACTTTTAATGCCGCTGACTCTATTTCTTTACGATACAGCAAGTTTAAATCCATTAAAGTTAGTACGTCTGGAAAGCTCACGCCGCTTTTACCTATGCTTAATGACACTTTATTGCCTTTACCTAGTAAATCAAATAATGAGGGTTTTTTGTAATACCCCAAGAATATTAGGTGGCTGCTATCCTTTTCGTTATATCCAGAAATAGACACGCACTTTCTTAATGAATCGGCTTCGCGCTGGGTCATGTGCTTAAGTGTTTGTAAACTTTTAATAGAAAAAGTACCTGGGCTAATGGTTTCGCCAGTAAAAATTTTTGCCCACAACACTTGCATAGATTGATTTGAGGTATCTTCACATAAGGCTATAAAGTGCTCCACCCAATCAGCATCGGGCTGCTTAGCGCAAGCAACATCAGGACAAAACTCCATTGCTAAGGATAAAATAGTCTCAATATTTTGTTGCTGTTTAATCAGTAGTAAGTCTTGTCGTTTTTGAGCACGCGCTAAAATTGAATGCTCGCTATTAATACTATAAAGCGATTTGGCTTTACCTTGAGGATTATAGGTTTTTTCATCAATGGCAGGTGTATTACTCACTTTTGTGACCGAGTAACCTAGCAGTGACTCAATAATATTGGCAAGTTTAATCCTGGCTTGTGCGGTTTTGACTGTCATGGCTTTCCATTATTGCTTGTGCATCACTGAGTTGAGCGACCGTTTTTAAGTTATTTAGCCCTAGGGTCACTATATTACCTAATATATTTTCAGCAAATATAGCAACGTACCCAGAAATAAGTGGCATCGTTGCTTGTCCTTCTATATGCCACGTGACGGTTTTTGTGTGCGGGCTAAATAGCAATTTGCTAGTGATAATATGCTCTTGATTAAATAACACACTAAATACAACTTCATTATCGCTTAATGACGATATTGTCATTTCGCCTTTGCCCCATTTACCTTCCCAAGATTGGTAGGCTCCTGCGCCAGAGCTCGGTTCTCCAATATTAAACTTAATATTAGGGTCTATTTGTTGCCACGGCGACCATTTATACCACTGGGTAAAGTCCTCTACTAATGACTTTATTACGGGAGCGCGTGCATTAATTTTTATACTTTTTTGCACATGATAATTTTGTGGTAACAATAATCCAACGACAACAAAAACCAGAAGCAATATGATTGAAAACTGCATTATTTTTTTAAGTAGTTTAATAGGTATTCCTCATCTATTTTAATTTACAGCGTCTATCAATTATTAATAATTTAATAGTTTAACGAAGTCGCGGTTGCTTTTGATCTATTTTATCTACCTTGTATTATTCCAAAAGCAGACATTAGCCGTAATAAGTTTAGATGATTTATTAGTTTTAGTAATGCAATAAAGGTAAACAATTTTTAATCAGCGCTTTCATTTTGTGCTATATCAACGGGGATGTCGATAGGGTATAATTCGCGCCTTTTGTTATTGAACGGCCAATTTTATGAGCACATTAAAAGCTGATCGCGCCTTATTCTCATACCCCAAGTATTGGGCTGAGTGTTATGGCACAGCTCCATTTTTACCAACAACACGCGAAGAAATGGACGCGCTTGGCTGGGATAGCTGCGATATTATTATTATTAGCGGTGATGCTTATGTAGACCATCCTAGTTTTGGGATGGCCGTAATTGGCCGAGTGCTAGAAGCGCAAGGTTTTAGAGTGGGCATTATTGCTCAACCAGATTGGAACTCTAAAGATGCGTTTATGGCATTGGGTAAGCCTAACTTATTTTTTGGTATTACAGCCGGTAATATGGACTCGATGATCAATCGTTACACCGCTGAAAAACGAATGCGCCATGATGACGCATACACACCAGGAAATGTCGGCGGTAAACGCCCAGATCGCGCAGTGATCATTTATTCACAACGCTGTCGTGAAGCCTACAAAGATGTGCCATTAGTGTTAGGGGGCATTGAAGCCAGTCTGCGCCGTATTGCTCATTATGATTACTGGCAAGAAAAAGTACGTCGTAGCGTATTATTTGACGCTAAAGGCGATATTTTAATTTATGGTAATGCCGAACGCCCGTTAGTTGAAGTAGCGCATCGTATCGCTGCCGGTGAAACCATCGATACCATACAGGATGTTAGAGGCACGGCAGTTATTCGTAAAGAGCCTTTACCTGGTTGGCGTGGCAGTGACTCAACAGCGATTGATAAAATTGGTAAAATAGACCCTATTCCTAATCCTTATGGCGCGGATGATGTGGGCTGTGCTAAATCAGAATTTAAGCAAGCCGGCATCGATTTACAAGCAGAAGCTGCAAAACCAATTACCATCCAGCCTGCTCGTCCTAAGCCGTGGGAAAAAACTTACGTTAAACTGCCGGCATTTGAGCAGGTTAGCGTTAATAAGCCTTTGTATGCCCATGCATCACGTATTTTACATCAAGAAACCAACCCAGGTTGTGCAAGGGCGTTATTTCAACGTCATGGCGATCGTTCTATTTGGGTGAATCCGCCGGCTTATCCGCTTGAAACTCAGGAAATGGATGACGTGTTTGGTTTACCTTACCAGCGTATTCCACACCCAAGTTATGGCGATAATAAAATCCCCGCTTACGACATGATTAAAACGTCGGTAAATATTATGCGCGGCTGTTTTGGCGGCTGTTCGTTTTGTTCTATTACCGAGCATGAGGGGCGCATAATACAAAGCCGTTCACAAGAATCGATTATCGAAGAAATTGAACAAATTAGAGATAAAGTGCCGGGCTTTACTGGGGTTATTTCTGATTTAGGTGGGCCAACTGCAAATATGTACAAACTGCGTTGTACCAGTAAAAAAGCAGAGAGTACGTGCCGTCGCTTGTCGTGTGTGTATCCTGATATTTGTAAGCATATGGATACCGATCACACACCCACTATCGACTTATATAAAAAGGCGCGTGAGGTTAAAGGGATCAAAAAGATCTTAATTGCTTCGGGCGTGCGTTATGACCTTGCTGTACGTGATCCTCGTTACGTTAAAGAGCTAGTAACCCATCATGTTGGTGGATATTTAAAAATAGCACCTGAACACACAGAAGATGGCCCATTATCAAAAATGATGAAACCAGGTATGGGCGCCTATGATGAATTTAAAGCGTTATTTGATAAGTACTCAAAAGAAGCGGGTAAAAAGCAGTATTTAATTCCATACTTTATTTCTGCTCACCCGGGGACTAAAGATGAAGACATGGTAAACATGGCTTTGTGGCTGAAATCGAATGATTTTAAGCTTGATCAGGTACAAAATTTTTATCCATCACCGATGGCCAACGCAACCACCATTTATCATACTGAAATGAACTCGCTTCGTAATATTAAAAATAATACTGAGCAAGTTGCTGTGCCTAAGGGAGCGCGTCAACGTCGTTTGCATAAAGCAATTTTACGCTATCACGATCCTGCCGGTTGGCCAATGATCCGCGAAGCCCTGCGTAACATGGGCAAAGCCAAGCTTATTGGTAAAGGTCCAAATTGTTTAGTGCCAGAAGAAGGCCGAGATGAAAGGCAAACCAAAGGCGGTAAAGGCAATAAGGGCGGTCGTCCTGCGCTTACTCGTCATACTGGCTTTAGCCAGTTTAAAAAAGCCAACACTAAGCCTAAGGTAGGTGGTAATCGCCAGCGCGCTAAGTAGCCTTAACTTATGTAAAGTAACTATCGGCTTAAACAAAAACACCGCGTATTGATGCGGTGTTTTTGTTTAAAAACGTTTATAAAAAGATTAAATCAATAACCAAGTCGCAGTACCTAAGAAGGCAAATATACCAACAATATCAGTTACTGTGGTTAGTACCACACTGCCTGCAAGTGCTGGATCTATTTTCATTTTTTTAAGCAATAGTGGGATACTAGCACCCGCAATACCTGCTGCAACTAAATTCATAAACATAGCAAACGCTAAAACACCACCGAGTTTGAAATCCCATTGCCAAAGCGCAACAACACCGGCAATTAGGATAGACCAAACCATACCGTTAATCGCACCGATAGCGAGTTCTTTTAATAATAAAAAACGTTGGTTAGTTTGGTTGATATGGCCCACCGCGATACCGCGAATAACCAAAGTTAAGGTTTGGCTGCCTGCAACCCCACCCATTGACGGGACAATGCCATTGAGCACAGCAAGAATTGGTAATATAGCTAAGGTGTTTTCAAAAAAGCTCGCCACAATTGCAGCTAGCAATGCAGTTAGTAAGTTTACACCCAGCCAAATTGAGCGCTTTTTAGAGCTTTTCAACACAGGTGCAAAGGTATCTTCTTCATCATCTAAACCCGCTAAACCCAGTAAACTGTGCTCAGCGTCTTCACGAATAACATCAACGATATCATCAATGGTGATCCGCCCAAGCAAGTGTGCGTTGTCATCAACAACCGGTGCCGATATCCAATTATGACGCTCAAACAATTGTGCAACTTCGCTCTCATCCATTGAAATAGGAATAGACTCACAGTCTTCATCCATTAAATCATGAACAATTTTTTCAGGGGGGTTGGTTAATAAAGTACTCAGCGATAGGGCGCCTAAAAAGCAGTTATTTTCATCAACCACATATAAGTCATCTGTACCCTCAGGTAATTCGCCGCGTAAGCGAATATAACGCAGTACCACATCTAGAGTCACATCGGGGCGAATAGTAACGGTATCTATATTCATCAATGCGCCAGCAGAGCGCTCTTGATACGATAAAGCCTGCGTTGCACGTTCTCTATCTTGAATATCCATAGCGCTAACAACGTCTTTATAAACAGTGTCAGGTAGGCTACGTAGTACTTCCCCTAAGTCATCATGACCCATGTCTTCGGTTGCAGCAGCAATGTGCTCGGGTGCCATTTGCGCAATAATGCCCAAACGTACATCTTCAGAAAGCTCTTCAAGCACATCACCTTGTACATCAGGATCAACAAGCTGCCAGAGCATACGGCGAATTTTATGCGGGGATGATTCTAAAAGAAGTGCGGTATCACAAGGCGCCGTTTTTGCCAGCATGCGTCTAACTTGAACAAATTGACCACTATTTAGTGACTTAGTCACCTGTTTTAGTTGTTGTAGTGGAATATCTTGTTCTAAAGCTTCAGGCATTGGCGTCCTTAATTAAATTGTATTACATGCTGGAAGGGTATAAATGCTATTCAATTTTAGTTTATCTTACTTTATGTGAGCAAACTACCTCAACCACTATTAACCTAAGCTTAGGATGATGAGTTAATAATGAACTTTTTTATTCTTGCTCATTAAATCGTTGGTCGATGAGCTCACCTATTGCGCTAAGTGCAGGCTCAGCGTCGGGGCCTTCGCATACCACCTTAACTTCTTTGCCTTGGCTGCTTTCGAGTAACATAAGTGCCAGCACGCTATCGCCAGCGGCTTGTTTGTCATCTTGAAATAAAGTGATTGTGGCATCAAATTGCACAGAAAGCTGAGCTAATACTGTCGCCGCTCTAGCGTGTAATCCTAATTTGTTTTTTATTAAAAATGTATTTTCTAAGCGCATTGCATGTTCTCACTCGGTATTATTCTTGTTCTCGGTGGCGAATTTTTACATTAGGATGGCTCATTGCAAAGCTTTCGCCAATGGTTTGCGCTAAATAAACAGAGCGGTGTTGCCCACCGGTACAGCCAATTGCAATGGTTAAGTAGCTGCGGTTATTTCGTTCTAAATGCGGCAGCCATGTTTGCACAAATGTTTGAATTTGCCATGTAAATTTTTGCACTATACTGTGACTTGCTAGGTAGTCTTTTACTGGTTGGTCCAGCCCTGTAAGTGGCTTAAGTTCAGGCTCCCAATGCGGGTTTGGTAAAAATCGGGCATCGAATACGTAATCTGCTTCTTTAGGGATGCCGTGTTTAAAACCAAATGACTCAAAGGTAATGATCAGTTGTTTATCTTTTTTTCCGAGTATTTTTTCACGAATAGACTCAGCAAGCTGATGCACACTTAAATCCGTGGTATCAATCATATAATCAGCACGGTTAATCAATACATCAAGTAGTTGTTTTTCTTTTTTTATGGCTAAATCAAGCGGCAAAGAATCAATAGATAAAGGGTGGAGACGTCGCGTTTCTGAAAAACGTTTTATTAATGTTTGATCGTCACTGTCTAAATAAAATACCGTTGGTTTAGTAAAACCAGGTAAATATTCAATGATTTCATTAAACTGCTGTTGCTCTTTAGGTAGGTTACGTACATCAACACTCACGGCAATTTTATTATAACTGTCGGAAACACTGCGCACTAATGATGGTAATAAATTAAGAGGAATATTGTCTACACAATAATAACCTAAGTCTTCCACAACGCGTAACGCCACAGATTTACCTGAGCCTGAACGACCGCTTATAATTATTAATTCCATTTATCACCTTTCTTTATTACTACGATTGACTGACGATAACCTGATACAGTTCGCTATCCGATTTGGCGGCGCGTAACTGTTTACAAAATTCTTTATCATTGAGCTTATCAGCAATCGTGGCTAGCGTCTTCAAATGCTGCTGATTATCGCCATCGGGAACAATTAACGCGACAAAAATGTCAACCGGCCGGTTATCAATCGCATCAAAATTAATAGCTGTTTCGCTCACTAAAATCAAAGCAAGGGGCTCTTGAGCTCCACTCATGCGACCATGTGGAATAGCAATGCCTCGGCCAATGCCTGTACTTCCAAGCTTTTCTCTTGCAGTTAATGCATTAAGAATATCTTGTTGTGTTAAATAGGGCAGCTTATTGTGAGCCAATTCACTGATAAATTCTAAAATTCTTTTTTTACTATTAAAAAGGACCGCAGCTTTACTGCAGTCCTGACAGATAAGTGAGCTTAGTTTCATAGTGTTAGTGTCGAGCAAGTTTCTCTTTGTGTTTAATTACTTGACGATCTAGCTTGTCAATGAGCGAGTCTATAGCGGCATACATATCTTGATGCTCAGTAGAGGCAAAAATCTCAGCGCCACTAACATGAACGGTTGCTTCAGCTTTTTGGTTTAGTTTTTCTACATCGAGAATAACGTGCACATTCGTTATGTGATCAGTGTGCCTCTGTAACTTCGAAAATTTACTATTTACGTAGTCTCTAAGCGAGTCGGTAATATCTACATGGCGACCAGTTAAATTCAGTTGCATAAACATTTTCCTCTTTGTTGTACGCCTTAAATCAAACTTTTACGTTGATTAGACGGGGGAATAGCTAGAGATTCGCGATATTTTGCAATGGTTCTCCTCGCTACTTTAATTCCTTGCTCTGCCAATATATCTGCAATTTTACTATCACTCAATGGTTTAGCTGAGTTTTCTGCAGCGATTAATTTTTTAATTAATGCACGTATTGCTGTTGATGAACATTCGCCACCATTTTCAGTACTTACATGGCTTGAAAAGAAATATTTAAGCTCAAAAATGCCACGTGGTGTATGCATGTATTTTTGCGTAGTAACACGCGATATAGTCGACTCATGCATTTCCACCATTTCAGCCACATCGTTAAGCACCATAGGCTTCATAGCCTCAGGACCGTGTTCAAAAAAGGCCTGTTGCTGCTGCACAATACAGTTGGTTACTTTAAGTAGCGTGTCATTCCTACTTTCTAAGCTTTTTATAAACCATTTAGCCTCTTGTAAGTGCGAGCGAATAAACTGGCTATCACCACTTGATTTAACCGTACGCGACATAGCTGCATATTGGCTATTTACTCTGATCTTAGGCATGCTATCTGGGTTTAATTCAACTACCCAACGACCTTTAACTTTCTTAACCGACACATCAGGAATAACGTATTCAGACTCTTCTCTAACAATAGTGTCTGCCGGTTTTGGGCTGAGCGTATGAATCAACGTCATGATTTCTTTAAGCTCATCTTCTTTAAGCTTTGTTTTTTTCATTAACGTGCGATAGTCACGTGCAGCAAGTAAATCAATATGATCGGTTAAGATCATTTTTGTTTCGTTTAAAAAAGGTGTGTCTTTATCAAATTGATTTAGCTGAATACACAAGCACTCTTGTAAACTACGCGCGGCTATTCCCACTGGATCAAATAGTTGAATACGCTTTAGTACCGCTTCTATTTCGTCAAGTTCAACTTCATCTTCGCCGTCGTTTTCTTGGTTAAAGCTTTCTAATATTTCTTCACAGCTAAGGGTTAGAATCCCTGAATCGTCCACAGCTTCTACAATTGCAATAGCTATCGCTTCATCGGTAGGACTAAACGGCGTCAGTTGAAGTTGCCACATTAAATACTCATGCAGCGTTTCAGTCGAAGAGCCTTGATAAATAGATTCATCTTCTGGCATTGGGCCCGATGAAGAGGCAGGCGCAGCGCTCATATATTCATCCCAAGTAACATCCATAGCCATATCATCGCTAATGGTGTCTTTGGTCATTGCTTCGCCGCTATCTTGCTCATACTCGCTAGGTTTATCGTCAGCTGAGGCACTTAGCGTTAAGTCATCGTTATCGGCTTTTTGTTCGTTTTTACCTGCAGTGTCTTCGCTGTAATCGTGTTCTTCAACTTCAAGCAAGGGGTTGCTATCGAGCGCTTCTTGAATTTCTTGCTGGAGATCCAATGTACTGAGTTGCAATAAGCGAATTGCTTGTTGCAACTGTGGAGTCATTGTAAGTTGCTGGCCCATGCGCAGCTGTAATGATTGCCTCATGTATCTCTAACAATCCTTTTAAATTAGTATAATTAATCTTAGCAGATGCTTAGTGTAATAACACACATATTAGAGCTTGAACTGCTCGCCTAAATAAACATCGCGTACTGTTTTATCGTTTAATACATATTCTGGAGTGCCTGATGCAATTAACTCCCCATGAGAAACTATGTAGGCTTTTTCACAAACATCAAGAGTTTCGCGTACGTTGTGATCTGTGATAAGTACGCCAATTCCTCGGTTTTTAAGATGCTCTATAATCTTTTTAATATCTAATACTGAGATAGGATCAACCCCCGCAAAGGGTTCGTCTAAAAGGATAAATTTAGGGTTTGCTGCTAACGCGCGAGCAATTTCAACGCGGCGACGTTCACCACCTGATAAAGCCATACCTTGACTATCGCGGATATGCTGAATGCTAAATTCATCAAGTAAATTATTTAAGGTATCTTCGCGTTGTTGTTTATTTAATTCTTTACGTGTTTCTAAGATAGCCATTAAGTTTTGATAAACAGTCAGCTTTCTAAAAATAGACGACTCTTGCGGTAAATAACCAATCCCTAAACGCGCTCGGCTGTGCATCGGTAATAAAGTAATATCTTTATCATCAATTGATATTTTGCCTTTATCGCTAGGCACAAGGCCTACAATCATATAAAAAGTGGTGGTTTTACCTGCACCATTAGGGCCAAGTAACCCCACAATACTGCCAGCTTCAACCTCTAGGCCAACGTTTTTTACAACTTCACGACCTTTGTAGCTTTTAGCTAATAGCTCTGCTTTTAATGTGCTCATGGTTGGCCTTTATCATCTTCTTTTTTATTTTCAACAGGGACTAAAATAGTGTGTACACGGTCTGTTGAGTTTTCGTCTTTTTCTGCGCTAATTAACTGCTGCTCGATATCGTAAGTGATACTTTTAGCTGTTATTTTTTGACCTGCTTGAGCAATGCTTGCATCGCCGATTAAGGTTAAAAAACGCAGCGACACATCGTAACGCACTTCATTAGCACTGGCGCTCATTATAGTGCCATCAGCTTGTGTTTCTTCAAAATATGCAGGGCTGCCTGTGGCAATTAATAACTGTTTGTTATCGCCTAGATCATCGCGTTTATGCACTTCTAAACGGTCAGCTGTGATACGGCGATTACCATGAATAATTTCAACATTTTTCTCAAAAATGCCTACGTTTTCTTTTAATTGACCTTCTTGCTTATCTGCACTAATTGAAATTTGATTAGCAGCGGGGGCTTCAGCAGGTTCAGCGCCATTACTGTTAAAAGCAATTAATAGTGAGGGAACAATTAAAATTTTAAATAGGTTATTGGTCATAATATAGGGTTCGCGTATGGTTAATAAGTTTAATCACCTCGGTTTTTAAATCGGCCTCAAGGCCTTTACCTGTGATTTTTAAATTAGGTCCTGTAATAACGACAGGCTGCTGTGATTGCATGGTTAATAGTTTTATATCAACATTGATGGTCTGGGCGGTGATCGTATCGATCATGGCGTTATCTACTAAGTTTTGAGCGGTTACATTACCCTCTAACACCAGTTGACGGTCGTCGTAGAGGGTGGCTTCATCGGCGTTAATACGCCATGTTTGCTGCTCGTTGTATAAAGTGAATATAGGCTTTTCAAAAAAGGTAAAACCGAGTTGTTGATACAACTCCATTTTTACCGCAGTTACCTTATGGCTCACTTTACCTTGTTCATTATAAGCCGTTTGTTTTAGCTCAATAGCGGTATAATCAGGCTTAGCAATAACTTGTGTTTCTTCGCTTGCAGTAATATCAACCTTAGTAAAATAAGGATACCAGAGCCAAACCATACAGCTTATGAATAAAACGCTCAGTATAATGCGCGCTACATTCATGAACTCGTTCCTTGGCTAGTTAGTGGCTTGTTATTTTCGAGCATAAGTAAGTCTGTCAGCTCTCTTACCGCACCAAAACCGCCGGGCAGTTGGGTTACATAATGTGATAAACGTTTAATAAGTGGATGAGCATCGTTTACGGCAACCGCAAAACCGACTTGCTCCATTACTGGCATGTCTGGGCTATCATCACCTATATAAGCAATTTGCTCATCGCTAAGCGCTAATTTTTGTTTTAATTCTTGATAGGCTATGAGTTTGTCTTCTTGGCCTTGATATATATGTTGTACGGTTAAACTGCTCATACGTTGCTGCACTATATGAGAATGGCGCCCGGTGATCACGGCGACTTCAAAACCGCTGTTAATCAGGGCTTTGATACCAAATCCGTCTTTGGTGTTAAATGCTTTGAGTTCTTCACCTTGGTTTCCAAGGTAAATACGGCCATCAGAAAATACACCATCAATATCACAAATTAATAGCTTTACTTTTTTTGCGCGCGCCTTTGCATCATCACTTAGCGGTTGATAGAGATCTTCAAATTGCATTTATAGCACTCCCGCTTTAAGTAAGTCTTGCATATTTAGTGCGCCAATCGGTTGATTATGCTCATTAATTACAATTAAACCATTAATACGTTTTTGTTCCATAATATTTAACGCTTCAGCCGCGAGCATCTCTTGGGTGGCTGTAGTACACGACTTGGTCATCACAACATTAATTTCAGTGCTATGAATGTCAATACGTTGCTCTAAAATACGGCGTAAATCGCCATCGGTAAACAGGCCTGATAATTGCTGGTCACTATCAACAATAGCGGTCATGCCGAGTCCTTTGGCCGACATTTCAATTAAGGCATCTTTAATCGTTTGCGTCTCGTTAATGATAGGCGTATCAGCACCACTGTGCATAACATCTTTAAGAGTTAAGAGTAATCGCTTGCCTAAGCTACCACCAGGGTGCGATAGTGCAAAATCATCAGCAGTAAAGCCGCGTGCTTCTAATAATGCCACCGCCATGGCATCACCCATAGCGAGTGTGGCAGTGGTACTTGCAGTAGGTGCTAAGCCCAATGAGCAGGCTTCTTGTTCAACTTTAATACACACATGCACATTTGCCAATGTTGCCATGGTTGAGCCTTGGTTGCCTGTCATGGCAATCATTTTGGCACCAATGCGCTTTAATACTGGAATAATATTAAGTACTTCGCTGGTTTCACCAGAGTTTGAAATGAGGATAACCACATCATTTGCTGTGATCATTCCTAAATCACCATGGCTTGCTTCACCCGGGTGAACAAAAAATGCGGGGCTGCCGGTACTGGCAAGAGTGGCGGCTATTTTGTTACCAATATGGCCTGATTTACCCATGCCAATAACAATAATACGACCTGAGCAGTCATACATTAATTGACAGGCTTGGTTAAAGCTTTCATTAACGTATTGTGTAATATCGCTGAGTGCTTGGCGTTCAATCTCTAGAACACGTAACCCTTGTTGAATAAAGTTTAGCGTTGCCATGGGCTATCCTACTTGACTAAAAATATAACCTTGGTAAATCATAAATGCGACGATGAGCAAGCCACCTTCTATTCTATTGATACGTCTTTGACCTCTAAAGTTCAATGACATAGCAATTAGCGCCAAGGTTGCGCCAATCATAATAATAACATCACGGTTAGCTACCGAAGTATCGATAACCGATGGATTAATTAATCCTGCCAGCGGTAATACCGCTAAAATATTAAAAATATTCGAACCAACTATGTTACCCAGCGCTAAGTCATCTTCATTTTTAAGTACACCTGCAATTGAAGCTGCAAGTTCAGGTAAGCTGGTGCCTATAGCAATAATGGTCAAACCAATCACTAAGTCACTTAAGCCAAAATATTTTGCGATATCAACGGCTGAGCCAACTAAAAAGTGTGAACTAACCGGCAGTAAAATCATACCCACTACCAGCCAAAAAACAGCTTTTTTGGTTGGTACATTGTCAGGTACTTCGTCACAGGCTTCGCTCACAAACGGATCGTCTTGGTTTTTAGCTCGCAGTGAGACAAAAATAAGTCCGCCAATAAAAACAACAAAGCCAAATAATAAGGCTGCACCTTCAAAAAATGAAAAATAGTTATCTGAAAAAATATACCAAGTTGCAATGGAGACCAGCAGTACCAGTGGAATTTCACGTTTTAACGTACTTGAAGATACTGATAAGGGTCTTAAAAGGGCGGTAATACCTAAAACTAATAAGATGTTAGTGATGTTTGAACCAACTGCATTACCCACGGCAGTATCGGTTTTATTTGCCAAAGCTGCTGAAGCCGATACCATCATTTCAGGCGCTGAAGAGCCCATAGCTACCACGGTTAAACCTACAATTAGCGTTGGCACGCCAAAGTTTTTAGCCAGTGCTGCTGCACCATAAACAAACCTGTCTGCACTCCATACGAGAGCCGCAAAACCAAGAATTAAAATGACAAACGAGGTAACCATTGTGATAAGCCAATTAATGTAAATTCAGATAGCGCGAATAGTAACAAAAGCCACCATAAAAGTATAAATAAAAGAATAAGGTGTAATACATTAGGCGGTTATTTTAAGTATTCTTTGGCGCTTTTTATATGAAATTTTAAGCCAAAGTTAAGGCTGCTTGAATCAATCTTATAACTGTTTTTGCGACACTATTACAAAATCTTACGAATTGTTTTTTCCATATTGGTTAAAAAACCCTTAAAATAGAAATATGAGAGAGTATTGTTATGGAGAGCGACTTGTCGCAATCAATAGTAGAAGTCAAGGATGTTACCTTTTCTAGAGGCGATAGGGTCATATACAAAAATATGAGCTTTGACGTACCTGAGGGTAAAATTACTGCCATTATGGGGCCAAGCGGAATTGGCAAAACCACGATGCTACGCCTAATAGGTGGCCAGCTTAAACCAGACTCCGGTGATATTTTATTTAAAAACGACAGCATTGTCGCTATGTCGCGTAAAGAACTCTACGCGGCACGTAAACGCATGAGTATGTTATTTCAAAGCGGTGCCTTATTTACTGATATGTCGGTGTTCGATAACATTGCATTCCCCATTCGAGAGCACACGCAACTCAGTGAAGATTTAATCCGTTTAGTGGTATTAATGAAACTACAAGCTGTTGGCTTACGTGGTGCTAAAGATTTAATGCCTTCAGAGTTATCTGGCGGTATGGCACGTCGTGCAGCTTTGGCTCGCTCTATAGCGCTTGATCCTGAACTTATTATGTATGATGAGCCTTTTGCAGGACAAGACCCTATTTCAATGGGGGTTTTAGTTAAGCTGATCAAATCTTTAAACGAAGTACTTGGCTTATCTTCTTTAATTGTCACGCACGATGTGACAGAAGTAATGAGTATTGCCGACCACGTTATTATTATTGCTGATCAAGGCGTTATTGGCAGTGGTACACCAGAGCAGATGCGAGAGCACGAATCACCACTTGTTCAACAGTTTTTAAAAGGGTTATCAGATGGTCCAGTGCCATTTCATTATCCAGCACAAACCTATGCAGATGAACTGTTAGGAGAGCAGCAGTAATGTTGGATTTACTACAAAAAATAGGCCACAAAACGCTGGGCCGATTTGCTGCACTGGGGCGTTCAACCCAAATGCTGGCAAGTGCGTTATGGCATGTACCCAATTTTAAAAAAGGCACACCTTTACTCGTGCGCCAATTATATATGGTTGGCTCACAGTCATTATTGATCATTGTTGTATCAGGATTGTTTATCGGCATGGTCTTAGCCCTGCAAGGCTATACTGTTTTAGTTGATTATGGCGCTGAAGACAGCCTAGGCCCTTTAGTGGCACTCAGTTTATTGCGTGAACTTGGGCCAGTAGTAACCGCATTATTATTTGCCGGTAGGGCAGGCAGTGCGTTAACCGCTGAAATTGGCTTAATGAAAGCCACCGAACAGTTATCATCGCTTGAGATGATGGCCATTGACCCGCTTAGACGAATTATAGCGCCGCGGTTTTGGGCTGGTTTGATTAGTATGCCAATGTTGGCACTTATTTTTTCTGCTGTAGCTATTATTGGTGCTCATTTAGTGGGGGTTGATTGGCTAGGCGTTGATACGGGAAGTTTCTGGTCAATTATGCAATCTCAGGTGTCGTTTGAAAAAGACATACTAAACGGTTTAATTAAAAGTATCGTATTTGCGATTGTTGTTACCTGGATTGCGCTTTACAAAGGGTATGACTGTGTTCCCACATCAGAGGGGATCAGCAAGGCAACAACAGAGACAGTGGTGCACTCATCACTAGCGGTATTAGGTTTTGACTTTATTTTGACAGCGGTAATGTTTACCAGCTAATAGGGTATTAAATAATGAATTCACGGAAATTAGAAATTTTAGTTGGTTTTTTTGTAGCATTGGGCATTTTGGCATTTTCAATGCTGGCGCTCAAAGTGGCTAATTCGGGTATTAGCGGCTCAGGTGAAACCTACACATTGAACGCCAAGTTTGAAAATATAGGATCATTAAAAACACGTGCACCCATTAAGGTGGGCGGCGTTGTTATTGGTCGTGTAGAGTCAATTTATGTGCATCCACAAGAGTTTTTACCAGTAGTAAATATGAGCATTGATGCGCAGTATTTGTGTCGTTTTTCAGACACTAGTTCCATCTCTATCTTAACCTCGGGTATTTTAGGTGAACAATATTTAGGGATTAACCCCGTTATCGCATCAGATTCAGCTAAACAGCGATGCTTAGGCGAAGATGTAGCGAACAGCGAACAAGATCAAGCCATTGACGATTTATTTGGTGTTCAAAGTAAAGCATTAGCTAACGGCGATTCTATTACAGATACCAAGTCAGCATTGGTACTAGAAGAATTAATAGGCCAGTTTTTATTCAACCAAGGTAGTGAGTAATTATTATGTTGAAAACATTTTTAGCAAGTATCGCATTAGTAACTGTCACGCTAGTACAAAGTGTACATGCCGGTGAGGTGAAATTGGCTGATCCTAATAAAATGGTACGTCAGGTTGCTGATAATACCTTTGAGCGTATTACCAAAGACCAGCCGTTAATAACCACTAATAAAGAGCATTTACGGGTCATTGTTGAAGAAGAATTGATGCCTTACATTGACTACAAATATGCTGCACTGAGAGTGTTAGGTAGCGAAGTATCTAAGGTACGCGCCATTACCGACAAAGCAGAAAAAGCAAAAGCAATTGAAGATATTCAGCGTTTTATTGGCGCGTTTAGAGAGTACCTTGTTGCCACTTATGCTGGCGTTTTTACCCAGTATACTAATCAACAAGTTGAATTTGCTGCCGAGCAGCCTTTTAAAGGCAAAGATGTGGTGGTGGTAAAAACCAAAATTGTAGAAGCCGGTAAGCCTGATATTAAAATTGATTTTAAAGTACGTGAAGATAGAAGTGGCGAATGGCGCGCTTACGATATGATTGCTGAAGGCATTAGCTTACTTGATGCAAAACAAAGTGAGCTTCAGGGCATTTTACGCCAACAAGGTATTGACCACGTTAGCGACCTGTTAGAGCAAAAAAGTAAGTTACCGGTTCAGTTTAGAGGCAGTGACACAAATGACTAAATTGGCAATCAGCCAAGTCGATGAACAGCATCTACGAGTCAGTGGTGAATTGACTCATAATTCAATTGGCAATGAACGGCTTCTGAATACCAAGCGACAAACTGAGCATAAAACCCTTTATTTTGACCTAAGTGAGGTGACAAGGGTTGACACAGCCGGCTTAGCTTGGTTAATTCACTCTTTTACAGAATTTAAGCAACAAGGCATTCGCCTTGAATTGCAAAACCCACCTGAACAACTGCAAAACCTTATGCAGTTAGGCCAGGTTACAACCCTATTTGAGTGAGAGTTATGGAAACGAGTCAAGTCGAAACATTATTACGCGACGAACTTCAGTTAGCTGAAGTACATGTAAAAGCCAATGGCAGTCATTATGAAGTAATCGCTGTCGGTGAATGCTTTGACGGATTAAGTCGTGTTAAAAAGCAACAGCTAGTATATGGGCCATTAATGAACACTATTTCAGACGGTACCATTCATGCTGTTTCTATCCGCGCTTTTACTCCGACAGAGTGGAAACGTGAGCAAAAATTCATTTTACCGCAATAAATAAGGCCCCTTAGATGGATCAATTTGTAATTCAAGGTGGCACTTCACTCGCTGGTGAAGTAACTATTTCAGGCGCTAAAAACGCAGCTCTTCCGATTCTATTTGCAGCTTTATTAGCTGATGGCAAAAGTACTTTTACTAACGTACCACATCTTCGCGATATCATTACGACCGAAGCCTTATTAAAAACGTTAGGCGCTGATGTTCAGTGGCAGGGCGATTCACTCATTATTGATGGTGCAACGGTAAATAGCACGTTAGCGCCTTATGACTTAGTAAAGCAAATGCGTGCGTCAGTGCTTGCACTTGGCCCTTTAGTCGCTCGATTTGGTGAGGCACAAGTATCCTTACCTGGTGGCTGTGCTATTGGTGCGCGCCCGGTTGATATTCATATTCAAGGCTTAGAGCGTATGGGCGCTCAAATAACCGTTGAAAACGGTTATATTAATGCCAAAGTAGATGGTCGCTTAAAAGGCGCTGAAGTTTTCATGGAAATGATTAGCGTAGGTGCTACTGAAAACTTACTGATGGCGGCAACGCTCGCCGAGGGTAAAACAGTACTAGAAAATGCTGCCCGCGAGCCAGAAATTATCGATTTAGCCAATTGCTTAATTGCTATGGGGGCTAAAATCAGTGGTGCGGGCTCAAGCCGTATTGAGATTGAAGGGGTTGAGCGTTTATCAGGTTGTGAACACCGAATATTACCGGATCGTATTGAAACAGGTACCTTTTTAGTGGCTGCAGCGATGGCTGGCGGCGAAGTTCTGTGTAAAATGACCGACTTTCATTCACTTGAGCCAGTAATAGAAAAACTACGTGCAACCAATGCGTTATTAGAAGTGCACGATGACAGTATTTATTTAGACATGCGAGGCCGAGAGCTTAAAGCGGTGAATATTAAAACTATGCCTCATCCTGGTTTTCCAACCGATATGCAAGCGCAGTTTACCGCATTAAATGTGGTGGCTAATGGTAGTGCGACGATTACCGAAACTATTTTTGAAAATCGTTTTATGCATGTGCCTGAGCTTCAACGTATGGGCGCTAATATTCGCTTAGAAGGCAATACGGCCTTTTGTGGTGAAACAAAAAGCTTATCGGGTGCGCAAGTAATGGCAACTGACCTTCGTGCATCAGCGAGTCTTATTTTAACAGGGATTGTGGCTCAAGGCGAAACGGTTGTTGATCGTATTTATCATGTAGATAGAGGTTATCAGCGTATTGAAGATAAACTCAGTGCGCTAGGTGCTAACATCAAACGCAAAAGCAATTAGTTATACTAATACAATTATTATTCTAATCCATAAAAAACGCGATGATCTATCGCGTTTTTTTATGTCTAATGCCAAAGTATAAATAAGCGCTTTATAGCTTGGTTTCAAGCTCTGCTACTTTCACCATTATTTTTTGTATCTCACCGTTACGGTATAGCTCAAACTCAATTTCTTTCCCCGGTTCGGTACTGCCTATTTTTTTCAATACATTTTGTGGATTAGCCACTGAAAGCCCAGCAATTTTAATCACAATATCTTGCTCTTCTATACCCGCCTGCCATGCAGGACCTAAAGGGTCTAGGTTGGTAATACGCATGCCTGCAACGGGCGTTAAGCTATCATTGACCTCTTTACCTGTACTGTCTACCGCTGTGCCTTCAAAGCCCAAATAGCCGCGTACTACACGACCATGGCGAATAAGTTTGCCCATTACCTCTTTTGCCAAGGTGTAAGGCACCGCAAAAAAGATCCCTTGTATATTTAAGTTTTCACGGGTTTTAAACTGGGCAGAGGTGATCCCTACTAAATCGCCATTAGAATTTACCAGTGCACCACCAGAGTTACCTACGTTAATAGCAGCGTCCATTTGCAGTAAGTTATTGTAAGGACTGTCGGTAATTTTTTGCTTACCGGTGGCGCTAATGATCCCCTGAGTAATGGTTTGCCCTAAGTTAAGTGGGTTTCCGATGGCTAACACTAAATCGCCTACACTCGAACTGTAGTTATCATTAACGGGTATAACGGGCAGGTGATTGGCATTTATTTTTAATAATGCTAAGTCGGTAATAGTATCAAATCCAATGAGTTGCACATCAAAAAAACGTCTGCCGTCAGTAAGAATAACTAGTATTTGATCGGCATTATTGATCACATGGTAATTAGTCAAAATATAACCGTCAGGTGACATGATCACCCCAGAACCAAGCTCTTGCACCGTATTTTGGCGTTTGTAGCGTGGCTCTTTAGAAATGCTTTCTGAAAAAATGGTGACAACCGATGGCGCTGCGCGCTTAACTGCATCAGAAAAGCTCAAATGACTTGCAGTCATTGCACTGGGTAGCGGCACGTTAGGTAGCAATGCAGTGCGCATGTTAGGGCTAAAAAAAACCACTAAAAAAGCAATGCCTAAACCGGCAAATAGAGGAGGAAGTACAAATTTTAGAAGTTTTAGCACGGTATTCTTATTGTTAGTGAGCAATCCCTTTATGATGGCACAAAAAAAATAACAGCGGCAAGTGCCGCTGTTACTTTTATTGTATTATTACTGAATTAATACAAAAATAGACTCACGCCCGCGTTTTACACCTAACACAATATTACCTTGAATATCTTCGATAATTTTGTTCATGTCGCGAATGCTTTCTACTCGTTGACGGTTTACTTGCACAATAACATCGCCTTCTTCAAGGCCAACCCGTGCTGATGGCGAACGAGGGTCTACAGAGGTCACCTCAATCCCTTTCATTTTGTTCTTCTTCACGTTTTCAAGCGTTGCACCTTGGAATGCTGGGTGTAACTCTTCGCCCGCAGCGGTAATGCCTGATGCACCATCTAGGGTTACTTCCACATTTTTAACTTTACCGTCACGGTAAATCCCCAACTGTACTTCACGACCCTCACCTAAGGTGGCAATTTTACTGCGTAGTTCATGGAAGCCACTAATTTCACTACCATTAATACTAATAATTACATCGCCTGCTTTAATTCCCGCTTTGCTGGCTGCGGTGTCATCCATTACCTGCATAACATAAGCCCCTTGTTTAACATCAAGCTGCTGTGCTTTAGCAAGACCTGCATCAAGAGGGCGGCCTGAAATACCTAACGAACCACGGCGTACTTCACCATGCTCTACAATTTGATCAACTAGGTTTTTCATCATATTTGACGGAATAGCAAAGCCAATCCCCACATTTCCGCCTGATGCACCTAAAATAGCGGTATTAATACCAATCAGCTCACCGTTTAAATTAACTAAAGCCCCACCTGAGTTACCTTGGTTTATCGCGGCATCGGTTTGAATGAAATCTTCGTAACCCTCAATATTTAAGCCACTGCGGCCTAATGCGCTAACAATACCTGAGGTAACCGTGTGGCTTAAACCAAAAGGGTTACCAATTGCGACGGCAAAATCACCGACACGTAAGTCATCTGAGTTAGCTAGCTTTACTGCGGTTAATTCATCTGCGTCTATTTGTAGTAGCGCAATATCAGACTCTTTATCGCTACCAATTTTTGTTGCTTCATATTCGCGGCCATCTTCAAGGGTGACCACCATTTTTTCAGCGTCTTGCACTACATGGTTGTTAGTAACGACATAACCTTTGTCAGCATCAATAATAACTCCTGAGCCTAAACCACTAAACTGGCGCTTTTGGCTACGTGGCTGCGGGTTGCCAAAAAAGAAATCGAGCGGGTCACCGCGTCGGCGAACCTCTTTAGAGCCTGAAACCTGAATACTCACTACACCTGGGGTAATTTGCTCAAGCATAGGGGCAAGTGTTGGTAATTGTTGACCATTAACGGCAACCGGCAATTTAGCAAACGAGGCGGTTGGACTTAGTAATAAGCTAGTAGATAAAATAGCAGCACTGATAAGTGATAATTTCATTTTCATAGTCAGGGTTTACTCCACTTAAAAAGCAAAAGGCTGCAATAAGCAGCCTCAAAAAAGTATATCAGTAAGATAAAACAACAAAGCTGTTATATCTAAAGACTATGGGGTCAAAAAAAAGTTCATCAAGATGCTTTAGAAGTATTCACATCACCAGCAAATAATCCTGATTTACCCGACACATAATCAGCTGGTTGAGCATCGGCGTTTGAGCGATCTGAACTACGCTCTTTTAATGACGCTTGTAACTGCTCTGTGGTTTCTTTAGAGAAAAACGGTTCAGCAGGGGCTTTATTTCTGTCTTCAAGTAATAGTTGATTGGTTTCTTCAACATGGCTTAATAACTGGTCGTAGTTTTCTTTCATTTTGTTTACTAACTTACCAGTGTTCGCTAAATGGTCGGCAACATCTTGACGATACTGCTCAAGCGAATGCTTAGCTTGCTCTGCTTGTTGCTCTAACTCATCTTGTTTAAATTGTTTTTTAGTGACAAAGGCACCAACGAAAAATGCAGCAATAGCAACCACTATCACTAAACCTACCCATGTAAATGTACCCATAAATTCACCTCTATGCGAAAATAACTAAAAAAATTTAGTTCAATAATAATTCATACTTAGTCTAATATACCCTGAGTATTGATGCGTGTTAATATGCTTTACAAATTAAACTGTGTTTTAACTGTAAATAGATATGACTCCTTGGCAAACATACCAGCAAGACCTTCAACGCGATGACTTTGTACATGACGCAGCACAAGAAAATGCAGTTCGTCATTTACAGCGTTTATACGACGATTTAACACAAGCAAAACCACAATCTAAAGGTTTTTTTGCAAAGCTTTTTAATAAAGCAGAGCCAGCTCCCATTAAAGGTTTATACTTTTGGGGTGGCGTAGGCCGTGGTAAAACTTACCTTGTTGATACTTTTTACGAAGCTTTACCGGGCGATAGAAAAATGCGAGTGCATTTTCACCGTTTTATGCACCGAGTACACGACGAGCTTAAAAAGTTAAACAACACAGCAAACCCATTAGAAACAGTTGCCGATATTTTTAAAGCAGAAACAGACATAATTTGTTTTGATGAGTTTTTTGTACAAGACATTACCGATGCCATGCTGCTCGGTGGTTTAATGGAAGCGCTATTTGCTCGTGGTATTGTGTTAGTTGCAACCTCTAATATTATACCTGATGATTTATACCGCAATGGCTTACAACGCGCTCGTTTTTTACCGGCTATTGCCTTAGTGAATAAGCATACTGAAATAGTTAATGTAGATTCCGGTGTTGATTACCGGTTACGTACACTGGAACAAGCAGAAATTTTTCACAGCCCGCTTGATGAGCAAGCTGATAAAAACCTATTTGAATACTTTGATAAGCTCTCCCCTGAGGCCGGTAAAGTAGACACCCCAATTGAAATAGAAGGGCGGATGATCAAAACCCGTAAGGTGTCTGATTGCATCGTTATGTTTGAATTTAGCGAACTGTGTGAAACCGCGCGTAGCCAAGTGGATTACATGGAAATAAGCCGATTATATAACACGGTGATTTTATCAAACGTAAAACAGCTTGGACAAAATAATGATGATGCAGCAAGGCGTTTTATTGCGTTGGTAGATGAGTTTTATGAGCGCAATGTGACGTTAATTATCTCTGCAGAAAAACCCATTACCGAGCTCTATACACAAGGCAATTTAAACTTTGAATTTAAACGCTGTATTAGTCGCCTGCAAGAAATGCAATCGTTAGAATATTTAGCCCGAGAGCATTTAGCTTAAAATACGAAGGTTAGCGGGCGACGGGCGACGGGCTACGAGCAACGGGCTACGGGCTACGAGTTGAAATTACCTAGCAGCGGGTTTACCCCGCGTAAAGTTGGTCATTTAAAATAAAAAACCTTGCGATGTTAACCGCAAGGTTTTTTTATTTTCTCGAACCTCGACCTATCTCATGGTAACAAATTCTTCCGACCCTGTTGGGTGTAGTGCTACAACCGCATCAAAATCGGCTTTAGTCGCGCCCATTTTCATGGCGACAGCAAAGCCCTGAATCATTTCATCAACGGTGAAACCGATACCGTGTAAGCCCACAACTTTTTCATCATCGCCTGCACACACAAGCATCATGTTACATGCTTGGCGATGCTGAGTAACTGCGGTGTACATAGCCGCAAAGCTTGATTTATATACTTTTACATTTTCTTCGCCGTACTGAGAAATCGCCTCTTGTTCAGTTAAGCCAATGGTGCCGATAGGTGGATGGCTAAATACCACGGTTGGTACTAGGCTGTAGTCCATTTTCAAATCATCCGGCAGCGCTTTATTAAATAAACGCTCCGATAGAGTACGACCCGCTTTTACAGCAACTGGTGTAAGCTCAATACCATTTTCGATAATATCACCCACAGCGTATACATTTTTAGCCGTGGTGTTTTGGTATTCATCTACTTTTACATAGCCGCTTTCGTTTACTTCTACGCCTGCTGCAGCAAGGTTAATTTTATCGGTTGTAGGTGTACGACCAATCGCCCAAATAACCTGATCAACATTTTCGCTGTAACCGTTTTCAAAATGAATAGTTAAGCTGCCATCAGCCTCTTTTACCACCTCTTTTGGCGAACACTCAGTGTGCAGAGTAGGGCCTTCTTTTGCCATAATATCAACCAGTGTGTCGATAATGTATGGGTCAAAGGTGCGCAGCGGCTTGCTCTTACGAACAAATAAATGGGTTTGTGTCCCTAGGCTGTGTAGCACACCAGCGATTTCTACGGCAATGTAACCGGCACCAACAACGGCAACACGCTTAGGTTGTTCGTTCAGCTCAAAAAAGCCGTTTGAATCAATACCGTGTTCAGCACCTGGAATGTTAGGAATAGTAGGGCGTCCGCCTACGGCAACTAAAATGTGATCAGCAGTGTAATGCTCACCATTTACTTCAACGGTTTTACTATCCACAAATTTTGCAAAGCCTTTGATCACAGTTACGCCATTTTTAGCTAAACCATTATCATAGCCTTTGTGAATGCGGCCAATATAGGCTTCACGGCTTTCTACTAGCTTTGACCAGTCAAAGCCTTTAACTTCAACATCAAAACCGTAATCAGGAGCATAAAGATTAATTGCTTCAGCAACTTGAGCGCCATGCCACATTACTTTTTTAGGAACACACCCTACGTTTACGCAGGTGCCACCCATGTGTTTAGCTTCAATTAATGCTACTTTTGCGCCACGCATTGCTGCACGGTTAGCTGATGCAATACCACCACTACCGCCACCAATTGCAATGTAATCAAAATGCTGAGCCATGTTTAATCCTCTAAATATTAATTTAACTTTTCTGTGCCGATGATAGCATATGCGATGAGCAAGTCACTTGTTCGGGGCTGCTAAAATCTATCAAACATCCTTCATCAAACGAAAGATATGCTATTTCAGATCAAGCTGCTAGGTGATCATTTACAGATACGCACTCGTTAACTAGTAAAGCAGGTTTGCCCTTGTATTTACGTATTTTGCCCCAACTTAAATTTTTATATTTTGCATAAACCGAGAATCACTATGACCAATGCACATACTAATCCCCTAATCGGGCTTGAAGGTTTACCGCCTTTTTCAAAAATAAAGCCAGAGCATGTTGTCCCGGCACTAAAAAAAGGTATTGAGCACTGTCGCAGTGCAATTGATGATGTATTAGCAAAGCAATCATACACATGGGAAGATTTAGTATTACCCCTTGAAGAAGCTGACGATAAACTATCGCGATTGTTTTCACCGGTATCGCATTTGAACTCAGTAATGAACAATGATGAACTTCGCGAAGCCTACGAGCAATGTTTACCGCTTATTTCTGAATACTCTACTTTTGTTGGTCAGCACCAAGGTTTGTATGAGGCTTACAACGCACTTTATAACAGTGACGAATTTAAAACACTCACTACTGCCCAGCAAAAAACCATTACTAACGCATTACGTGACTTTAAGCTTTCAGGTATTGCGTTAAATCCTGAGCAACAAAAACGCTACGGTGAAATTAGTGCGCGTTTATCAGAGCTTGCCTCAAAATTTGGTAATAATGTGATGGATGCCACGCTTGCATGGCATAAGCATATTACCGATGAAAGCCAATTGGCTGGTTTACCGGAATCAGCGCTTGCATTAGCGGCCGATACGGCAAAAAGTAAAGACTTAGACGGCTGGGTATTTACCCTAGATTTCCCTTCATATTTGCCGATCATGACCTATGCAGATAATCGTGAACTTCGTGAAGAAACATACACCGCGTTTTCAACCCGTGCATCCGATCAGGGCCCTAATGCGGGAGAGTTTGATAACTCAGCCATAATGAGCGAAGAACTTGCACTGCGTCATGAATTAGCACAATTATTAGGTTTTAATAACTACGCTGAAAAGTCGTTGGCTACAAAAATGGCAGAATCACCCGCGCAGGTATTCTCATTTTTAGAAGACTTAGCTGCTAAGTCTAAACCACAAGCAGAGCAAGAACTTAAAGAGCTGCAACAATATGCAGAGCAAAAGCATGGTATTAGTGAAATGCAGGCGTGGGATTTTGGTTATTACAGTGAAAAACTAAAGCAAGAAAAGTACGCGATTTCAGATGAAGTCCTTCGCCCGTACTTCCCAGCAAATAAAGTACTGAGTGGCTTATTTGAAACGGTTAATCGCCTATTTGGCATTACTGTAAAAGAAGTCGCTGATTTTGATAGCTACCATAAAGATGTACGCTTTTTTGAAATTTATGACAGCAATAACACTTTACGTGGTCGTTTTTACTTAGATTTGTATGCGCGCGATCACAAGCGTGGTGGTGCGTGGATGGATGACTGTATGGGTCGAAAAGTGCGCGCAAATGGTGAGCTACAAACACCGGTTGCTTACCTAGTCTGTAACTTTAATAAAGCGATTGGCGATAAGCCGGCGTTATTTACCCATAATGAAGTAACCACACTGTTTCATGAGTTTGGTCACGGCATTCATCATATGCTTACTCAAGTAGATGCAGCCCCCGTTGCCGGTATTAATGGTGTGGCATGGGATGCCGTTGAGTTGCCAAGTCAGTTTTTAGAAAACTGGTGTTACGAGGAAGAAGCGCTTAGCTTTATCTCAGGTCACTTCGAAACCGGTGAGCCACTACCTAAAGAGTTGCTTGATAAACTACTTGCGGCTAAAAATTATAACTCAGGTATGCAAATGTTAAGACAACTTGAGTTCTCGTTATTTGATTTTAAAATCCACCACGATTACGTGGCAGACAAACCATGTAACATTCAAGCTGTGCTTGATGATGTACGCAGTCGTACCTCAGTCATTAAGCCGCCAGCGTTTAATCGTTTTCAGCATGGCTTTAGTCATATTTTTGCGGGCGGTTATAGTGCAGGTTATTACTCGTACAAATGGGCTGAAGTACTTTCGGCAGACGCCTATTCTAAATTTGAAGAAGAGGGGATTTTTAATCCACAAACAGGCCAAGCGTTTATGCAGCACATTCTTGAAAAAGGCGGCAGCGAAGAGCCGATGACATTGTTTAAAAACTTCCGTGGTCGTGAGCCAAGTGTAGACGCACTACTACGCCACAGTGGCATTGCCGCTTAGGGTCTGTTGACCTTTGCGGATTAAAATATAATTACAAAAGCGCCCCAGTGGCGCTTTTTTATTGCCTAAAACACAGTGTTGTTAAAGAATATTTTGAATAAATTTTAGTAGTTTCAACATAGCGTACTATGCTTTGAACAAAGTACTAAAAGGGACTAACGCATGGCAAAGTTAATACTGGCAATTGATGACGATAAATTAATGCACCATATTATTGAAGAGTCTTTAGCTGGGTTTTGTAAAGTGCTCCATGCCAAAAATGGTGAAGATGGCATAAGACAAGCAAACAAGTATAACCCTGATATTATTTTACTTGATGTTGAAATGCCGGGCATGTCTGGATATGAGGTCTGCCAAAGTATTAAACAAAATAAAGCCACAACAGACATTCCGGTAATGTTTTTATCATCCAAAGTGGGGCAGGCTGAACGTATTAAAGGGTTTAGTGTTGGCGGGGCTGACTACATTTTAAAGCCTTTTAACGCACAGGAGCTGATGGCACGTATTAAAATTCTTTACCAGTACCGCAAGCAATGCGCAGCACTGCAGTATGATATAGCAAAGGCCAATAAAACAGCTGAAATGGCGATGATTGAAACCGGTGACATGGGACGCATTATGCGCTTTGTTTGTCAAAGCTACCATGCTGATAATTTAGAACTATTAAGTGAATACTTTTTAGGCTTTTTTACGCCATTACATCTCAATGTCGTGGTTGTTTTTTGGCAAAATAACCAGGGAGTGTTTTATAGCCAAGAGACGGGCGTATGCCCATTAGAGCAAGAGCTACTCATGCAGCATAAAAATGCAGAGCGCTTTGTTGATATTGGTCATAGTACTATTATTAATTACCCTAATATTTCACTGTTAATTAAAAATATGCCAATAGATACGCCATCACTGTATGGTCGCTATAAAGATTTATTTCCGCATATTTTAGAAGTAACTAACGAAAAAGTAGTTACTATACAGCAGCACCAATATCGACTAATGCGCGACAATGAGCTCACCCTTGCTTTTAAAGATATTGTTGCCCAGCTTAAAAATCAAAACGCCATGCAAACGAATGCGATTAGCCAGCTTACAGAGCAGCTCGAGCAACTCCAATCATTAATGCAAACACAAAATGACTTACCAGCTTCGCAGCTCAATGAGCAAATAACTCAGCTTAGCCATACATCACAGCAGCTGGTTGCAACCACGAATGACTTAGCCTTTATTAAGCACCAACTAAAAACAACTACTCAACAGCGTGATGACTTAATTACTCAAACACAACTAAGTAAACAACAAGCGCAGCCAGAATCTGAGAGTGAAAATAACGATATTGAGTTGTTTTAAACTATACACCTTGCGAACTTCGTATATTGCTGCTGTTTGGGTATAATAGCGATGAAATTTATCATCGGAGTGTGAAGTGGTTATACAGTGTGCGTTTAAAGAGTGTCGACCTTATTTAAATGAGTTAGAAGCACGCTTTGGGCTTGCTCAATGGGCAGAGCAAAGCAGTGGTTTTAGCTTGCATTACGATGATAAAGGATTAAGCCTATATAAAACTGATGAGCCTAAACTAGGTGCAATTAACGTAGACTTTGTAACTGGTGCCGTTGCACATAGGCGTAAATTTGGTGGTGGTAAAGGGCAATCAATTGCTAAAGCCGTTGGTCTTAATAAGGGTGCAACGCCAGTGGTACTCGATGCAACCGCAGGGCTTGGACGTGATGGTTTTGTTTTAGCTTCGCTAGGCTGTAAAGTGATTTTGCATGAGCGCCACCCCGTGGTTGCCGCGCTGTTATATGACGGTTTACAACGTGCTTATAACGATAGTGAAATTGGCCCATGGATGCAGCAAAATATGAGCTTAATATTTGGCTCAAGCCATACCTTACTTGCTCAATGTGACAGCATGCCCGATGTAGTGTACTTAGATCCTATGTTTCCGCACCGTGAAAAATCAGCATTGGTTAAAAAAGAAATGCGCGTATTCCAAGAATTAGTAGGTGGCGATACCGACGCCGATGATTTACTCGAGTTTGCTTACCCTCTTGCCAGCAAACGTGTTGTAGTTAAACGCCCCGATTACGCACCATTTTTAAATGATAAACCCCCAAGCATGCAAATCAAAACCAAGAAGAACCGCTTTGATGTGTATGTAAAAGCCGCAATGGTTTAGGTTAAAGAACAGTTTTTAGTCTTCAGCTGTCAGTTGTTAGCAAAAGATTAAGCCAAGTACGGTGTTTGGGTTAAACGTAGGCCGGGCTTTACGCCGCGCAGGTAGTTTGACATGTTGTGAAAGTGCGCGAGGTAAACTCTCGCCTATAATATAAAAACTGGGCTTGCATAAGGCTCGGTGTTTTATTTTACTACCTGACCGCTGACCGCTGACCGCTGACCGCTGACCGCTGACCGCTGACCGCTGACCG
>NZ_JADO01000011.1:185584-225287 GCF_000518425.1 Pseudoalteromonas sp. 23_GOM-1509m
CTGACCGCTGACCGCTGACCGCTGACCGCTGACCGCTGACCGCTGACCGCTGACCGTGAACTGATCTTTTAGATCTCGACTATTGAATATAGGATCTCAGCGTGTTTTCATGCTAGAATTTGCGCAATTTTTTTGTACTTGATAAGTAGCACTGTAATGATCTTAGATGATATTCGCATCGTTTTAGTTAACACATCACACTCTGGTAACATTGGTTCAGCGGCGCGCGCCATGAAAACCATGGGATTATCAAAGTTATACCTTGTTGATCCAGCCTGTGAAATAGACAGTCATGCAAGTGCGCTTGCTGCAGGTGCGACTGATGTACTAGGTAATGCTGTTATTGTTGATAGCGTTGCAGATGCGATTGCTGACTGTGCATTAACGATTGGTACTAGCGCCCGCTCGCGTACATTGTCGTGGCCTATGGTAGAGCCGAGAGAATGTGGTGAAAAGCTTGTTGGCGAAGCCGTAAACGGCCCTGTAGCGCTTGTGTTTGGCCGTGAAAACAGTGGCTTAACTAATGAAGAATTACAACTGTGTAATTACCATGTGTGTATTCCTGCTAACCCAGAATACAGCTCACTTAATTTAGCCATGGCTGTGCAAACCTTATGTTATGAAACGCGTATGGCGTTTTTAAATCAGCAACCTAAGGCTGTTCAAGAAGAAGACGACACCCTATATCCATCGTCTAAACAAACAGAACTGTTTTACGAACATCTTGAAGACACTTTGTTTAAAACAGGCTTCATCATTAAGCAGCACCCAGGCATGGTAATGACTAAGCTACGTCGCTTGTTTAATCGTGCTCGCCCTGAAGATGCTGAAATGAACATATTACGAGGTATTCTTACCTCAATTAATAAGTCTATAAAATAGCAATTAGTTATAAATAGCGCCCTTTATTGCTCTACTAATACTTGACTAAATTACTCAGGTAATTACAATAGACCCAATACTTGACCAAAACAGTCGGGTATTACAAGTTTATCGGCTGGCATTCGAGGCTAGCCAATCAGGATAATACTTGACTAATCTACTCTGGTAATTAAAATTTGCACTCTTTTGTGCG
The DNA here is from genome assembly GCF_000518425.1 of Pseudoalteromonas sp. 23_GOM-1509m. Classification (NCBI taxonomy): domain Bacteria; kingdom Pseudomonadati; phylum Pseudomonadota; class Gammaproteobacteria; order Alteromonadales; family Pseudoalteromonadaceae; genus Pseudoalteromonas; species Pseudoalteromonas sp. 23_GOM-1509m. Next base: position 186,660 of record NZ_JADO01000011.1, read on the forward strand.
GGGGGCGTTATGAAGTTAACATCAAAAGGCAGATACGCCGTTACAGCCATGCTGGATGTTGCACTACATGCAAATATAGGCCCTGTAGCGCTTGCAGATATTTCGCAGCGCCAAGAAATTTCTTTGTCTTATCTTGAGCAATTATTTGCCCGTTTACGTAAAAATGGGCTAGTGAGTTCTGTTCGAGGTCCTGGTGGGGGCTATTTACTAGGACGTAAGGCTGACGTAATTTCAGTTGGCGATGTTATCAATGCGGTAGATGAATCTGTTGACGCTACACGGTGTCAGCGAAGCAATACTGGTTGTCAAAGTGGCATGCGTTGTTTAACCCATACATTGTGGTCAGACTTAAGCGCACGAATTGAAGAATTTTTAAATAATATTACCTTAGCTGAACTGGTCGAAAAGTCGGACGTTAAAGCGGTCGCTCTTCGCCAAGAAAACAGCGTTAATGATGCAATTAAGCAGTTGGAAAATATTCAAGTAAGCTGTCAACTTTAAGGTTGACCTGCAGCGGAGAGAGAAATGAAGTTACCGATTTATTTAGATTACGCAGCAACTACGCCTGTTGACGAACGAGTTGCCAAAGAAATGATGCAGTGCCTGACTATGGACGGTAATTTTGGTAATCCAGCATCGCGTTCACACCGTTTTGGTTGGCAAGCTGAAGAAGTCGTTGACCAAGCACGTACTGACATTGCTGATTTAATTAATGCAGACCCACGTGAAATTGTATTCACATCGGGTGCAACAGAATCAAATAACCTTGCTATTAAAGGTGCAGCTCAGTTTTACAAGAAAAAAGGTAAGCATGTTATTACCGCTAAAACTGAACATAAAGCCGTTATCGACACATGTCGTGAACTTGAGCGTCAAGGGTTTGAAGTAACCTACATGGACGTTGAAGAAAACGGCCTACTTGATCTGCAAAAATTAGCAGACACCATGCGTGACGACACCGTGCTTGTAAGTATCATGCATGTAAATAACGAGCTAGGTGTAATCCAAGACATCAATACTATTGGTGAAATGTGTCGCGAACGTAAAATTATGTTCCACGTAGATGCAGCACAAAGTGCGGGTAAAGTTTTAATTGACGTGCAACAAACCAAAGTAGATTTTATGTCATTCTCGGCGCACAAAGTATACGGCCCTAAAGGCGTAGGTGCTTTGTATGTTCGTCGTAAACCACGTGCACGTTTAGAAGCACAAATGCACGGTGGCGGCCATGAGCGTGGCATGCGTTCTGGTACATTAGCAACCCATCAATTAGTGGGTATGGGCGCAGCATTTAGAATTGCAAAACAAGATTTTGAAAAAGATCACGCACACATCAGTGCGTTGCGTAAACGCCTAATCGACGGCATTTTAACGGATATGGACGAAGTGTACTTTAACGGCACGCAAGACCAATCAGTACCTGGTATTGTCAACATTAGCTTTAACTTTGTTGAAGGTGAGTCGTTATTAATGGCTGTTAAAGATATTGCGGTATCGTCAGGTTCAGCCTGTACATCTGCAAGTTTAGAGCCTTCTTACGTATTACGTGCATTAGGTCGCAACGACGAGCTAGCGCACAGCTCGATTCGTTTTAGTATTGGCCGTTTTACCACCGAAGAAGAGATTGATTACACCGTTGAGCTAATGAAAAACTCGATTGGCCGTTTACGTGAAATGTCTCCTCTTTGGGAAATGCACCAAGAAGGTGTTGATTTAGATTCAGTTGAATGGGCGCACCACTAATTAGTGGAGCCCATACCTAGCAGGTAGTGAGGATAGAATTATGGCTTACAGTGATAAAGTAATCGACCACGTAGAAAACCCACGTAACGTAGGTGCTCTAGATAAAAACGATCCGTCAGTGGCAACGGGTATGGTAGGCGCACCAGCATGTGGTGACGTAATGAAATTGCAAATTAAAGTATCGGCGGAAGGCGTTATTGAAGATGCAAAATTCAAAACGTACGGCTGTGGTAGCGCAATTGCTTCATCTTCGCTGGTAACAGAGTGGGTTAAAGGCAAAACATTAGACGAAGCTGCGACTATCAAAAATACCGATATCAGCGCAGAGCTAGAATTACCACCAGTGAAAATTCACTGCTCAATTTTAGCCGAAGATGCAATTCAAGCAGCAATTGCAGATTACAAAAGCAAACATACAAACTAAGAGATATTCATGGCAGTGACATTGACAGATGCGGCAGCAAACCGCGTACAATCATTTTTAGCAAACCGTGGTAAAGGCATTGGCCTGCGAGTTGGCATTAAAACGACGGGCTGTTCAGGTCTTGCTTATGTTCTAGAGTTTGTTGATGAGCTAAACGATGACGATGAAACATTTGCGGCCAAAGGCGTTACCTTAATTGTTGACGCTAAAAGCTTAGTTTATATCGACGGCACCGAGCTCGACTACACTAAAGAAGGTTTAAATGAAGGGTTTAAATTTAATAACCCTAACCAAGCTGATGAGTGTGGCTGTGGCGAAAGCTTTACCGTTTAAGCTCAAACTTGTTTTAAGATATAAATAAGCCCTGCCAGTTAATGTAGGGCTTTGTCATTTGTGAGAAGTTATGCGTTATTTTGAGTTATTTGCAATACCGGTTGACTACAATATTGACTTAGCAATGATCAACAAGCACTACTTAGAACTTCAACGTGCTGTACACCCTGATCGTCATGCTAATGCCAGCAGTCGTGATAAATTAATGGCCGTACAAAGTACCGCTGAAATTAACGACGCATTACAAACACTTAAGCATCCGGTTAAACGTGCTGAATATATGTTGAGTGAGCTGGGCGTTGATATTCGCGCTGAGCAGCAAACACTGCAAGATCCCATGTTCTTGATGCAACAAATGGAACTGCGCGAAGAGCTTGAAGAACTTCCCTCTGCAAGTGATCCAGATATCGCTATTGCTAATTTTGAGTCGCAAATAAAGCAATTAAAAGCCCAGTATAGCAACGAATTGGCTGAGCAACTTGCAAGCAACGATGAGCAACAATATCAACACGCTGCTGACAACATTCGCAAATTAAAATTTGTATATAAGTTACAAGACGAACTTGAACGCATTGAAGACAGTTTATTTGACGATTAATTACTTGCTGCAAAGCGAGCAACACGAGTTTAAAGAGCATTATGGCATTATTGCAAATTGCTGAGCCGGGGCAGAGCGCGGCACCACATGAACACAAATTAGCCATTGGAATTGATTTAGGCACTACAAATTCATTAGTGGCAACCGTACAAAGCGGCGAAGCACGCACTATTACTGATGAGTCAGGCGAAGCGATGTTACCCTCTGTGGTTCGTTATCAAGCTGGCGGCATTACCGTGGGTAATGATGCAATGCAAGCGGCTACACTCGATCCGGTTAATACGCTTATTTCAGTGAAGCGTTTTTTAGGTAAAACGCAAACCGAAATAGAACAAAGCTATGGCCAACTGCCTTATCAGTTTTGCGATGATGATGGTGCATTGGCTATCGAAACGGCTGCGGGAAAGATTAGCCCAGTTAAAGCCTCAAGTCATATTTTAAATGCATTAAAAGTACGCGCTGAGCAAAGCTTTGGTAATCAAGATATTTTAGGGGCAGTGATTACTGTACCAGCCTATTTTGATGATGCACAGCGTCAAAGCACCAAAGATGCGGCTGAGCTTGCCGGTATTAATGTACTGCGCTTACTAAACGAGCCTACTGCCGCTGCCGTTGCTTACGGTTTAGATTCAGGGCAAGAAGGTATTATCGCCGTTTATGATTTAGGGGGCGGCACTTTTGATATCTCTATTCTGCGTCTTAATAAAGGCGTGTTTGAAGTGCTGGCCACCGGTGGCGATTCAAGCCTAGGCGGCGACGACTTTGACTCATTATTAGTTGATTACCTAAAACAAGAAACCGGCGTGACAGGCTTATCTCCTTCGGTATTACGCTTATTCATTAATAAAGCCAAAGCCTGTAAAGAAGCACTCAGCCAATACGAAAAAGTGAATGTCGGCCTTGAGTTTGACGATGAAAAATACATGGTTGAAGTAACGCGAGAAAAATTTAATGAGCTAGCTATGCCACTGGTCAAAAAAACGCTCCGCTCATGTCGTCGTGCAGTAAAAGATGCCGGTATTGAAAACCAGGAAGTATTACAAGTTGTAATGGTTGGTGGTTCAACTCGTATGCCATTAGTGCGTACTCAAGTCGGTGAATTTTTTGATAAACAGCCGCTGACTTCAATTGACCCTGATCGCGTTGTTGCACTGGGTGCAGCATTACAAGCTGACGTATTAATTGGTAACAAGCCAGATTCCGACATGTTATTACTTGATGTGTTACCGTTGTCGTTAGGCCTTGAAACAATGGGTGGCTTGGTTGAAAAAATCATTCCACGCAATACCACGATTCCGGTTGCGCGTGCGCAAGAATTTACTACGTTTAAAGATGGTCAAACGGCCATGTCGTTGCATGTATTACAAGGTGAACGTGAACTGGTTGACGATTGTCGATCGCTGGCAAAGTTCAGCTTAAAAGGTATTCCTCCTATGGCGGCGGGGGCGGCGCATATTCGCGTTACCTTTAAAGTAGACGCTGATGGTTTACTAAGCGTATCAGCCATGGAAAAATCAACGGGAGTTCAAGCAGAAATACAAGTAAAACCGTCGTTTGGTTTGTCTGACGACCAAGTTGCTAATATGCTTAAAGAGTCGATGAGTAACGCTAAAGGCGATATGCAAGCGCGTATGCTCAAAGAGCAACAAGTTGAAGCGCTTCGTGTAATAGAAGCGATGGAAGCCTCATTAGCTGCTGATGGCGATTTACTTGAGCCTGAGCAATTAGCGACGCTAAAAGTGGAAATAAGCGAACTTGCGAAAGTACGCGAGAGTGCGCAAGAGCCAAGCGAAATTAAAGCGGCCATTGAAAAAATGGATAATGCGAGCAGTGATTTTGCCGCGCGCAGAATGGACGCGTCAATTAAAAAAGCCTTAACGGGTCAGTCAGTAGACAATATATAAGAGAGATTAGAATGCCACAAATTGTTTTTCTTCCCCATCCGGAGTTGTGTCCTGACGGTGCAGCAATAGAAGCGCCCGCTGGCGAAACGGTACTTGATATCGCGCTTAAAAATGGCATTAGCATTCCTCATGCCTGTGAAAAATCATGTGCATGTACAACGTGTCATTTAGTGATCCGTGAAGGTTTTGACTCATTAGATGAAAGTGATGACCTAGAAGATGACATGCTAGATAAAGCATGGGGTTTAGAGCCTGAATCGCGCTTAGGTTGCCAAGCAATTATTAGAGATGAAGACTTAGTGGTTGAAATACCTAAGTACAATCTCAATATCGTTAATGAAGAACACTAGTTTTTAATTAATGACTATCATATTAAAAGCCGCTGTTTGATACAGCGGCTTTTTTGTTTTAGGCGAAGATTTATGCCGCGCAGACAAATCTTTTGTAGACGTAGAGCTTTCTCAAGTTAGCCTTGCAGCGGCTCATTGTTTGATTTTTTAGTGATTTATTCACCACAGAGAGCACAGAGAAAGTGAGCAAAGGCAAAGGTTTAGTGTTATTTACCTTAACCCCTCGGTGTAGCGCGAAGCGCCTTTGTATTCTCTGTGGTGTAAATATTTTGTAGGCGGGGCTTTACGCCGAGCAGAAGTAGCAGCGGGTTTACCCCGCGTCTTTTTAAAGTTAAAGGCAAAAGGTTACGAGCGGCGGGCTGCGAGACGCGGGTAAATTAAAATAGCCTGTAGGCGCGGCTTTACGCCGCGCAAATGTGGTTAAAGGTAATAAAATTATGCACAAAGAGGTTAAGAGACGCTGCGCTTTTTGAGGAAGTGACAAAACAATTAATTACTCAGGCTAATGGTTAGTGTTTTCTCATTTTCTTCTCATTCACTTCTCTTTGTGCATATGCTTTTTAAAGCGGTTTTATCCCGCGTTTGTTAGTAATTTTATTTACCACAGAGATTACAGAGTGCGCAGAGGAAGTGAATAAATACAAAGGTTGAAGGTAAAGGGTTACGGGCGGCGGGTAAATTAAAATGAATAAGTCTTGTAGCGTTAACCACAAGGCTTTTTTAATTTATCGAAGCCCGAAGCCCGAAGCCCGAAGCCCGAAGCCCAAAACCCGAAGAAGCCCAAAACCCATTTTGGAGGTATATTTTGAGTGATCTTATTTTTTCAGACTCGTTTATTAACGGTGAATTTTATCAAACTAGCTCACGCTTTAGCGTTGATGATCCGGCCACCGAACAAAGTATTGTTGATGTAAGTGATATTGATGAGCAAGGCGTAAAAAATGCCATAACAGCAGCGCAAGGCGCTTTTGTAAAATTAAAAGCCACCAATGCGACCGAGCGAAGTGACACCTTGATGCGTTGGTATGATCTAGTGATAAAGCACAAACAAACCCTTGCTACACTTATGACTAAAGAGCAGGGAAAACCGCTTAAAGAATCGCTTGGTGAAATAGATTATGGGGCTGGCTTTATTAAGTGGTTTGCAGAAGAAGCTAAACGCAGCTACGGCGATGTGATCCCCGCCACCGATAACAGTCATCGTTTAACTAGCTTCAAGCAACCTATTGGCGTGGTAGCAGGTATTACGCCATGGAATTTTCCTGTTGCTATGGTGACTCGAAAAGTCGCGCCGGCTTATGCCGCGGGCTGTAGTTTTATACTCAAGCCTTCTGAGCACACACCATTATGTGCTATCGCTTTAGCTTATTTAGCTGATCAGGCTGGCTTTGTTAAAGGTGCATTTAATGTGCTTGTGTCACAAGATGCTAAAAAGGTGGGCAAAATGCTGACCGACTCAGAGGTGGTACGTAAGTTTACTTTTACTGGCTCTACCGGTGTAGGTAAGCAGTTACTCTCTCAATGTGCATCTACAATAAAGCGTACTTCAATGGAATTGGGGGGAAATGCCCCGTTTATAATATTTGATAATGCTGATATTGACGATGCGATTGATGGATTAATGGCGGCCAAATTTAGAAACTCAGGACAAGCTTGTGTTGCAGCAAATCGTATTTTTATTCAGCGTAATATATTAAATGACGTGCTTGAAAAAATTACACCTAAAGTCGCTGCGCTCAAAGTTGCGAACGGTTTTGATGAAAATGCCGACATAGGGCCGCTTATTTACCCCAAAGCAAAAGAGAAAGTGCAACAACTGATTAAAGACGCTCTTGATAAAGGCGCTACGCTAGTTGGAGATAACAGCAATTTAGGTGGCAGTTTTCAAAACCCATTAATAGTCACCAATGTCACTACACAAATGGATATTTATCACGAAGAAGTGTTTGGTCCTGTATTAACGGTGATCCCATTTGATGAAGAAAGCGAAGTACTTGCGCTTGCTAATGATGTCCCTTATGGGTTAGCTGCGTACTTTTATAGCCAAAACATTAAACAAATCTATCGTATAAGCGAAGGGCTAGAGTTTGGCATGGTAGGTGTAAATGAGGGAGTTATATCAAACCCAGTTGCGCCGTTTGGTGGTGTAAAGCAATCAGGTCTTGGTCGTGAAGGCGGGCATCAGGGTTTAGATGAGTACTTAGAAGAAAAATACGTATGTATTAAGGTGTAATGATAAAGACTGTTCCGATGAGTTAATGGTTGTAAGATAAAACTCGGTTAAATGTTGCTAGATAATGGGCTAAATGTTACCTTTTTAATATATATTTTTCGTAACAAAATAGTAAAAAAATTTCTATAAGTAGAAATACCCCCGTGTGTAAATGCCACCATTTGGTGGCATTTTTTTTAGCCACTTTTTTGGCGAACCTTATCGCTTCGGTCTAAAATTACTCTATAAGCAGTGATTGGTGTTTAAACTTTGTATATAAGCTTAAAATAAAGTAATAACTATTCTCGTTTGTTTTTGTGAGTTTTTGTAACCTCATGTTTTTAAATGTATATTTTTACTAAGATGAGGTGTAATATGAAGTTTCAGGCTCTTTTGAACTGTTAGAATATAGTAATAATGTATAATTGTGTTTTATACATTTATAAATTAACATCCCGCAAATTCACCCATTAAAAAATAATGAAGCACCCACTATGAGTAGAAGAAATCAAGCAACGGTAGACCAGGAAGTTTCGTTTGGCATTGACGAAGAATTAGTTTCTACAACAGATTTACGAGGGGTTATCACCTATGCAAATGATAGCTTTTGTAAAGTTTCAGGGTATACCATCAATGAGTTAAAAGGGAAAAATCATAATATGGTTCGTCACCCAGATATGCCACCTGCGGCATTTGGTGATATGTGGTCTAATTTAAAAAGCGATACCGCATGGCGAGGAGCTGTAAAAAATAGATGTAAAGATGGGCGTTATTACTGGGTTGATGCATTTGTTACCCCTATTTACGAAAACGGTAAAAAAGTAGGTTATCAATCAGTTCGTCAACAACTCCTTCCAGAATATAAACACCGCGCAGAAAAGCTTTACCAACGTTTAAACAACGGTCAATCAATTACGCCTTTAAGTGAAAAATTAGCTGCATTTAAATTGCCTCTATTTATTGGGTGTGCCGCTTTAATTGCTTGGTTAACAAGTTACATGTTCTGGTTATGTTTGCTGTTTGTTCCTCTGCCTTTTGTTATTTTTTATGAAGAGTTAATTCGCTCGCAAAGCAAAATCAAAAAAACCAAGGCAGGCCCAGATAGCGTATCTCGGCATATTTATTCTGGTAGCGATAGCCTCAGCTATAGTGATTTTCAGATTAAATTACTTGAGGGTAAAGTAACGACCATTGTTGGGCGTATTATTGATGGTACTTTAAGCCTTAGCAAAGGAGCTGATTCGCTTAAAGTTTGTGCTGAGGCTGCGCAGGCTGGCGTTGAAAAAGAAGCGTCTGAATTACATCAGGTATCGTCTGCGGTCGAAGAAATGGTGCATTCAATTGACGAGGTGGCTAAAAATACCTTAGTTACTAATCAACGAGTGCAACAAGCTCACCAAGATTGTGAGTCAGCAACGCAAGCCATGTCAGGGACAATGCGAGAGGTGTCGTTACTTGCAACTGAAGTTGATAACTCAGCAAGCTCTGCGAGCGAGTTAGCAACAGAGGCTGAAAAAATTGGTGGAATAATGCAAGAGATACAAGGGATTGCCGATCAAACAAATTTACTTGCACTCAATGCCGCTATTGAGGCCGCGCGTGCTGGTGAACATGGTAGAGGCTTCTCGGTTGTTGCTGATGAGGTACGTGCACTCTCAAGCAGAACGCATACCGCCACAGAGCAAATTCAAGTCTCAATATCTGAAATGCAATCTACGCTACTCAACTGGTCAAAAACAATGGAAGCGGGTAAACACGCTGCTGAAACATGTGTTAAAGAAACCCGTAATAGCCAAGATATCGTCTCAAAAGTCTATGCAGCAATTACAGATATTTCCGATTTAGCAACGCAAATATCAACCGCTGCGGAAGAGCAAAGCATGGTATCGCAAGAAATTAGCCGCAATATTTCCAATATTAGTAGTGCGTCTTCAGAAAACTTAGCCCAAGCGCATTGTGTAGGAGCAGAGTCTGATGCGATTGAAAAGCACTCTAAAGCATTAGCGTCATTAGGTCTTTCTTTCAAAGTAGGTTAGTAAAGTGAGCAAGGATAGCAAACAGTTAGATATAGGTACAGCCTATGATGTATCGTATTCTCAATGTGCAAATTTAAGTGCACAATTGAGAGTACTGCAGCACGAAATTAAAGCCGATTACTTATTTATTGCCTCTGTAAATGAAGATAAATTAGCCACTACGCAATTGGTTTTACATAACGCAGAGGTCGTTGATAACTTTTCTTATTCGCTAGAAGGCTCGCCTTGTGAACAACTACCTTCAAAAAGTGCGTGTTTTATAACGGATGAATTACAACAACACTACCCTGAAAATAAGCTACTAAAAACTATAAATGCGCAAGCTTACATTGGCGTCTCTATAAGCAATGATGAAGGCCAATTAAGCGGCGTACTGGTTGGTCTTTATTTAAATAGTGATCCAACAATCGAACGCTACCTACCAAGGCTAATTAGCTTTGCGAGTTATACAGCAGTGTTCCTGCAAAAGTGTTTTTTAGAAGATAAATCAAGCTCACAGCAATCACTATTTAGTGCTGTTGAAGCTATGTCGAAGGTAGGCACGTGGGAATACAAAATCTCAACCGGCGAGCTAAATTATTCACCCGAGGTTTATAATATTTATGGCCTTGATAAGCGCAAACCGCTCACGACCACACAAGCGATTGCGCATTATGCTGGTGAAAAAGAGCAAGCGCGTATTCGTGATTTTTTTAATCGTTTGCAAACACATGGCCTTCCTTATTGTGAAGATTTTGAGTTTGTAGATGCTCATGGCAATAAAAAGTGGGTACGTACGAGTGGTCACCCTGTTTTTAATGATGATCATCAGGTTATTAAAGTGCATGGTGCTTTTGAAGATGTCACTTTAGAGTATGAGTTAAAGGCCAAGGTTGATGATAAAAATAATCGCCTTGAAGCTATTTTAAATAACTTAAATGATGCAGTGATCACTATTAATCAGCAAGGCGTTATTGTTCACTGTAACTCAACCGCATTAACTATGTTTGGCTATAAGCAAAATGAAATGCTTGGCTTGTCGATTAACAACTTAATGCCTGAGCCTTATGCATCTAAGCATCACTCGTATATGCGAAATTATGAGCAAACAGGTGAGGCTAAAATTATTGGTGTTGGTAGGCAACTACCTGCAAGAAAAAAAGACGGCACTATTTTTCAAATAGAATTGTCACTTACCAAAGCAGTTAATGAGCAAAGCGTTGAATATATTGGTGTAGTTAGAGATATTAGTGAAAAACTCAAAGCGCAAGATACCATTTATAATTTAGCTTATTCAGATCCCATAACAGGATTAAAAAATAAGCGGTGGTTTGAGCGCGAATGCAGAAGTTTACTTCAAAGTGCCAGCATTAATAATGGCTATATATATGCTGCATTATTAGATATGGATAAGTTAGCGCAATTTAACTTTAAGTACGGTATTGAGGCGGGCAACGAAGCACTCATTTTAACGGCTAAAAAACTATCAAATGCGGTACAGGGCGAGTACAAGCTATACAAAAGCGGAGTCGATTCTTTTTTAATTATAAGCGCCAATATAAGTAATGACTTATCCTACCTAGAGCAACAACAACCAGGTATAGACTCTAAAATATTAGCGCTAGATAACTTCTCACATAAGATCAGTGATCTTGATGTGGTACTAAGCGCCTCGTTGGGCAGTACAATTATTAATGCGAGTAGAGACTCCTATAGCTCTATGTTTGATAAGTTGGAATACGCACTAAAACAAGCCAAAAAGTTGTCTCCTTTTGGTTATTACTTTGCAGATTTAGATGCATTAAAACGTTACGAACGTACCAATAAAATTCGTTACTTACTAATAAATGTTGATAAAAGTGATGAATTAACACTGGTACTACAGCCACAATTTATTAATGAAAATACCTTTAATTCAGCCGAAGCATTATTACGTTGGGATTCTGAGGAATTAGGCGTAATAAGCCCTGGGGAATTTATACCCCTAGCAGAAGAGAGTGAAGCCATTATTAAAATTGGCGATTGGGTGGTTGATCAAGTATGTAAGTTGCTGCATGAAGTCAGCCGAGCAGGAAAAAACACCTGTATTGCCGTTAACATTAGCGCTAAACAAATTGTAGCCCCCGATTTTAAGGAAAAATTGCTCGCCAGTGTTCATAAGTGGCAAGTGTCACCACGTAACTTAGTGATTGAGCTGACCGAAACGACTTTAGTGTCAGACATCGAACTAGTAAAAGAGACTATGCTTGAACTTAATAAAAAGGGCTTTAGGTTTTCAATTGATGACTTTGGAACGGGTTATTCAAGCCTGAGTTATTTGAAAGAGTTGCCAATTTCTGAGCTTAAAATAGATAAATACTTTGTCGATGGCATTATGGATACTGATGATAATTCAAGTAAAACTATTGTGAATATGATCATCGACATGGCCAGTGCTTTAGGCGTAAATAGCGTTGCTGAAGGCGTTGAGGAACCTGCGCAATTTAATTATTTAAAGCAGCGCGGTTGCAACTTATTTCAAGGCTATTTATTTTCAAAGCCACTGCCTATTGCACAGTGGAAAGAACGCCTTAAATAATATGTAGCAGCGACTTTATTTTGCGTTTATTAAGTTTACATGTTCAAAGCTTCAAATGCGGGCATCGGGCTTCGAGACGCGGGGTAAATCCACTGCTACGTGTGTAGTTTTTAAATCTATGGTAGCAGCGACGTTATGTCGCGTCAGGTTTAAGATCTAATAAATGCGTAAGGTAAAATCATGCCTACAGACAAGTTGGCGTAGTTTCTTTATTTCTGACTTGGCTTTGTATCGGGTAAATATAATTTAGATATTAGCTTTAGATATTACTGAGGAAACTTAGAAAATAGTGGGGCGATTGACGGGGCTCGAACCCGCGACAACCGGAATCACAATCCGGGGCTCTACCAACTGAGCTACAACCGCCACTACATACACCTTGTTTGGTGTGGCGCGCATAATACATAATATCCCCATGCTTGTGAAGCAAAAAATCAAAAAAATTAAACTTATTTTAAGTATTCTATATTTAAGCTATTGGCAACGGGCAACGGGCAACGGGCAACGGGCAACGGGCAACGGGCAACGGGCAACGGGCAACGGGCAACGGGCAGCTCGAATCCCTAATCCCGCGAGCGCGAAGCGCCTCGGTGTACTCTGTGGTTCAAAATGGTTTGTAGGCGGGGGTTATCACGCGCAGGTGGTTTTAGGCAATAAACTTATTCACAAAGAGGTTAAGAGACGCTGCGCTTTTAGAGCTAGTGAAAAAACAATTAATCACTCGGGCTCATGGTTATCGTTTTCTCATTTACTCCTCATTCACTTCTCTTTGTGCAAAAAAATCTTAAAGAGATTTTATTCACCACAGAGGGGGCAGAGCACACAGAGGAAATGATTAAAGACATATTTTATTTGTTTTGTCTTCTCTGTGTAGCGCGAAGCGCCTCGGTGTACTCTGTGGTTCAAAATGGTTTTTTAGGCGGGGGTTATCCCGCGTTAAAGGCAATAAATTTATTCACAAAGAGGTTAAGAGACGCTGCGCTTTTAGAGCTAGTGAAAAAACAATTAATCACTCGGGCTCATGGTTATTGTTTTCTCATTTACTCCTCATTCACTTCTCTTTGTGTAAAAAGATCTTAAAGAGATTTTATTCACCACAGAGGGTTAGAGCACACAGAGGAAATGATTAAAGACATGTTTTATTTGTTTTGTCTTCTCTGTGAAGCGCGTAGCGCCTCGGTGTACTCTGTGGTGCAAAAAATTAAAACACTATTTACCACAGAGGTCACAGAGCTCACAGAGGAAGAGATTAAAGACAAAGATTTTAGGTTTTAGGTAGATATTAAGCCAAGCATGATGTTTGTATTGAACGTGAGCGGTGGTTATCCCGCGCATTTTATTAAACCCTGCGCGAGGTAAACTCCCGCCTACGGGTATAAAAAACCTTGCTATATTAACCGTAAGGTTTTTAAATTCCTCGAACCTCGAACCTCGAACCTCGAACCTCGAACCTCGAACCTTGTAAAACGCTGTTGCAAACACCTATTAAAGATTTACAATACAATAAACAACACCGCTAAACTGCTTAATAACACTATCAGGAGTTAATATGGATTCAATACTCAATTGGCTGAATGAAAATTCAGGCTTAATCTTACACTACGGTATTCAAGCAGTCATAGCGCTTGTTATATTTTTACTGGGTGGACGAATTGCTAAATTTTGTGCAAAGTTAACCGAAAAAGCATTCGACAAGAAAAAAGTAGATAAAGCGGTTTCATCGTTTGTCTCTAGTATTGTATATGCCATTGTATTTGCAGCCACTATTTTAATGGCGCTGTCACAAATTGGCATCGAAACCACATCATTCATTGCTATTTTAGGTGCGGCAGGTTTAGCCGTAGGCTTAGCACTGCAAGGGTCGTTATCTAACTTTGCGTCAGGCGTATTAATTATTCTACTTCGCCCATTCAAATCAGGTGACTACGTTGAAGCTGGCGGTAAAGCCGGTACGATTAAAAAAATCGAAATATTCTCAACTGAAATGCGCACACCCGATAACAAAGTTATTGTAATGCCTAATTCAAAAATCATGTCAGATGCAATTATTAACTACTCGCGCGAATCAACACGCCGCGTTGACCTTGTGATTGGCGTTGGCTACGACGCCGACTTACGAAAAGCAAAAGAAGTACTTAAATCAGTGCTTGATAACGAATCGCGTATTTTAAAAGATCCTGCATATAACGTATCGGTATCTGAACTTGCCGATTCAAGCGTTAACTTTATAGTGCGCCCGTGGGTTAACTCAGAAGATTACTGGCCAACATATTGGTCGTTAATGGAAAACATTAAAATAGCGTTAGACGACGCAGACATTACCATTCCATTCCCGCAAATGGATGTACATTTACACAAGCAAGACTAATTTTTTAAAATACTTATTTATTAAGGCAGCGCTCAAATTTGATTTATTAGTATGCGCGTTGCCTTTTTAATAGGTATTAATATATTTTTTACAGGGTTATTTTTTAATGAAACTTAAGCTTTTATCAATTTTAGTAGCAGCCTCAGCTACAACCAATGCATTTGCATCAGAAGATGAGCAAAAAACCTGGGAAGTTACCAGCGAAGTAGGCGCTATTATTACCAGCGGTAATACCGAAACAACGACCTTAAAAGGCGGTATTAAAGTATTACATAACTTAGAAAGCTGGAATAACGAGTATAAGTTAGACGGCATCTACAAAGAAGATGAAGTAGAGAACGAAAACGGCATAAAAGAAAAACAGCGTACTAACGAAAAGTACTCTATTTCAGCACAAGGTAATTACAAGTTAAATGAAAAGCACGCCCACTTATTTATTTATGGGTCACACGTATCTGACTACTTTGGTGCATACCGAAGTGAGTCGGTTATTTCAGCGGGTTATGGTTTACGTTTACTAAACGAGTCAAACATGAAACTAAATGCCGAAATTGGTCCAGGTTATAAGTACTTTAAATACCCAGATGTAAGCGAAGAGGTTGATGAAAACGGCAACTCACTAGCGGGTGAATACGAAGGCGAAGTAATTGCTTTAGGTAAATTAGACTTTAGCTGGAAAATTTCAGACAACGCGCGTTTTACCCAGTTAGTATCGGTAGAATATGGTGATACCAATACCAAAACTCGCTCAGAAACTGCGCTACTTACTAAAATTAATGGCTCATTACAAATGAAAGTAGCCTACAATATCACCAATAACTCAGATGTGGCTGATGACAAAGAAGCAACCGACACTGAGACCTCATTAACATTGGTTTACAGCTTTTAACATCAAGTAGTAAATTAATTGTAATAAAACTATGAAAGGGGCTAAAGTCCCTTTTTTATTTGCCCATAAATAATGTATGATACCCACCAATTTTGGTTGTAGACCTAGGGAAATACCTACTCGTGAACGTTATTAAACATTTATTAAGTGCTTTTGTACTTATATGTAGCTTTAGCACATTAGCATTTGCGCCAACAGCCGCTCAACTAGAGCAGTTTCAAAAGTTGCCTAAGTCTCAACAGCAGGCACTTGCAAAGCAATATGGCGTAGATATTTCAAGCCTTGAAGGTGCAGGCAATGCCAGTGGCAAAAATAACGAACAAGATAAACCCACAGTAGGTGAGCGTAATACCGCCGACGAACAAGCTTTTACAGATGAAGAACGCTTTAAGCCTGAAGATAACACGGTAAAACCATTCGGTTATGACTTATTTGCCGGCGAACCCACCACATTCATGCCCAACGAAAATGCTGCAGTACCCGATACGTATTTAGTGGGGCGTGGCGATCAGCTATTAATCAACTTTTACGGTAAAGAAAGCGCAAGCTACGAAGTCATCGTTGATAGGGAAGGACGTATTAACATTCCCGACTTAAGTCCTGTTCAGGTAGCTGGTTTAACCTTTGCTGAAGTTAAAGAGTTAATAAAAGTAAAAGTTGAACAAGAGATTATAGGTGTTAAAGCGTTTGTATCGCTTGGTAAACTTCGCAGTATTCGTATTTTGGTTTTAGGTGAGGCCTATAAGCCAGGTAGTTATAGTGTGTCGTCATTGACTACAGTGTCGCATGCATTATTTGTAAGTGGTGGCGTGTCTGATATTGCCTCACTGCGCAATATTCAAGTAAAACGCGGTGGTAAGGTTGTTACTAACTTTGATTTATACAACTTACTTATTCGCGGTGATAGCAGCAACGATATTATTTTAAAACCGGGTGACGTGGTATTTATACCGTCGGTTGGCGAGCAAGTAACCGTTGATGGTTTAGTAAAACGCCCTGCTATTTTTGAGCTTAAAAAAGGCGAAACGGCAGAACAATTATTAAAAATGGCGGGCGGCATCAAGCCAAATGCTTACGCTAAAAGCGTGATAGTTGAACGTTTTAATAACCAACATAAAGAAGTGCTTTCGGTAGATTTTAGCAAAGAGCAAGTTAACTACATTCCAAAAGATGGCGATCGTATTCGTTTTAGTGCCATTGGTGAGCAATACCAAACTTCAATTAGTTTAATTGGTGCTGTAGTACGCCCAGGTAATTACCAGTGGTACAAGGGTAAACGTATTTCAGACATATTAGGCTCAGTACGTGGTGACTTACTACCACAGGCCGATTTAGATTATGCGCTAGTAGTGCGCGAAACCAACGTAAATGGTGATATTGAAATTCATCAGTTTGATTTAGCAAAAGCCATTACAAAAAATACTGAGAACAACTTACAACTTAACCCTAACGATAAAATTATTGTATTCAGTCGTTTTGAAGAAAAAACTTTAGAAGATATAGCGCTTGCAAATTTAGCGTTAACTAAAGAGCAGCAAGATCAACAACGCAAAGCAGAGCTTTGGCATGAATACCAACAAAAAGAGTTTGAAAAATACGTTGGTGTGGCGGTTAAAAAGTCAGAGTTTGAAGAGGTAAATCCAAATTTAAGCATGGCGGAAATGCTTGAGAAAAAGCTTAAAGAACAAGAAGAAGATGCTAAAAGTTATGCGTTGTTTAGCCGCCATAATTTACTTAAACCGGTAATTGCTAAGTTAGAGCAGCAGGCCGGTGTAATGCAGGCGATGCAAATAGTGGAAATTAGCGGCAGTGTAATGTACCCAGGCATTTACCCGTTAATGGAAGGCGGTGAAGTAAAAGACCTAATTACTGCGGCGGGCGGCCTGTTAGAATCGGCTTACACACAACAAGCTGAAGTAACAAGAATTGCCAATAACGATGTATCAAACATTGAGCATATTAAGTTTGATTTAAAAAGTGCTATGCAAGGTAAAACGGCATCTAATATTTCATTACAAAGTAAAGACAGCGTAAATATATTTGCTATACCAAATTGGCAAGAAAACTTAAAAGTAGAGCTTAAAGGTGAGCTTAAATTTCCGGGCACCTATACTATTCGCCGCGGTGAAACCTTAAGTAACTTATTAAAGCGCGCCGGTGGCTTTTCTGAGTTTGCTGCAACCAATGCCGCTGTATTTACTCGTCAGTCGATTAAAAAGCAAGAGCAACAACAGCTAGCGCGTTTATCTACCGAGCTTCGTCGAGATATAGCATCAAAAAGCTTTCAAAGTTCAGTAAGTAGCAACACGCTTACTTACGATGAAATGAATAAGCTTTTGAAGGACCTTGCTAACGTTGATGCCGTAGGCCGTTTAGTTATAGATTTACCGCTTATTGTTAACAATCAGCAAAACTTAGTACTGCAAGATGGCGATGTACTTTATGTACCGAGTGAACGCGACTCAATCAGTGTAATAGGTGAGGTTAACTACTCTACCTCGCATCTATATAAAGCAGGTATAAGCGTAGACGAATACATAGACCTAAGCGGTGGCTTAAAAGAGCGCGCTGCTGATGACCGTATTTACATTATAAAAGCCAACGGCTCAGTAAAAATACCAAATACCGGCAACTGGTTTGCTGTTAATAACTCAAATCAACTTGAACCTGGCGATACCATTGTTGTCCCACTGGATGCTGGCCATATGGATAAGCTAACGCTTTGGAGCACCGCAACACAGATTCTATATCAACTAGGTGTAGCAGTAGCAGCCATAAGCGGTATTTAATATAATGTAGGTGCGAGGAAAGCTTGGAGCACATGGCTATGGGCTATGGGCCTAGAGCTCGAAGCTCACGGCCGATGCTGTATATAGCTACTAACTGGAGCTTAGCTAACAGTAAAGGTGTTAAAACCTGCTACATTTTAACTTTAAAGTATTACTTTAGAGTTAAAAATGAAATATGAAAACCTAGAAGTTTTGCAAAGAGCTTTTAAGCTAAGTTTATTGATTTATAAAAATTTTCAGCAGCTCCAGGATTATGGTCTAAAAGATCAAATGTGCAGATGCTCTGTTTCTGTACCTAGCAATATTGCAGAGGGGATGGAAAGAGGCTTTGAAAAAGAAAAAGCTCGTTTTTTATGGATAGCTAAAGGCTCCATAGGCGAATTAAAAACACAAGTAATGATTGCTTCAGAATTAGGATATATAAATAGCTTAAAAGCAGGTTATATCCTTGAGGAATGTGAGGTAATTGCAAAGATGCTAAGCAGATTGATAACGGTCATTAAAAATAGCTCTTAGCCAATAGCTCGTAGCCCGAAGCCATAACCTAGAACTTATGAGATTTAAATGGAAAACAACTCAAACAACCTAAATCAAGCAAATATGCCAATGCAAAACAACATTGCTGATGACGAAATAGACCTACGCGAACTATTTACCGCAATTTGGCAAGGCAAGTGGATAATTATTGCCATAACCACTTTATTTGCTGTTGCATCTGTTTTTTACGCCATAAACCAGCCAAACATTTATAAATCAGAGGCGTTACTCGCACCCGCCGAGCAAGACCAACAAGGCGGTTTGGGAGCTCTAGCAGGTCAGTTTGGTGGCTTAGCAAGTTTAGCTGGGGTTAACTTAGGCTCAAGTGGCGGGGTTGATAAAACGCAAATGGCGCTTGAGGTTTTAAAGTCTCGCAAATTCACTAGTGAATTTATTCAAAAGCACAATATATTGCCAGATTTAATGGCTGTTAAGTCATGGGAACGTGAGACAAACACAATTATTTATAATGAACTGGTTTATAACAAAGCTAAAAATAAATGGCTACGAAAAATGAAAGCCCCTTTTAAGTCGGAGCCATCAATGCAAGAAGCGTATAAAGAGTTTAAAAAAGTTCTTTACACAAATGTAGATACAAAAACAGGAATGTTGACCATATCAATAGAGCATCCATCTCCCTATGTAGCAAAGCAATGGGTAAACTGGTTAATAGAAGATATAAATAGAACTATGAGGCACCGCGATGTATTTGAAGCTAATAAAAGTACTGATTTTTTAACCAAACAAATACAACAAACTAAAATTGCTGATATACGCACTGTTTTATATAAACTTGTAGAAGAACAGGCTAAAACTATCATGTTTGCTAATGTTCGTGAAGAATATGTATTTAAAACAATTGATCCAGCTTTAGTGCCAGAAGAAACCTTTAAGCCTAAGCGTGCGCTTATTTCAATATTAGGAACCATGCTAGGTGGTATGTTGAGTGTGCTTATAGTATTGCTAAGACGTTTTGCTGTTAAACGTAAAGCCTAGCTGAAACTTTTAATGTGTTTAAAAAATAAGCAGTTACAATCGGGGAGTTAAAGATGGCTACCTCAATGTTGATGAAGTTGTTTGGTCAATCCTTACAGCCTGAGTTTAAAAATAAAATTACTCAACTTACAATTTAAATTTATAGGTCAGAAAATGCTAAATAATAAGACAGTTTTAATTACTGGCGGTACGGGGTCATTCGGAAAGCAATTCATTAAAACAATTTTAGAACGTTATTCTAAAGTAAAAAAAATAATTATATATTCTCGAGACGAACTCAAACAGTTCGAAATTAAGCAAAAATATCCTCAGAGGGAGTTCCCTCAATTACGATTTTTTATTGGTGACGTCCGCGATCAAAATCGAATGAAACAGGCGTGTGAAGGTGTTGATGTTATTATCCATGCGGCAGCTATTAAACAAGTTGACACAGCTGAATATAACCCTACAGAGTGTATTCGTACAAATATTGATGGAGCGGAAAACGTTATACAGGCAGCTTTAGCCTGTGGTGTCCATGATGTTGTAGCTCTTTCGACGGATAAAGCATGTGCTCCGATCAATTTGTACGGTGCGACTAAATTAGCATCAGATAAGTTATTTGCTGCGGCTAATAATATTCGTGGCTCTAAAGATATTCGTTTCAGTGTTGTACGGTACGGTAATGTAATGGGCTCTCGAGGTTCAGTTATCCCATTTTTTTTAGAAAAAAAGAAAGAGGGGTTACTACCCATAACACATGAAGAGATGACTCGATTTAATATTTCTCTTCAAGATGGTGTAAACATGGTGATGTACGCACTTGAGAATCATATCGGTGGAGAAATTTTTGTGCCTAAGATTCCGTCTTATAAAATTTTGGATATAGCAAAAGCAATTGCACCTGACTGTAAAACTAAAGTGGTTGGTATTCGTCCTGGAGAAAAGCTTCATGAAGAAATGATCACGGATACAGATTCACTGAATACTATCGATTTAGGTGAATACTACGCCATATTGCCTTCGGTTTCTTTTACATATACAGAAGAGGAGTTCATGTCTCATCATAAGGCAAAGAAAGTACCATTTGGTTTTAAATATAACTCAGGTACAAATACCGAATGGGAAAGCATTGAAAGCTTGCGCGAGCTGATCTTAGAACATGTTGATCCGAATTTTTCAGTATGAGCAAAATATGATCCCTTACGGTAAACAAGAAATCAACCAACAAGACATTGATGCAGTTGTTGAAGTGCTGAAATCTGACTTTTTAACTCAAGGACCACAGGTTCCTGAGTTTGAAAGTGCTCTCATTAATGCTACAGGTGCCAATTATGCACTAGCAGTTAATAGCGCCACATCAGCCTTACATATTGCCTGTTTGGCTCTTGGGTTAGGGCAAGGTGATATTTTATGGACAACACCTATAACATTCGTAGCTTCCGCTAACTGTGGTTTGTATTGCGGTGCATCAGTGGACTTTGTTGATATAAACCCGGCAACCTATAACTTATGCCCAATTGCATTAAAAGAAAAACTAACACAGGCTAAACAACAAAACGCTTTACCTAAAGTCTTAGTGGCCGTGCATTTATGTGGTCAGCCTTGTGATATGAAGGCAATCCATGCGTTGTCAATAGAGTATGGTTTTAAAGTCATTGAAGATGCTTCACATGCAATAGGTGGGCGATATTTAGACCAACCAATTGGTTCATGTGAATATAGCGACATTACTGTATTTAGCTTCCACCCGGTTAAAATTGTTACCACTGCAGAAGGCGGTGCAGCATTAACGAATAACAAAGACCTTGCTAATAAAATGGCACTTTATCGTAGTCATGGCATTACTCGCGATGAAGCACTAATGGAAAATACATCGCATGGTGGTTGGTATTATGAGCAAGTGGATTTAGGCTTTAACTACCGCATGACTGAGCTGCAAGCTGCATTGGGTGTTTCGCAAATTTCGCGCTTGGAAGAATTTGTAGCTGCACGCCATAAATTAGCCGAGCGTTATAATGATAAGCTTGCGAGCTTGCCAATTGTACTACCTTATCAGTTACCTAATACGTACTCGGGCTTACATTTGTATGTTATTCGCCTAAATTTAAATGAAATAACAAAAACTCATAAACAAGTATTTGATGAACTTAGAGAAAATGGTATAGGTGTTAACCTACATTACATTCCCGTTCACTTGCAACCTTATTATCAAAAACTAGGCTTTAAATTAGGTGACTTTCCTTGTGCAGAAAATTATTACAGTAACGCTATTTCATTACCAATGTTTCCAACGATGACTAATGAACAGCAGGAACAAGTGAAAGCGGTATTAGAAAGGATTCTTCGGTAATGACAGAAGCGCCAATAGTTGTAGCTATTCAAGCCCGTACCAATTCTAGTAGGTTGCCCGGTAAAGTACTCCTGCCGATTAAAGGGGTACCTCTTTCAGTGCTGGCGGCTAAACGAGCTGGTCGAAATGGGCGTTATGATGTTTGCGTACTCACTTCTAATGAACCTACGGATGATTATTTAGCTTCAGTTCTCCAACAATATTCAGTTAATTGTTTCCGAGGCGATTTAGAAAATGTATTAGAAAGGTTCGTTGAAGCCTTTTGTGATTACCCTGCAAATACCCTAGTTGTCCGCTTGACAGCCGATAATATATTTCCAGACTCTGACTTTATAGAAAGTGTAATCGAACAGTTTTTTGGCACTGGGGTTGATTATATATGTGCAAATGGGGAACAATCTAATTTACCGTATGGACTTGCTGCAGAGGTTATGCGTTTGGGTCATCTAAGAGAGGCTCTAGAAAAAGCAACTTCAACTTTTGATTGTGAACATGTTACACCGTATATCCGACGAAAGTTTGGTAGTACCTATTATAATAATCCCCTATTAAATGAGGATTTTAATGGCTTTAGATGTACTATAGATAATCTAGATGACTATCTGCAAGTAGCTAATCTTTTTGAAAGTATTGCTGATCCAATTGAGGTGACTGCTTGGGAATTATGTAATAAATTGGACCCCAAAATCAGGTCGAATTCAAAGATAAGTAAATTAGTGCTAGGGGGAGCTCAGTTAGGGCTAAATTATGGGATCAACAATACCATTGGACAGCCAACTACAAGAGATGCTCATAACCTTTTATCACATGCAGTTCGTTCTGGTGTTTCTCTAATTGATACAGCGAGAGCTTACGGTGTTAGTGAAAATGTTATTGGCGATTGGCTTAAAAAGGGGTGGGTGAATCGCTGCGAGGTAATTACAAAGTTAGATCCTTTTAATTTTTTACGTAATGATGCTAACCTTGACTTGGTAAAGCTTGCTGTACAGAACTCTGTAATTCGTTCATGTCATGCTTTAGGGGTCGATAATATTGATGTTTTAATGCTTCATAGAGCTGAGCATATTGAGTTATGGAATGGAACTGTTTTGGAAGAATTAACACGCTTTCAGAAGTCGGGCTTAGTTCAAGAAATAGGAGTTTCAGTGCAAACCCCGTCAGAGCTAGAGGTTGCACTCTCTTACCCAACTATATCCTTTATTCAATTGCCATTTAATATTTTAGATGAACGATGGTTACCCTATGTGGATAGAATTTTATCAGAAAAAAATAAACGAAACCTTACCATTCATGTGAGAAGTGTTTTCCTCCAAGGGTTATTATTGTCCGATAATCCTAATATTTGGCTCAAAGCACATGTCGAAAACTATGAAGAAGTAATCAAATGGCTTGCAGATACTGCGACTAGATTTGGTTGCTCCTCTATCTATGAGTTGTGTATAAAACATGCATGCTCACAGAGCTGGGTTGATGGTTTAGTTCTTGGGTGTGAAAGTAAAGAGCAGCTTGCGAATAATATTCAAGTTATGTCTCTAGAGGTTCCATCAACTATGCTAAATAATAAATTAAAAATGCCGTTTGAAATTAGCCTAAAAACATTAAACCCAGCAATGTGGAGTTAAGCCGGTGAGAGATTGTTTATTTAGCCTTCAAGGCAAGTCAGTGCTAGTTACAGGAGCAGCTGGTCATTTGGGGCGAGAAATATGCTTTGGGTTAGCTGAGTCTGGAGCTAATGTTCTAGTTAACTCTCGCTCGAAGAAAAAAGCACAGAAACTTGTCGAACAACTAACTCAAAAAGGTTTTAGTGCTGAGTTGGCAGTATTTGATGTAACTTTAAAAAACCAAGTTGACGCATTCTTTACAGGTTACACGGGTAAATTACATGTCATTATCAATAATGCATATACCGGGGCAGGAGGCACTATCGAGACATCAACAGCTAAGCAATATACATTTGCTTATTCAATTACTCTTGAATCTGCCCATTATTTGTTTCAGCACTCATTGCCATATTTAAGAGCAGCTGTAAAAGAGTGTGGTTATGCATCCGTCATTAATATTGCGTCCATGTACGGTAAAGTTAGCCCTGATTTAAGGCTTTATAGTTCAGCTGAAGGCACTAACCCTCCATTTTATGGCGTGGCAAAAGCAGCTTTAATTCAATGGACTAAGTACGGTGCATGTGAATTTGGTAGAGAAGGTATTCGATTCAATTCTATATCACCAGGCCCTTTCCCCAATCTATGTACTAATGATTCTGAGTTTATTGAGTCCTTGGTTAAAAAGGTACCTTTAAACAGGGTAGGCTTAGCTGCTGAATTAAAAGGCCCTGTGATATTCTTAGCGAGTAGTGCTAGTTCGTTCGTAAATGGAGCTGATATTGCCGTAGATGGCGGATGGACTATTTGGTGATGCAAGTTGTTATTAGAGCTGATGCGTCGCGGTCTATAGGTAGCGGACATATAATGCGTTGCTTGGTTTTAGCTGATGCATTAAGCGATCTTAATTATTCCGTTTTGTTCGCTTGCTTACCTCAGCAAGGAGATATGATCTCTTACATTGAAGAGCGTGGGTTTGCTGTAATAAAGCTAAATATGCCTAATGAAGTTTTTAATCCTCAGAGTGATGCTGAGTATGAAGCGTGGCTTCATCGCTCTAGTCTTGCTGACGCGGAGGACTTCATTCAAATGATAGGTAGAGCAGACCTAGTGATCACTGATCATTATGCCATTGGTAAAACGTGGCAAAAGTTGGTTCGGAAAATTATGGGTTGCTTTTTAGTTTCTATTGATGACCTTGTACGAGATCATGAAGCTGATTTAATAGTTGATCAAACTCTTGGTCGAAAGCCTAATGAGTACAATGCAGATTGTCTTGTGTTGGCTGGTAGTGAGTATGCTATGTTAGCGCCCAATTTTTCTTTATTGAGGAAGTTCGCTTTCAGGCGTTCTTCACCCAGCGATAGACCCAAGGTTCTCATTTCTATGGGTGGAATTGACAACCAAAATGTAACCTTACGAGCCTTAAAAAGCCTCGTAGGTAAAATTAATGCCAATTTTACAGTTTTACTTAGTCCAAGAGCGCCGCATTATCAGTTGGTTAAGTCTTGGTGTAACAAACAAAGTAATGTTTTACATAAAGACTTTGAAGCTGATATGGCTGGCTTAATGTTAAAGCATGATGTTGCTATTGGAGCACCTGGAACAACTAGTTGGGAGAGAGCTTGCCTTGGTTTGCCAAGTATTTTGGTTCCATTGGCAGATAATCAAGAAATGGTTTGTAATCAATTAATTCTCAACAATGCTATCTTGAAAGTTTGTCAAGAGGATATTGAAGCCTATTTATTGCCTACTTACCATCAGGTTATCAATAAGTGGGATGAGCTACATGTTTCGAATTTAAAATTATGCGATGGTCTGGGAGTTAAAAAGTTAGTGTTAGAGATACAACAGCTTGTTAAACTCGATAATTACTTTAGCCTAAAACTTGTTTTTGCCAGTGATGATGACATAAAAACCGTTTACGATTGGCAGTGTCACCCTAAAACTCGTGAATTCGCATTAAATGCAGATGTTCCTACATGGGAAGAGCACCAAAGGTGGATGCAAAGTAAGCTTGTATCTACAAGTGATTATTTTTACCTTGTTGTAGATAAGAAAACGGGGGAAAAATTAGGAGTATTACGATTAGATAAAATAGAGCCTAAAAACTACTTAGTGTCAATCTTTGTAGCTCCTGAGTCCTACGGTTTAGGAGTCGCAACCAAAGCGCTAAAAATAGTTGATGTTATACATCCTGAATTCACATTTCATGCAACTGTATTAGAATGTAACAAAGCCTCTCAGAAGCTTTTTAGAAAAGCTAACTATGTACAGAAAAGTTCTGAAAAGTTTATTCGTAACCCAATTTAATGAGATTTAGATGAAACCATACATTTCAATTGACGGACGCAAAATAGGTCCTGGCTACGCTCCTTATATTATTGCTGAACTATCAGCAAACCATAATGGCGACATCAACCGTGCTTTCCAAATAATGGAGGAAGCTAAGAAATCAGGGGCTGATGCTATTAAACTGCAAACTTATACTCATGAAACAATCACTATGGATTGCGACTCTGAAGAGTTTCAAATCTATGGTGGTCTATGGGATGGGCAAACTCTTTATAACCTTTACAAGGGCGCTCATATGCCATGGGAATGGCACGAGTCTTTATTTGCGAAAGCCAAAGAGCTCGGTATCACTATTTTTAGTTCTCCTTTTGATTTTACTGCCGTTGATTTATTAGAGTCACTAGATGCTCCTGCCTACAAAATTGC
The DNA here is from genome assembly GCF_000518425.1 of Pseudoalteromonas sp. 23_GOM-1509m. Classification (NCBI taxonomy): domain Bacteria; kingdom Pseudomonadati; phylum Pseudomonadota; class Gammaproteobacteria; order Alteromonadales; family Pseudoalteromonadaceae; genus Pseudoalteromonas; species Pseudoalteromonas sp. 23_GOM-1509m. The sequence continues at coordinate 213,047 of NZ_JADO01000011.1, forward strand.
GTCATTTGAAGTAGTTGATTTACCTTTGATTAAGCGTGTGGCTAAAACGGGTAAACCAATGATTATTTCTACAGGGATGGCCAATGAAGAAGAAATTGCTGAGGCAATAAAAACAGCAAGAGATAATGGGTGTACTGAACTAGTCGTACTTCATTGTGTAAGTGGCTATCCTGCTCCCGCAGAACAATATAATTTGAAGACTATTGCTGATATTGCTGATCGGTTTGAGGTATTATCAGGTCTTTCGGATCATACTATCGATAACGCTACTGCAGTTACCTCTGTTGCTTTAGGCGCATGTTTGATAGAAAAACATGTAACAATGGATCGAAATGGTGGTGGTGCTGATGATAGTTTCTCTCTAGAACCACACGAGTTAACTGCGTTGTGTAAAGATACTAAAACAGCTTGGCAAGCTTTGGGTAAGGTGAGTTATGAGCGGACCGAAGCTGAAAAAGGGAATGTTAAGTTTCGACGCTCTTTGTATGTAATAAAAGACATAAAAGCAGGTGAAGAGTTTACAACTGAAAATATACGTAGCATTCGTCCTGGTTTTGGTTTAGCTCCTAAATATTATGAATCAATAATTGGCTGCACTGCAAAAGTAAACATTAAACGTGGAACCGCGCTTAATAAAGATATGTTTGAATTTAATATTAAATGAAATATTTTTTTTTAATCTATTTTTTTGTGTATTCACTTTTCGTATATTCATACCTTGAGGATCTTAACTTTACTTACAAAAGTGAAGTTAAGCTTTATGTGTCAGATTTTAAAGACAGCACTCTTTATGGGTATGGAATTGAAAACATTGACTTGATATATGGCATGCTGCAATCAAATGATTATATTCTTAATTTTATCCGTAATAATCATTTACAAAACAAGTTGATAGCAATAAAAGGTGTAAAAGTTACTTCAGAGGGAGAATCGATTGTTTATAATCAAAATTTATATGATGTGGATAATAAAAAGTGGGTAGGTCTTTACAGTTCAGCTACTAGCGAGAAAATAGACTCTATTGCATTAAAAAACTTTAAATCAATGATAAAAGTTGAAAAAGAAAATCATCAAATTAAAATAGCTTTTAAATTTTCTTCACCGAAATATGCTTCTAGCATTCTAACTGACTTTATTAATCAGTTTATAAGTTATTATAAATTAAAATTAATAGAGTCACGTAAAAAGGTGAACTCTAATTTAGAGAATATTAAATTTAAAAAAATAGACTCTGAAGTGAAAAAGCAACTAAGTAGATCTCAGAGTAACTTTGCGCTGTTAAAGCATGAACTTTTAACAATTATAGAGATAGTTGACTATCCGACCTCTCCAGTTGAGAGTGAAGAATTAAGTGTAAGGTATATGATTATATGTTTCATTACATTTTTTTTAATAAGTATTTTGTTATTTAAATTTATTGCTTCAGATCTTTCTAATAGATGGAATATAAAAATTGAATAAAAAACGAGTTTTGTTAGTGTGCAAAGAATCCTATGCTTATCCCATGAACTTCTTATGTGATAAGTACTTAAATATAGGTTACGACGTTGATGCGCTATTTATTCATTCGTCAGAGTCTGTTTATGAAGATGAGTCTCTTACTTTGTTTAAAGCAAGAAATAAAAATTGCACCATAATAACGATAAGGAGTGTAGTTGAAGAATTCATTAAAAATAAAAGCAAATGTGAGTCACTAATAGACTTAGAATATTTAGGTTATATTGAAAATAAATATTGTAAAGATTTACCTATTAGCTTACTTCAAATTAGTTCACAGTTGTTCACAACTCAATATCATTACAGGTTCTTTTTTGAGCAGTGGGCTGAGTCAGAGAAACTTTATTACATCCAATTGCTATTCAAATTCATTATTAATTTAATTGAGAGCGGACGTTATGAGAAAATTTGTGATTTTGATATTGCAGAAATAGGACGCAGTATATTATTACAGGTTTCAAAAGTACATAAAGTTCCTTATGCTTCTTTAGAGTTTAGTAGGTTTAATGATATAGTTTTACTTACGTTTAATTTAGGTCGTGTTACAGATAACTATATCGTTGAAAAGTATAATCAGCTTTTATCCCTGCCAGTAGAGAAAAAATATCTAAAAAAAGCTAATGAATTTTTAGAAAAAAATGTTATTCAGTCTCCTGATTATAAAAATAACAATACAAGTAAAAATAAATCAAAGCCGTTGTTACACGATTTTAAGTCAATGCTGAAGCATGTTAAATTTGTGATAACAAGATTACCGTCTTGGTTTAAGTTTAAACGATCAAAATTATTAGCGAACCCTTTTAAATCAGCATTTTTTTTCATGTTGTGGTTTATCAGAGAGCGTTACTTATTAAGTAAATATAATACGTTATTTTCAACTCCCATTGATTCTGATAAATATATATATTTCCCTTTGCATTTAATTCCTGAATCAACAACATTAAATAAGTCACCTTTTTATCCGAATGAATTATCTGTAATACAACAGTTATCAAAGGTCCTTCCTGTCGGTTGGAAATTATACATTAAAGAGCACGGGGCAATGATTGGTGAACGGCCAATAAGCTTCTATAAAGAGATAATCAAGTGTACTAATGTAAAATTAGTAAGGTTAGACTATTATAATGATCCAAAACCTTGGATTTATAAATCAAAGGGAGTTGTGACATTATCTGGTACCACATCTTTTGAAGCACTGATGTTAGATAAGCCGACGGCGATATATGGTAATGTACCTTTTGACGTTGTCCCTCAAGTAAAGAAAATTACGTCTAATTCATCACTATTAGATTTCATATGTAGCTGTGAAAATTTTGATGTATCAACAAAAGAGCATGATGTACAAAGAGCTGTGTATATAAAAACAATAGAAAGTTTAGGGATTCGATTTCCCATATTAAAAGTCTTAAATGATTGCAAAAAAGCAATTCAGTCTGGAGGTGAATTAGATTCTGAATCTGCAGCTCTTATAGACAATTTATTTGAATTATATCAAACAGAATTAGTTACTGATACATATGCCCGTGCTTAAATGTTATGTTTAAAAAAGTTTCAAAAATTACCCTTATAAATATTGCCACTCAAATAATTTCTTTAGCTGGTTTTACTGTTGTGGCAAGAGTTATCCCGCCAGATGCTCTTGGACAATATATGATTTACTTATCGATAATATCAATAGTATCAGTTATATCGACGGGGTTTTATGAGCAGGCTATTTATATTGAAGAAAATAAAGAAAAATATAAAATAATTTTTACTTCTATTGTATATATTGCAATAGTGGTTGGGTTAGTAGTCTTTGGAGTTTCAACTTTATACTTTGGAAGTTTTTTTATTTCGCTCTTGTTATTCCTCGGTTCATTATTTGCGTCTGTTAAAGTTTTTTCAGTAACGTACGTAATATCTTTAGGTCGATTAGAGATGATGTCACTAGTTGAACTATTTGTTTCTCCAATACTGCCTTTATCTTTATATGTATACTCTTTAAATTTTAATGAAGTTGATGCAGTTCAGATTTTTACAATTAACATTTTAGTTACTAGTTTTATATCTTGTTCTGTTTTCTTTTTGTATTTAAGGCTTAACAGCTATATGTTCATAAAATATCTTTTTAAACTTGAGCTTACTGAAATATTTAAATTTATGAATTGTTATAAAGAACTCCCAAAATTCAAAATGACTTCGGAATTATTTGGTGTGATCGCTTTAAGACTACCAGTCATTGTATTAGGCCATTTCTTTTCAAGTTCGGTATCTGCATTTTATTCCATATCTCTCAGGATTGCGGTAAGCCCAATTAGTATTATAACTAAAGTTTTTTCTCAAATGTTTGTTAGTGAGATTAGTAAATTAACAAAGAATAACCATGAAACTAAAAATATATTTATTAAATTTTTCAAAATATTATTCATAATTGGAATCGCTGCGATATTATCTTTGTATTTTATTTCAGGCAGTGTTATCAATGCTTTGTTTGGCTCACAATATTCAGATGTATATTATTATTTAATTTCATTGGCACCATACATCTTTGTTCTTATAGTCGTATCTCCACTGCTTTCTTCATTTGTTATTTTTCGAAAATCTAATGTGCTTTTTAAAGTTAAATTTAATTTTTGTGTAATTTCGATTGCATCTTATACACTTGCAGTACTTATAGATAATATCTATGTTGGGCTTGTTTTGTTTTCTTCGTTAACTTTTTTGCTATACACTTACGCATTTTGCGTGATGTTTCGAATTCATAAAGGAAGTTAGATTGAAAGCCAAAACAATTGATGTATTAATTTCAACATATGGTGAAAGATTTAAACAGATTCAAGCCGTATTATTGCCATATAATGCTAATGTTAGATATTTAATTGGACACCAAGGGGAGGGGGACTCCTCATTGTTTGCGTCTAGAAAAGATGTTGAAATTATTTACATGAACAGTATTGGAGTCACTAAGAGTAGAAATGAGTTACTTCAACATACAGAGGCTGATATCATTTACTTTTGTGATGATGATGTTAAGTTAAATGATAACTTTTACAATATATTAGTCGATAATCATTTAAAATATAGCGAGTCAGTATTAACATTCAAAATCAGTAATGAGTTTGGTTGTGAAAGAAAATTATTTTCTAAAAATAGTAAAATACTAGGTTTAACATCAATATTATCAATAGGAACCATTGAAATATCGATAAAAAACCATTGTAGAAAATTTCGTTTTGACGAAGATATGGGTGCGGGTACTAGAACTCCATTAGGTGATGAGGCTGTTTATCTTTCTAAGCTATTGAAGGCTGGTAACAAAATAAGATTTGTTCCAGAGTTTATATGTTCTCATCCGGATGATTCTTCTGGTCAAAATATATCTCATGCTACAATTCGTTCACGTGCTCTGTGTCTGAAGAGAGTATTTGGTATATATTCAATTCTTGTATTCCCGATCTTTTACATAAAGAATTATAAGCTATTTAAAGGTGACACTTTCTTTCAATCAGTAAAATTTTTTATAATGTATTTTTCAAGGTACTTTTCAAAATGATTTATGTTTTAAAGACTATTAAGCGGATAGTCAAAAATCTATTAATGAACATAAATGGCATTGATATAGATTTTAGATCAGATATTAAATATTCTAAATTTGGAAAAAATGACCCTTCAGAGAAGGTTTATATACGAAATAGTTACGCTTCAAATGCTCAGCTTTCTCTTGGCTGTAAACTTAGTGACGCCAGAATTTATGGAGGGGTTAAGTTAGGTCGCTTTGTTTCGATTTTTGGACCTGGCACAGTGATCAGTCAGATTAAGTCTGAAATAACAATTGGTGCATTTTCTTCTATTGGTCAGAATGTTGTAATTCAAGATTCCTCACACAGGTTAGATAAAATATCTTCGTACTTTATGAGTAGGAATATATTTAATACAGGGATAGATTTAGACACACAGTCTAGTGGCTCAATAGTTATTGAGGAAGATGTTTGGATTGGTTCAAATTCTGTTATTCTTCCGAACTTGACTTTAGGTCGTGGTTGCGTAGTTGGTGCTGGTGCTGTCGTTACTAAAAGTATTCCAAGATATGCTATTGCTGTTGGTAATCCCGCGAAGGTTATTAAATATAGATTTTCAGAACAACATATTGACTTTTTGGAATGTTTAAAATGGTGGGATTGGGACATTACTAAAATTAAATCTAATAAAGATTTGTTCAATGGTAAAGTAAGCGACAAGTTGTTTTTGAAAGTTAATGAGTTTTAATATGCGTCCATTAATATCCTATTTAAGAAATTTACTCTTACTGCAGCTAAAAAGAAGTAAGAATAAATCTATAAGTATTCAAAAAAATGTTAAGTTAAACAAAAGAACAAAAATTGAAGATCACGTTAAAATCTACAGCAATACGAGTATTTATTCTAGCCACATTGGTAGGGGAACATATATTGCTTGGAACTGTATTTTGAATAAAGTTAATATAGGCCGCTTTTGTTCAATAGCACCTGATGTTCAGATTGTTTATGGTAAGCACCCAGTAAACGAATTCATTAGTACACACCCATGCTTTTATTCTAACCAGAAGCAAGCTGGTTTTAGTTTTGTTACTGATACTGAATTTACAGAATACACCTTAGCGAATGAAAGTTGCTTTAGCGTAGAGATCGGAAATGATGTTTGGATAGGTCAAGGGGTTAGAATTATGGAAGGTGTTACTATTGGGGATGGTTCTATTATAGGTGCTAACTCTCTAGTAACTAAAAATGTTGAACCATACTCAATAAATGTTGGCTCCCCCTCTAGATGTCTTCGCATGCGATTTGAACAAAGCTTAATTCAGAGGTTGTTGGATTTGGAATGGTGGAATTTTAGCTATAAGTTCATTGAGACTAATGCAGTATTGTTTTCTAAACCACACAGTTTTTTAGATGAATTAGAACGAGTATCAAATGACTAATCCTGCCATTGTAGTTGTAGCCTATAACAGGCCAGAGTCATTAAAACGATTATTGGTTTCTTTGAGTAAAGCTTTATATAAATCTGATGTAACACTCATAATAAGTATAGATTTTTGTGCGCTTGAAAATAGCAACGTGAACGCTGTTGCTAACAATTTCACCTGGGAGTTTGGCGATAAAATAGTTTTAAATAATAAGACTAATTTGGGTTTAAGAAAGCACGTCATAAAATGTGGTGACCTAACTTCGGATTACGGTACCATTATAATGCTCGAGGATGATTTGATTGTCTCCCCTTATTTTTATCAATATGCACAGGAAAGCGTTTCGTTCTATTCTGATGATGAAAATATTGGAGGTATTTCGTTATACTGTCATCAAGTTAATGTTAATTGCAAAAAAAGGTTTGAACCTTTGGCTGATGGTTATGATGTTTTTTGGTTAATGTTTGCCTCTTCATGGGGGCAAATATGGACTTCAAACCAATGGCTGCAATTTAAAAGTTGGTACCTAGATAAGACTCAAGCTAAAGATTTTTCTTTACTATCTGATTATATTAATAAATGGCCTGAGTCCTCATGGCTTAAGTATTTCAATTTGTACTTATTGCAAAAAAATAAGTATTTTATATATCCTCGTTGTAGTTATAGTACTAACTTTAGTGATGTCGGAACGAATGTGAAGAAATCTGACACTACTTATATGGTAAACTTGGTTGTAGGAGAAAAGGTAAATCGTTTTTCTACTCGAGAGAGAACAAATTCAATATATGACTCTTATTTTGAGCTTCTACCTGAAGTTATTAAGTCTTTTAAACCGGAATTAAAACATTTAGAGTTTGAAGTGGATTTATATGGTTCGAAAGACTTCTCTAAAATAAAATCTGAATTCGTAATAAGTACTAAAAAGTATTCAAGCGAGCCTTTGGCTGTATATAACAAAGTTTTTTGGCCTCATGATTTAAACTTAATTATGCAAGTTGTCGATGGAGCGTCAAATGATAAAAAAGATATTTTTATGTTATCAAAAGTAAATGCAACAGAACATTCAATTTCAGCCTCAAATAAAAACATTCTTTATTATAACCATCCAATAAGTACAAAAGAGTTACTCTCTGTCCTATTTACTAGGCTTTTAGGTAAAATAATATGAAGTATGTAAAAAAAATACTAATTCGTCCACTAATAAATATTCTGACTCTCTACTTCTATTTAACTAATTTACTGATTTTAAAGTTTTATAATGTAGAAATAGGGGCAGATTTTAAAATTAATGGAAAGATTTTTATAAGAGGTAGAGGGAAGTTAATTATTGCTAATCAAGTTACCATTAACTCGAGCTTACAGTCTAACCCTGTAACTGGTGATTCAAGAACTATTTTAGTCATCCATGAATCAGCTGAAGTTGTTATAGGAAATAACACTGGCATTTCAAATTCAGTTATTTACAGTAGAGAATCCATTGTCATTGGTGATAATGTGATGATAGGTTCAGGTTGTAAGTTGTATGATACTGATTTTCATTCATTGGACTTATCTGTTAGATTGATGAAATCAGATATGGGACTTAAACAGCCTATTGTTATTTCTAATGGGGCTTTTATTGGGGCGAACAGTATAGTTTTAAAAGGTGTTACGATTGGTGAGAACTCTGTTATTGGAGCCGGTTCTGTAGTTTCAAAGAGTATCCCTAAAAATCAAGTTTGGGCAGGTAACCCTATCAGATTTATAAGAGAAATTGAGTATTAAAATGTTTGTACTTGACTTGATTTTCCTTAATGCTATTTTTTTTAATGTTAAACTCCTGCTTATATTTTTTTTTGGAATTTTATTATACCTATTTATTTCAAAACGTGCTTTATTGACAAATGATTTCAGAGTGTATTTGCTTTGTTTTATTTTTGTATTGATTTCCCTACTTCAGTACTTCTTTAATATTGAATTTGTAAATCCTCAGTTTGTTATAAATTTTTATTTTATCTTTATTTTAACTTTGGCATTCTATGATCCATTAAATAGAAGCAGGCTACTGCTCTTAGTAAAAGCTTTAACGGTAGTAAACCTCCTTTGTGTTATATTATCTGTACACCCAATATTCACTGAGGTTTTCTTTGTTTTTTCATCTGGTTTTTTTAGATTTAAATCAATTTTTTTCGAGCCTTCCTTTTTAGCTATTTTTTCTGCCTTTGCGTTTGTTTATTTACATTCGAGGCCTTCGGTAAGCTTTTTTAGCCCTTGGAAGTTATTAAATCTACTTTTTATACTACTTAGCTTTTCTGGTAGCGGTGTATTTTTAGTTTTATTACCTTTATTAATATACTTTTTATCTAAGTTTAAGCTATCGACTATTTTTTATGGGTTTCTCGTTGGGTGTGTAGTTTATTATGTGTTCTTTATTATGTTTCCTGATAATTTACTGACACAGAGAGTGAATTCTACATTGGAAGGTAATATAAGCCAAAGTACACTCTTAAGGTTTTATGCACCTGTTGAGTTTGTTCAACATGTTTTTAATCATGCGTCTTTATTAGAAATCTTATTCGGTGTTGGTGATCCTAGAATCTATATACAAAACTTTCACGATGATTTTAAGTATTTTTATATATATAGTGGAGAACCAACCTACGAGCTTAATAATGGCTACGCTGTTTTACTAAGTATGTTCGGGTTTGTAGGCCTCTTGGCTTTTTTTTGTTTTGTTTTTTCATACCTTAGGCGTGATAATTTGTTATACTTTTCATTTTTTATTATGTTGCCATTTTTCAGTGGGCATTATGTTTCTCTTTTTTATTTTTTCTTTATTTATATCTTAATAAATAAAGTTGATAACTAATATAGGTTGGTATTTTTGAAGGTTATATCTATTGTTACCGTTTGTTACAATTCATCTTTGACATTAGAAGATACTTTTGAGTCTATCTCAAAAGTTAAAGATGATTCAATCGAGTATATTGTCATTGACGGAGGGTCCACAGATAATACCTTAGAGATTATTAATAAGTATAAATCTATAATTGATATATTTGTAAGCGAACCTGACTCAGGTATTTATGATGCTATGAACAAAGGTTTAAACGCTTGTAGTGGTAAATGGGTAGCTTTTTTAAATAGCGATGACTACTATTGTCAAAAGACTTTCCTCAATATTCTGCACGCTTTTAAATCTAATAAGTACGATGATTTTGATGTTGTTTACTCTAATATATATAGGCTTGACGAAAATACTCGTCATCCTTATAAAGTATCTAAGCCTAAATCATTGCATCTTATCGGCCGAAAAATGGTTTTATTCCATCCAAGTATGTTCATGAAACGTGATAGTTATATAATGCTTGGCTTGTTTGATTTATCATATAAATATGCCGCAGATTATAGTATTACTTTAAAAGCGTATAAGAAGAAATTAAAATTTTTATATTTAGATGTTGAATTGACGTATTTCGATACTGGTGGCGCGACAGGCATTAATATCTATAAATCTTGGAAAGAGGTGAAAAGTATTCAAATTAAAAGTGGGCGAAATGTAATTTTTGCAACTTTTGATTATTATGTTCAGGTTGTAAAAAGACAAATATTAATGTTTACACGGGAAAGGTTTTAATTTCGAGGTTGTTATGAAAGTTGCTTTGATTACAGGTATAACTGGACAGGACGGTTCTTACCTAGCTGAGTTGTTATTAGAAAAAGGGTATGAAGTACATGGTATAAAACGTCGTGCATCTTCTTTAAATACAGAGCGGGTTGACCATATATATCAAGATAGTCATGATGATAATCCTCGTTTCTTTTTACATTATGGAGATTTAACTGATTCTTCAAATCTGACTCGAATTATCAAGGATGTTCAGCCGGATGAAGTTTATAACTTGGCTGCGCAGTCGCATGTTGCAGTTTCGTTTGAGTGCCCAGAATATACAGCAGATGTAGATGCCATGGGTACTTTACGCTTACTTGAAGCTATTCGTTTTTTGGGGCTTGAGAGAAAAACTAAATTCTACCAAGCGTCAACTTCAGAATTATACGGTGAAGTACAAGAGATTCCTCAAAAGGAGACAACTCCTTTTCATCCGCGCTCCCCATATGCCGTGGCTAAAATGTATGCTTATTGGATTGTAGTGAATTATCGTGAGTCTTATGGTATGTATGCATGTAATGGTATTTTGTTTAACCATGAGTCTCCTAGACGCGGAGAGACTTTTGTAACACGTAAAATCACTCGTGGCATTGCTAATATTGCTCAAGGTTTAGAAAGTTGTTTATACTTAGGTAACATGGATGCTTTGAGAGATTGGGGTCATGCAAAGGATTATGTTCGCATGCAGTGGATGATGTTACAGCAAGAAGAAGCTGATGATTTTGTTATTGCAACGGGTAAACAAATATCAGTGCGTGAGTTTGTATCACTCTCAGCTAAAGAGGTAGGTATTGAGCTTGAATTTAGTGGTGAAGGAGTTGATGAAGTAGCGACTGTTAAGTCTATTGAAGGTAGTAATGCGCCAGCTCTTAGTGTTGGTGATGTTATTGTTAAAGTTGATACACGATACTTCAGACCTGCAGAGGTTGAAACGTTACTCGGTGATCCGACTAAAGCAAAAGAAAAATTAGGTTGGCAACCGCAGATCACTGTAGAGGAAATGTGTGCAGAGATGGTTAAAAATGATTTGAGTAAAGCTCAGCAGCACGCTCTGCTCAAAGCTCATGGTCACAATGTTGCAGTGTCAGTTGAGAAGCAAAGCTGAAGTATTGTTAATTATAGAGGCTACTTGAGATAGTACTAGTGTATGTATTTTTTGTGGCCTCCCTTTGATACTTCGATTGGAATAAAGCTTAAATTTTCTTACAAACTTATTGGCACTGTATTTAAGTACATTTGTTTATATAATAATATTTTTGTAAAATTAATAACTTGTCATAAATTACCAAAAAACATATTTCAGTATTAATCATAAATTCGATGTGATTGAGCATAATTTGATTGGCAAACTGATTTAGTCGATGGTTTTTTATCTAAAATCATACTAATAACTGTTCTAAAATAGTTCATTATTTTGAATAATTGCTTTGTGGCAATTTAATATTTAGATGAATTACTCAACTTAAATTAAGTAGATTGATAATTGACCTGTCCATTGCCGTTTTGAGAGCTAGCTTATTTCGCCTTCAGATCTATGTCTTTATACTTTTAACTAAGGTTTAAAATGAAAAGAATTTTTGTTGCAGGCCATCTAGGTATGGTCGGTTCTGCTATTGTCCGTCAGTTAGAGCTGTTAGATGATTGTGAAGTTGTAACTAGATCTCGAGATGAGTTAAATTTACTTTCCCAAGTTGGTGTCGAGTTTTTTTTTAAAACAGAAAAGATTGATCAGGTTTATTTAGCTGCAGCAAAAGTGGGGGGGATTATTGCTAATAATACTTATCCAGCGGAGTTTATTTATGAAAACTTGACTATTCAGAATAATATTATTCACAGTGCTCACATGGCAGGTGTTCAAAATTTATTGTTTTTAGGTTCTTCATGTATTTACCCTAAGTTAGCCAAACAGCCAATGTCTGAAAGCGCTTTATTAACAGATACCTTAGAGCCGACAAATGAACCTTACGCAATAGCTAAAATTGCAGGTATAAAGATGTGTGAGTCTTATAACCGCCAATATGGTCGTAATTACCGCTCGGTAATGCCAACGAATTTATATGGTGAAAACGATAACTTTCACCCTGAAAACTCTCATGTTATTCCGGCACTGTTACGTCGTTTTCATGAAGCAAAGTTCAACAACGATGAGAAAGTTATTGCTTGGGGATCTG
>NZ_JADO01000012.1:0-207329 GCF_000518425.1 Pseudoalteromonas sp. 23_GOM-1509m
AAGAGTACCCGCATGATAAACGAATTAGAGTTAGTGCATGGGATCAAGCATCGGGTGTGGCACAACCACCGACGGCGTTAGGATGGCAATGCAGCTAACGCTGCATTGAACCACGAACATAGACTGAAGACAGGTGCCACGACGAACTAAGTAAGGTCTGCTCTGTTACTAGAAATAGTAATAATCAACGAATATCAGCAAGATAACCGACGACATTACTTGCTTCATCCTATGTATTAACTCGCTCTAATTCGAGCAGAAGTAATTATGGCTTAAAAAGTTAGGCAAGGGTCAGTGCGTTTAACTTGACAGTGGGAGTCATACCAACGCCCGGTTATGGGGCGGAAAATGCTTGGCTATAATTATCGACGAAGTAGTGCAAGCCAAGCTTTTTGCGTCCCACCATGAACCGTTTGTTAGAAATTTGAGTGTGCATTAACTAAATCAATAAGTAGCAGTTCAAGCAAACTAGACAACCATGTCACTTCTCTCTCTTCTTTGGTGTTTGAAGTTAAGCGAAAACCCGAGTCAACTATCTCAGCATGGACAGACTTATTGCGCACAAAGTACATATACTTGATACACAGCGTTGCTGTTAGGTGCGAATTATTGATTGTTTTTTTCTTAATATGATTATCTAAGTGCGCCTCTACTTCTTGATAAAAACCTTTATCTTTTAAGAACTTTTCACGTACTGTCAAAGTACTCTTATTGATTTCTGCTAAACGATAATCTTCATTCGCTATAACAAAATTTTTAAAATTTTCAGTTTGTTTCAAAGTAGAAAAGTTGTTGTGAATAAATTTAATCCAACGGACTCGGTCGCGAATATCAGCTGTTGTCAGTTTACTTACCACATCAAAAGTCAGGGGATAAAGCTCTGGGTGCTTAATTAAGTGATCACGAACAAATACTTGACGCTGAAACTCATTATCTTTATTTGAAATTTGTCGATATATTGCATTGAAAGATTTCCATTTTCTTTCAAATGAATCATACGAACTCTCTGAACAAAATGATTTTACCAAATGCGTTAAAGCAATTAGGTAAGAATGCCCTTTGGTACTTTCTTCGAAAATAATCTCTAGCTCATCGGCCTTTATCTTATTCAAACGTGAGAGGTCATCTTCATTATCAACGAGTTGCTTAACTTTATTACCTAGAAAAATTAGCCCGTCCTTAATTGCACCATTATAAATATAGTTAATTTCAATTTTCTTTATTTCGTTGGGTTTACCTACAGAACAGTAATAATAGACCAATGATTTAATAATCTGTGTATACAGTGCACTATTGTGGTTATCAAAGATTCCTTTAAGAATGACTTTATTGCTTCTATAAGCAACAATTTTTATTTTATTATCCGTGATAGTCAATTCGTCTTTGTAAGACTTAGAGAAAGGATAAGAAACTTTACCAGAAAATAGCGAACTACTATCATCGGATGAGAATTCAATTGTAATTACATATCCATGTTCTCTAGACATTTACATCATATTCCAAAAAAAATTTCTAACAATTTAATAGTGCGCTCATCGCGCATATCTCTGCCAATGTCGCGCTCACTTTTTTATTTTATATAGTTTTAACAAATTATCTAACATATTACTATCACTAAGTTTTTATTGTTATTAAGTAATAAAGAACAGATTAATATGCGCGCTTGGCCCATTTTCTTGAATATATGAGCAAACGGTAGTTTGATCACTTAGCTAGATACAGTATTCAATCTATTTCCTTCAACATTCTTTAGTATATTTCATGTGCACTTTGTAACCATTAAATGCTACGTTAAATGTAACTATATTGAAGGAATAAATTATGAAACTTGAGTCTTTAGCGTTGCACCATGGTTATGAATCTGAAGCCACCACTAAGTCGGCGGCGGTGCCGATTTATAATACCTCTTCGTACACCTTTGATAATACCCAGCATGGCGCTGATTTATTTGATTTAAAGGTGGCGGGCAATATTTATACCCGCATTATGAACCCGACCAATGCGGTACTTGAGCAGCGTATTGCCGCGATGGAAGGCGGCATTGGTGCGCTGGCTGTGGCCTCGGGTATGGCAGCAATTACTTATGCAATTCAATGTTTATGTGAGGTGGGCACTAATATTGTAAGCACCAGCCAAGTGTATGGCGGTACTTATAACTTATTTGCTCACAGCTTGCCGCGCCAAGGTATTGAAGCACGGATGATTAAAGCCGATGATTTTGACGGCTTTGAAAACGCGATTGATGAAAACACCCGTGCGGTTTTTTGCGAGTCAATTGGTAACCCTGCTGGGAATATTGTTGATATTGCTCGCCTTGCGAAAATTGCCCACAGTAAAGGGGTGCCTTTAATTGTAGATAACACCGTGGCTACGCCGTATCTGTGTCGTCCATTTGAGTTAGGTGCCGACATTGTGGTGCACTCACTCACTAAATACATTAACGGCCATGGAACCGCTATTGGCGGCATGATTGTTGATTCGGGCAAGTTTGACTGGAAAGCCAATGCCACCCGTTTTGCGATGATGAACGAGCCTGATCCGTCGTACCATAATGTAGTGTATACCGATGCGTTTGCTGAGGCGGCGTTTATTGGACGTTGTCGCGTTGTACCCCTTAGGAATACAGGTGCGGCGCTTGCGCCTAAAAACGCCTCTGATATTTTAATTGGCCTTGAAACGTTAGGGCTAAGAATGGATCGCCACTGCGAAAACGCGCAAAAAATTGCTGAATACCTAGAGAGCCACCCTAAGGTGCTGTGGGTTAATTACGCGGGATTAAAATCAAGCCCATATAACGAAATGAGCCAAAAAATTACTAATGGTAAGGCGTCAGGTATTTTAAGTTTTGGTATTGCCGGTGGCCTTGAAGCCGGTACGCGCTTTATTGATGCCCTCAATATGATTTTACGTTTGGTTAATATTGGCGATGCTAAATCGCTGGCGTGTCATCCTGCATCTACTACGCACCGCCAATTAAATGATGAAGAACTGGCCAATGCGGGCGTTAGCCGCGATTTAATTCGTTTATCGGTGGGTATTGAAAACATTGACGACATTATTGCCGATGTAAGCCAAGCGCTTGATAAGGCCTAAATTGTACAGTAAATACCTCAAACTTTTTTGAGGTATTTATTTTTGTAATCAAAAAGGAGTGCAGATACATGAAATTTTTAATTTTTCTCGGTTCGGTTAGAAAAAGTAGCCCACCTAAGCCTGCGCGTTTAGGGGAGAGAGTAGCAAAAGCATGTGAGCGTTGTTTGCTTGAGCACTACTCTGAACACGAAATAGAGCTTATTGATCCGCTCGATTATGATTTAGACCCTGTGTTTAAACCGCACTTTGCCTATACGCAGGCTGAGGTACCTAAACAACTTGATGATTTAGCAGCAAAAATTAAAGCCAGCGATGGCTTTGTTATGGTGAGCCCTGAATATAATCATTCGATGAGTCCGGCACTCGCTAATTTGCTAAACCACTTTGGTAGTTCTTTATTTGGCTATAAACCCAGCGCAATTGTTACCTATTCTGCAGGGCAGTGGGGCGGCGTGCGCGCTGCTGTTGGTATGCGCAGCTTTTTAAGTGAACTGGGCTGTTTGCCGGTATCAGCAATGATCCATGTACCAAAAGCGCAAGACGTGTTTATTGAAAGTGGTGACGCAAATAATGCGGCAGAGCAAATATCGTGGGATAGCTATTTTTCGCGCACGTTTAATCAATTAATTTGGTGGGCAGAAGGTGCTAGCAAACAACGTGAAGCGTTAGACCCTAAGCGATTAAGTAAAGACTTTAAACGTGACCCATCACAACGTAATGCGCCTTAATGGTTATAAATTTAAGCTAGTCTTTTTTGGCATCTTCACGAGGGGAGGCCAATATAGCTTGCTTTTGCTCATCGGTTAAAATAATCCAGTCGAATATTTCGTCATTTGTGCGCCCGCACCCAGTACAGTAGCCATTCATTCTATAACATTCACCGATACAGTCTGTTTTTAAATGAGTGGATTGTTTACTGGGTGTTAGGCGCATACATTCTCTCGTAATTATTTAGTGGCGACGGGCTTTCCTACTTCTAACGAGGTAGACCAGGTTTTAATTTTTGATAAGGTTTTGCTGGTATAAACAGAAATAACCGGCGATTTATCATCAAGTACAAAGGTGGTGCGCAGAGAGGTTTCCGACTCTTTTTGTGTTTCTAACCAGTTGCTATTTTTTGTTAAACATTGGCGAGTGAGCTCAACGGCTTGTTGATGCATGGCAACGGCTTGTTGTTGGTCTTTGTAGTTTTCTTGACAGCGATAGGTCACGGTTTGATTGTTAAAGCTGGTTACTTGGCAGTTATTGCCAAATACGTTGTACTTTGCGCTCCACACATCTAAATAAGGTGTTTTTACTTTGGTGTCTTTTAACGCTGCAAAGCGATTGTCATAGGCGGCAATCAGCCCATCCATTTTTTCGCAGGGAGTTAGGTTATCTAGTTTAGCTTTTTGTTCAGTGGTTAAACTGCTACAGCCAGATAAAATTAGGCCAGTTAATACCAGCGATATATAGGTTTTCATAATGCGCTATCCTTTTGTAATAGCTATTCCTTGAACATTAGGGTCTATTGACCTTTCAAGGTTGAATTTGCAGCAGTCTGTTTGGTATTTAGGCAAGGCAGAGCCTATGTAGTGTGGTTATTCCCCATAAATAGGTGATAACGCAGCATCAATGCCAAACAGGCGCTGCCCTTCGGGTTCTGCCTAGGGGCGATTTACTCTTTGTTGCTCGGTTTTGACTTAGCCCACTAGGTTGCAAACCTCGCGCCGCGATTAAACCGCCCCTAGTTTGAACAAATTTTAATCCGCAAAGGTCAACAGACCCTAGTTAAAGAATACCTAAGGGAGGGAGTAAATGCTATTCGCAAGGTGTAATTTAAAGTGAATTTATGGTTTTAACATACTGAGTGCGCCACAAAATGGCGCATACAGTAACAGGCGGTTTTACTTATGACGCCCTTGTAGGCAAGCAACTGCATCGGTGAGCTCTAAGCCTTGACGCTGTAGTAACACAATTAAGTGATACAACAAGTCAGCCGATTCGTTAGTAAGCTCATTGTTGTCGTGTTTCATTGCCGCAAGCGCCACTTCAACGCCTTCTTCACCTACTTTTTGGCAGCTGCGGCTTAAGTCTTCAGCAAATAAAGACGCGGTGTAGCTTTTAGCTGGATCGTCGTTTTTACGTGCAACAATCACATCTTCAAGTTGCGCTAAAAAGCTTAAGCTTGGTTTTGCAGCATCGCCAAAACAGCTTTGCGTGCCTAAATGGCACGTTGGCCCTTCTGGGTTTGCCAATACTAAAATTGAATCGTAGTCGCAATCTGTATGCACAGAGACCACGTTTAAGTAGTTTTCTGATGACTCGCCTTTGGTCCATAAACGCGATTTAGAACGCGAATAAAAAGTAACCTTATTACTTTCAAGCGTGACAGCAAGCGCTTCGCTATTCATAAAACCTTGCATTAAAATAACGCCAGAGCGTGCATCTTGAACAATGGCAGGGATCATCTCGCTTTTAGCGAAATCAACTTGAGTTAGGTTTTCTTGCGTTACTAGCATAATCTGGCTGCCACTTGGTTATCTATTAAAAATTGTTTTAGTTCGCCAATGTTAATCACGTTTTTATGAAAAACGCTGGCTGCGAGTGCACCATCTACTTTGCTTTGTTTAAATACATCAACAAAATCTTGCATTGTGCCTGCGCCCCCTGAGGCGATTAAAGGGATGTCGCATAGCTCGCGTATTTTGCTTAGTTGCTCGTTGTCGTAACCATTACGAACGCCATCTTGGTTCATACAGTTTAAAACAATTTCGCCAGCGCCTAAGTCTTGCACCCGCTGAACCCACTCTTGGGTTTTATAACGAGTACGGCTTGAGGCATTAGGATCGCCTGTAAGCTGATACACTAAGTATTCACCGGTCGTTTCATCAAAAAAGCTATCAATACCGACAACCACACACTGCTTGCCAAACTCATCGTGTAACTCTTTTATAAGCTCAGGACGAGCAATGGCAGGGCTATTAATGCTGATTTTGTCAGCGCCGCGTTCAAGTACGCGCGCTGCATCGGCTACCGATTTAATGCCACCCGCTACACAAAATGGAATATCGATATGGCGGGCAATATTTTCTACCCAATTTACATCGAGTAATCGTTTTTCAACGCTTGCACTGATCTCGTAAAATACCAGTTCGTCGGCACCGGCTTCACTGTAGGCTTTAGCAAGTGTTAAAACATCGCCGACTACCTCATGGCCCTTAAATTTAACGCCTTTAACGACTTGGCCGTCTTTTACGTCTAAACAAGGAATTATGCGTTTTGATAACATGCGCTTACCTCGTTTTTAAAATTCTGGATTGTAATATGGTTATTATTACGTTTGTTATTGGTATAACTCATTAGAAAACACATAGACTGCACTTGATATGTTATATTTTTAATAAAAATGAATAGTTAATTTAATGAATGAATCTAAATGCATTACTATGCAATGAATTCTTGGCTCCACTATATAATAAAACTTGCGCTATGTTAATGGTAAAAGCTAGAACTAAAAGTGATAATTCATTCCGGAAAAACGCGCAATCTTGAAACCGTATACTAAATTCATAAAATACTAAAAATTAGCGTGTTTCTTTAGAAAACCGATAGCAGTTTCGACCGGAATTTTTAGCCTCGTAAAGTGCTTGGTCTGCGTGTGTTTTTACTTCTAAGCTAGTATGAGCTTGTCCGTTTGTGATGGTAATTCCTATACTTATTCCGAGCGTGCGTTTTTGGTCAAATAAAATAAATGGTTTGCTAATATTTGTAATGATTCTTTGTGCTATCTCAGAGATCACGTCTTTATCATTTAACTGTGGCAAAATTGCTGCAAATTCATCTCCACCTATTCGAGCAATAATATCGTGCTTACGTAAACAGCTTTTTATGCGCGTTGCAACTTCTTTAAGTGCTTCATCGCCTGCACCATGGCCTAACTCATCATTTATTGGCTTGAAGTAATCTAAATCTAAATACATGAGGACTAATGGTGACTCATTGAACTGGGCTTTATTTAGTTCTTTATCAAGCTTATCTAAAAATATCCTACGGTTATAAAGTCCTGTTAAGCTATCTACAAACGCATAACTTTCTACTTTGGCCTCGTATTCTCGTCTGGCGATAGTGTGATTAGCAAAGGTGTAAATAACAAATATCATTAATAACATTACACCTAGATAGAGCAAAACAATCAATTTTTTTAAACTACTAAATTCGTTTTCAATCAGTGATAGAGGGACCTTATTTACTAACTTCCATTTGGGCCATTTCCCGTTGCTATTTCTCTGATTATCAAGTGTTGGTACTTGATCTAGTAAGGTCATGTGTTCAAAAATATAAATGTTGTTATCCTTTTCAATGATCCCATTTGTTTTAGTTTCCATCGCTTGCCATATATCTGGATGGATATCTTGAAAACGTTGCTGGGGTTTATTGGCAAACATAAAAGCCCATTGTTTTTGTACATCACCAAATAACCAGTAACTTTCTTCATTAAAGAGCATAATGTCACCTAGTGAGCTTTTAGAAATATTTTCTAATTGACTAAGTAAATGCACACCTCCGAGATTTATTATAAGTAAGCCAATCTTTTCATTGTTTTTGTCAACTAGCACTGAGCCTAAACGGATCATTGGTTTTAATGGCCTTTCAATTTGACCATTTTCAATATTTAAATCTAATGGAGATATAAAAATATCATCAGGGCTGAGCTTTATCCCGCGTTTATAGTAGTATCGATCGCTTTTATCTTGAAGCTTGTCTGGAGGTACGATAACGGTACTGTTATTTTCTCTTTGCACCCTTATTAACTCTTGGCCTTTTAAGCTAAGAATTCTTATTTGGGTGTAATAATTTTTTATGGTGATAAAATTAAAATAGTCCTGTTCTAATAGTGTTTTGTTTTCATTACTAAAAAAACGCTGTTCCTTAAAGTGGTGATTATTTTTAAGAATTAACAGATCACGAGATGCATGATTAAGTTGTTGTAAAAACGAATATTTAGCTTGTTTTAACTCATTTTTCTCTTTTTGAATAACAGAACCTATACGCGTTTGTATTTGGTTTTCGTAAAACATATACAAGGCAATATATAAAATAATTGCAGAGCAAAAATAGGTCAGTTGGCTAGTAAATATGGTTGTGTTTAGCTTTTGCGAATTTTGCTCTTGTAAGGGCAAGAAGGCAGGTTTAATAATGGAAAAGTAAATTATCGGCACACTCAGACTACTGAGTATTAAGCTATCAATTGCTATGACTTGCCATTGCTGTAAAACAAATTCGTCAAAATTAAAGGCAAACATAACTAAAGCCTCAATCGTAAAAACGATCATAGCTATTTTAAATGTTAGGAATTCGGTTCTCGATTGTTGGTTTTTTACAAAGTCACTATCATTAAATAAGTAGTGAATAGTAATAATAGCAATGAATGAGATAAGGCTGGCATCTAATATTACAGAAAACCAGATGCCTGTATATTTCGTAACAAATGATGCCAATAACATCATAATAATGGCTTCACTTAACGCCAGTGATATAAAAAGAATAAGTAAGCGTTGTAATGGCATATAAAGTTTCCGAGCCAATTATTATTGAATAACAAAAGCGACTAAATTTAATATAGGGCGGACAGTAGAATTGTTATCGTTAATTTAAAAATACTGCTGTTTGATATTAATATAATAATTAGAAAGTGCGTTTATTGCCATTATGGTTGTGCGTTTATTCTGTAATTTTTGACTAAAGTAGGGTGAATCTTGATCAAAGTGTTCATAACATTTGACCAAGATTCAGTGTGATCAACAATTAACTATGTATATGTTCATCTGTTTTTACGTTCATAAATATCGCGTAGAGTACGGGGATCACAATTAAAGTCAGTAGGGTGGCAAACAGTAACCCAAACACCAGTACCACTGACATCGATTGGAAAAACGCATCAAAATACAGTGGAATAACCCCTAGTACAGTGGTGAGTGTGCCCATCATTACTGGTCTTACCCGACTATTTGCCGAATCGATAATGGCATTATAAGCAGGTTTTCCTTGGCGAATTTCCATATCCATCTGATCCACTAATACAATGGCATTTTTAATCAATAAACCAGAGAGCGACAGTAATCCTAATATACCCATAAACTCTAATGGGATTTGTGTAGTAACCAGCCCAAAAACAACACCAATTAAGGCTAATGGCACCACAAGCCAAATAATAATTGGTTGTTTTAATGCGTTAAATAACACAATAACAATGAGTACCATGGCTAAAAAACCCAGTGGAATAGTTGAGGCCAGCATTTCGTTAGACTCTTTCGATTGACCATATTCGCCATCCCATTCTAGGCGGTAGCCTTGTGGTAGCTCAATGGCTTCTATTTTAGGTTTTACTCTATTAAATAACTCAGAAGCAAGCTCACCTGGCAGTGGATCGGCTTGGGCTTTTATGGTCCATTCACGGTCTTCACGTTTTAATATGCCGTCGCGCCATACGGTTTTAAAGCCATTGGTGACTTGAGCAAGAGGCAGTGTTTCACCGGTGATATTGCTTTGCACTTGAATGTTACCAATGTCGTTTATGTCTACGCGTTCTTTTTGTGGCGCTCTGACGATAATAGGAATGAGCTCTTCGCCTTCACGATACTGCCCAACCACTTGCCCTGAAAAGTTTTGTTGCAGTGCTTCGGCAACCGCTTTGCGCGTTACACCCGCGCGCTGTGCATTAATGGCTGAGTACTGTGGCTCAATAACACTAATGCGTTGTCGCCAAGTGTCTTTAATTGACAGCGCACCGCCATCTTCAATTAATACGGCTTTTGCTTTTGCTGCCAGCTCTCTTAATACACTCGGATCGGGGCCTTTAAATGTGGCTTCTATTTTAGAGCCACCACCGGGGCCCATTACAAAGCGCCATACTTTGCCTTGCGCATCCACAAAGTTATTATCGATGTAGTTTTGTACCCTAGGTAAGAGTTGATCTAGTTTTTTATAGTCATCGACTTTAGCTAAAATTTGCCCGTAAGAACTGTTGGGTGATTCGCTGCCATAAATAAGCATGTAACGTAATCCGCCACCGCCAATAAGCGTTTGTATGCCTTCAACGCCGTTTTGTTGTTTTACAAACACTTCAAGTTTGAGCATGTCTTTTTTGGTTTTTTCAATATCGGTGCCTTGTGGTAACCAAAAATCAACCACCATTTGCGGCGTGGTGGAAGCTGGGAAAAACCCTGATTTTACAAATTGAAAACCCCACATAGACACACTAAACATGGCAACCACAACAGTAACCGTTAACCAGCGATGATGCAGTGCCGACACCACAACCGATTGATATAACGCCATGAGTTTATTTGGTTTTGCTGATGCTGAGGTATCGGTATCTTGTTCTTTAAATAAGCAATAACAAAACAGGGGAGTTAGGGTAATGGCAAATAACCAGCTGTATAACAAAGAGATTAAAATAACCCAAAATAAATGGCCGGTAAATTCAGCGGTATCGCCCGGTGCGAGGCCAATAGGTGCAAAGGCAACAATGCCGACTAATGTGCCGCCAAGTAGTGGCCATTTAGTTTGTTTTACAACTTCACTGGCAATGTCTAACTTTTTACGCCCTTGTTGTGTGCCTACCAAAATTCCTTCTGTCACCACAATCGCATTATCAACCATCATACCGAGGGCAATAATAAGCGCACCTAAGGAAATACGGTGCATGGGTATACCGCTAAAGTCCATGGTAGCAAGGGTGGCAAAAATGGTTAGCAGTAATACGGCGCCAATAATAATCCCAGAGCGCAACCCCATAAATAGCAGTAGCGTGACCATGACAATCACCAGCGCGACTAATACATTAACCACAAAGTTATCGACTGAGTCTTGTACCACTTTTCCTTGGTGGTAAAACTCATGCACGCTGATGCCAAGCGGTCTGAGGTTTTCAGTTTGCTTTACTTTATCATCAACGCGGTCAAACACTTTTACCACATTAGCGCCTAATACACTGGCAACCCCCAGTGATATGGCAGGCTTAGAGTTGTAGCGCACTAACTTGGTTGCTGGGCTTTGAAAACCGCGGTATACATTGGCAATATCTTTTAGGTAAATTGTTTTACCTTTAGCGCTGGCACTTACCAGTAGGTTTTTAATGGTATCAACGGAGTTTAATTCGCCGGTGGGATCAATAAAAATACGTTGATTGCCAATTTGGGTATTACCTGCACTCAATACAGCGTTTTGTTCATCCAAAATACCGTAAATGTTATTGATAGATACACCTAAAGAGGCTAACTCTTCTCGGGCAATTTCTACAAATATCCCCTCTTGTTGTACGCCCGTCATGGCAACTTTCGCTACACCGTCTACTTGTAAAATGTCACTTTGTAGCGTTTTAGCATAGGCATGCAGTTCATCGGGGGAGTAACCTTCGGCAGTAATTAAATAACTTAAGCCATATACATCGCCATAATCATCAAACACTTTGGGGGTCCCTGTACCAGGAGGAAGTGTTGGGCGAGTATCGTTAATTTTGTTTCTGAGTTTAGTCCAAATAACTTGTAGCTCAGATTTGGTTGGCGAAAATTCTGATTTAATTTCTACTTTAATTTCAGATAACCCTGTAGATGAGGTCGACGATATAGTATCAACTTCTTGTAGTTCTTGAATGGCACGCTCAAGCGGCTCGGTCACTTCTTTAGCAACCTCAAGCGGGCTCGCGCCTGAATAAGAAACAAATACTTGCGCGGTGCGAATTATAAATTCGGGGTCTTCAAACCGAGCCATGTTTTTGTATGACGAAAAACCAAAGCCAAGCGTTAAAATGATGAGTATAGTGCTAATTAATTTATTATTTATTGTCCACTTTGCTAAATCCATGACTGCGCTCCTATGCTTTAGTCCAAGGACGTACTTTCATACCCTCAGTCACATAGTTTGCACCTGCACCTACAATCACATCACCTGCTTTTAAGCCCTCAGTAATAATCAGTTGTTCGCCAATACCTTGCTCAATAGCAACGAGTGTTTTTGATACTTGCATTGTTTGTTGGTCAACAGTCCATACGAAATGCTGGCCGTTTTCTTCAAAAATAGCAAAGGTAGGGACAGCCAGTCGTGTTGCGTTTGAACTTGTTTGACGTTCTATTTTTAGGCTGGCATTCATGCCAGGTAATATATTAAGGTTATTGGGTACAGCAAACGAAAAGCGTACTTCATAGGTTTGACTGGCTGAGTCGGCTTCTAAATTCGCACGTCTAAATGTGGCAGGGATAGGCGCAGCCGATACATCTTGTAAAATAACAGTCGCTACATTGTTTTGTTTAGAATCTACCGTAGCCACAATAGACGCGGGAATATTTACAACCGCTTCCATTTCACCTTTACCAAATAGGGTAACTACATGTTGCCCAGCACTGATGTTTTCAAGCTGCTTTACCGGAACTTCTGCAACAATGGCATCGTAAGGCGCTATGATTTTACTGTCAGATAATGCCTTTTGCGCTGAGTCATACTGTGATTCGGCCACTTCTTTTTTAGATTTTAGTTGCTCTATATCTCGCTGTGAAATAACACCGTCTTTTGCAAGCTTTAAACCACGTTGATAATCATTGTTGGCCGTTTCAAACTGTATTTTGCTCGACTTAACCTCATTAACAAAGTTTCTTTGCTCTAATGCGGCTATTACGTCTCCTTTTTTTACATTTTGCGCAGCAATAACGTTGAGCTTTTCAAGTTTACCACTGACCTGAAAGGCCAGTTTTGAGCTGTTTATTGTATCTATAGTGGCAGGATAGGTGAGTGTTTTTGATTGAGAGCCATCATCAATGGTTATTAACTTAACAGGGCGTGGCTTGTTTTGCTTTTGAGTGCTGACTTCGCTATCTGAACAACCGGCTAACAACAACAGTAGCGCAATACTAATAAAATTAAATTTAGTAAAACATGGTTTATTGATCATCTTGCTTACCTTAAATAAAAAGTGCGGTGTTAATCGTTGGCATTTTTGTGTGGTTCAAAATTATAAAATGCGTAAATGTGTTTATTTTCGAATTTACCTGTAATGCTGTTTATTAAGCTATAACTACTTACTACTTGAAAAAAGCAGTAGATAACGAGTGAGTAATAAATAATATTTTAATTTCAACAGTTTATTATTGCTGTACGGTTTTGTTTTAATTTGTGTGATTTTGTAGAACGTAATAAATCAGCACCCCAATGCTTGCTTTGTATCAACATTAGTATAATTAACAATCGGCTTTTTTAAAGCGCAGCTCATAAAGATTATATTTTTGGAATTTAAAATACTTAAAGTGCGGTTTTTATTAATTGAATTGAAATATTAATTGCTTGGGGTCGGTCTTGTGAGTGTCGTGTCGGTATAACTAAATAAAAGCTATCCGATCTAAAGCATATCTCAGTAATGGTTAGCCATTAATTTAAAGACGTAATTAAAACTATGAAAAATTCCAAACATAATCATCATGAAAATAATCATACGAGGTCTAATCCTACCATGAGTAAAAAAATCACCTTAATTGCAATAATCACTTTATTTGCACTGACGATTTTATATTTTACCGGCGCTTTTAACAGCGATGCGGTTACTGCGCAGCGTTTTGTTAATTTACAACAAGGTGATCAAGCCCATGCGGGTTTTCGTCGAGCCCATGCAAAAGGTATTTGTTTAGCGGGGTCGTTTGAGTCTAACGGTGAGCTTGCTAAATATTCGCAAGCCAAGGTATTTGATTTAGGCGCCACTCCTTTTATTGGCCGTTTTTCTATTGCGGGCAATAATCCAACCGCACCTGATTTAAAAGCACCGGTGCGTAGTTTAGCGTTTTCTATAACAACCGATGATAACCAAGAATGGCGCGTAGCAATGAACACGCCTCCAGTTATGGCTGTAGCGACGCCAGATGCGTTCTTTAAACAGTTACAAGCGCTATCCCCTGATCCGGTAACTAAAAAACGCAGTCCTGAAAAAATTAAAGCCTTTTTTGCCGCACACCCTGAAAGTGCCGCATTTAATAACTGGAAAGCAAGTTATAAACCAACTAGCAGTTTTGCCACTGAGCAATACCATAGTATTAATGCCTTTTATTTGGTTGATGAAAATAATGAAAAGCACGCCGTACGTTGGATAGCTAAACCACAATTAAGCGATGAAAACATTCAACCACTTAATAATGATTCAGCCGATGCATTGCAGCTACAACTTAAAGATCAAGTTGCTCAAGCCCCTGTTAAATTCGACATGCTGTTTAGCTTTGCAACCGCTGAAGATGATGAAAACAACCCAACTGTTTTATGGCCACAATCACGCAAAACAATTAACGCAGGCACATTAGTTATCTCAAGCCTTCAGGAGCAAGAAGGAGGCGTGTGTGCTGATATGAACTTTGATCCCTTGGTACTTCCTACAGGGATAGAGCCAAGCGCCGATCCTATATTACGTGCCCGTGGCGCGGCTTATGCTGAGTCATTTCGTCGTCGTGCTAAAGAAGTACTTTTAAATAATTAATAACAGGAAATATCGAATGAAAACAATTAATAAATACTCGGCGTCGAGTATGCTTATTCACTGGGCGATGGCGTTAATCATACTTTCTATGTTATTTCTTGGTTTGTCGATGGTACAAAGTTTAGCGGTTTGGCAAATAGAGGCCATTGCGCTGCATAAGTCATTTGGTATTTTAGCGTTGGTGTTAGTTGCTATTAGATTAATCAATAAAGTAGTCACCACCAGTCCTGCATTACCACCGAGTGTGCCTAAGGCTCAAGCATTAGCCGCGCATTTAACCCAAGTGGGTTTATATGCATCTATGATTTTAATGCCGATTTCTGGTTGGTTAATGCAAAGCGCTGATGGCCGTCATGTGAGCTTTTTTGGTTTACTTACTTTGCCTAGCCTAGTAAGTAAAGATATTGAAACGTATGCTTTTTTCCGTGAAGCACATGGTTTAATTGCTTATGCATTTTTATTGTTTATTTTTATGCATATAAGCGCTGCGCTTTATCATGGTTTAATAAAGCGAGATGGCGTATTAGGCTCTATGTTACCTGGTAAGCATAAATAAACTAATAGTTTTATACAAAAAAGGCACAGATGCGCTCGCACCTGTGCCTTTTTTAGAGCTATATTTTTAGCTTAATTTAAGCGCGTCTTCTACGCTAAAAGCACCATCTAATAAAGACTTGCCTAAAATTACGCCGCCAACACCAAGTTCATTTAGCTTTTTAATATCATCTAATGAACTCACACCACCCGACGCTTGTACTTTAATATCTGCATTATGATTAATTAAATCTTCATAAAGCGCAAAAGAGGGGCCGGTCATGGTGCCGTCTTTACTGATGTCCGTACATAAAAAATCAATAATGCCCAGTTCTACATAAAAATCAATAAGTTCAAATAGCCCAAACTCAGATTCATTTAACCAACCATGGGTTGCTGGCGCCCAGCCGGACTCTGTTTTATTAACATCAAGGGCAATCACAAAGTGCTCAGCGCCAAATTGTTCAATCCAAGCTTTAACCTGTTCACGCTTTTCAACTGCCATTGAACCAATAACCACTTGATTTGCACCGGCTTTTAGCCAATCGCTAACATCTTGCTCTGAACGAATACCGCCACCCACTTGGTAGGGCACATCCAGTGCTTTTGTGGCTGCTTGAATATGTTGCCACTGCTTTTTACTTGGATCGCGTGCGCCTTCTAAATCAACTAGGTGCAGTTTACCCGCGCCGCTGTCAGCGTATTCTTTTAGGCGAGCGCCAAGTTCAAAAGGGTAAAACTGTGCGGTATCATATTTACCTTGATACAAACGTACAATTTGATTTTGTAATACGTCTAATGCTGGAATAATCACTGTGTATCTCTTTTATTATTTATTAACAGTCGCTTATAACTGCCAATCTAGAAAGTTTTGTAATAAACGGGTGCCTACTTTAGCACTTCGCTCTGGGTGAAATTGCATACCGGCATAATTATCTTTAGCGACAATGGCTGAAAAAGTTTGCCCGTATTCACTACTGACTAAAGTGGCATCGTTAACGGTGTGCGCAAAGCTGTGCACATAATAAACCTGATCGTCTTTATGCAGCCCTTTAGTTAGTGGGTGTGCTTGTTGGATAGATAAGTTATTCCACCCCATATGCGGTGACGTTAAACTACCTACATCCAGTGCTTTTACTTGGCCTGGTATTTTACCTAAGCATTGCACGTTACCTTCTTCGGTGCTTTCACACAGCAGTTGCATCCCCAAGCAAATTCCCATTAGCGGGCGCTGATATTCGTTAATCGCTTGCTGCCAACCATTATCGACTAGGCGCTTCATAGCCACAGATGCATGGCCAACACCAGGTAAAATAGCGCGCTCATAGCCCGCTAATTGTTCTGGCGAGGTAATAACGGTAGGGGTTTTACCTAAACGCTCAAATGCAAAGCGTACCGAGTTAATATTGGCACAACCGGTATTAATTATCGCTATCATAAACACCCCTTAGAGCTGGCTGTTTGTTGACTTGTATCTTGTGCAATTGCCATACGCAGTGCCCGTGAAAACGCTTTAAATAAGCCCTCTACTTGGTGATGACAGTTACCGTCACTTACCGACAAAATAAGGCTAATTGCAGCGTTATCACTTAAGCTTTTGAAAAAATGCTCTACCATTTGTACGTCTAAATCACCGGCTTTTTCGCGGCTAAAGTTTGCGTTTAACACAAACGAAGCACGTCCAGATAAGTCAATTTGCGCTTCGGCTTTACATTCATCCATAGGCAATGCAAAACCATAACGCGCTATTTGTGATTTTGTGCCCAGCGCTTGTTTAAGAGCAACCCCTAAGGCAATACCAATGTCTTCAACAAGGTGATGCTCGTCTATGTGTAAATCGCCTTTGGCTTTAATGTTTAAGCCAATGTTTGCGTGGGTGCGTATTTGATCCAGCATGTGATCAAAAAAGCCTAGGCCGGTGTCTATGCTACCGTTTTTAGTTTGATCAAGATTAACCGCTACATCAATTTGTGTTTCTTTAGTGTTGCGTGTAACACGGCCTTCACGGTTGGCTGTGGTCAGCTTAGTAACAATAGCAGGCCAGCTACCATCATATAAAATACCTTCACAACATAAGTTTTGCGCAAGGCCAATATCTGTTTGGCGGTCGCCAATTACAAAAGAGCGCGCTAAATCTACGTTGCCAGAGCGCATAAGCTCGGTCAGTAAGCCTGTTTTTGGCTTACGGCAATCGCAGTTTTGTTCATCAAAGTGTGGGCAAATGAGTACATCTTCAAAGTTAATCCCTTGGCTGTTGAGTATGTCCATCATTTTGTCTTGGGCTATGTCAAAATCCGCAGTAGGGAAACTGTCAGTGCCTAAACCATCTTGATTAGATACCATAACTAGGCGATAACCAGCGGCTTGTAGTTGTAATAATGCCGGAATAACACCAGGTAAAAAAGCCAACTTTTCAAGGCTATCTACCTGTTTGTCGGTGATTGGCTCTTCAATAATGGTGCCGTCACGGTCTATAAATAAATAGGGATTACTCATGATACTTCCTGTTGTGATAGGGCTGTTGGGGTGGTTAAACCATCGAGCCAAATTTTTACTTGTTCTAATTCTTGTTCGCTACCAATTGAAATGCGTAGCCAGTCGTCTTCACCGTATAAGGTAAATGCTCGCATGACTAAGCCTTGTTCAAGGGCAACTTTAAAGCTGTTTTTATCGGCCAATTTTAAGGTAACAAAGTTGCCTTCACCAGTGAGAATTTTTAATACAGCAGGGGAGGCGTTTAACCACTCTATTAGCTTTAATTTTAAGCTGTTTAAAATGCTCACCTGGCAACGCATAGAGGTAATGGCATCAGGGGCAATGGCTTGCGCTGCAATACTCGCTACCACGCTCGATACCGGATACGGTGCAATGACTTTACGAATGGGCGCAAGTACACTGGCTTGAGCGAGGGTAAACCCGGTTCGCAGGCCTGCCAACGCAAACGCTTTTGACAGTGTACGTAGCACTACAATATTACTAAACTCGTTTATAAGTTGTGTTGCACTTTGCTCTGGACAAAACTCAATATAGGCTTCATCAACAATCACCAATGCTTTACCTGCAAGCGCAGTGGCAATGGCTTTTACTTTATCTAGCGGCGTTAAACTACCTGTTGGGTTATTTGGATTACAAATAAACACCAGTTTTGAGCTACCGACCGCAGTGACAATATCATCAACATTGGCTGTTAATAATAACTCTTGAGTAAGCGCGTTAATAGCCACATTGTGCGTATCAGCAGTGACTTTATACATACCGTAGGTAGGCAAAAACAGCGCAATACTATCTTTAGCTGGCTGGCAATACGTGCGTACTAAAAGCTCAATGCCTTCGTCTGCACCTCGCGTCATAAGGATATTGTCGCTTTTAAGCTCGGTGTAAGCTGCATAGCGATCAATAACCAATTGTGGCTGTGGATCGGGATAGCGATTTAAATCTTCAATACTCAGCTCAAGGTTTTTAGCATATGGGCTTTCGTTGGCATTGAGCCACGTTGTGCCTGTTAACTTTTCACTTTTAGCCGAGCTGTAAGCAGCAAGCGCTTTAATATTATCAGGTAATAAGCCAGGTGCTTGGGCGCTCTCATTGCTCATTGTTTATTGCCTCTAAACGAATTGAAACCGCATTAGCGTGGGCATCAAGGCCTTCTGCGTCTGCCAGTGGTAAAATAGCTTTTGAAAGCTCTGTTAAGCCACCTTTACTAATAGTTTGTACTGTGTATGTGCGGAAAAAATCAAGCAAGTTTAAGCTTGAGTATGTCGCGCTATAACCGTAAGTAGGTAATACGTGGTTAGTACCCGATGCATAATCGCCAGCCGATTCTGGTGTGTAGTCGCCAACAAATACTGAACCTGCATTTTTAACCGAATCAAGGTACGGGGTTGCATCTGCCAGCTGTAAAATTAAGTGCTCTGGCCCATATTGCGCTGATACATCAAATGCTTGCGCTATTGAATCCACTAAAATAAGTGACGAATTGGCCAACGCTTGTTCAGCGGTGTCTTTTCGGCTTAAGTTAGCTAATTGACGAGTAAGCGCGTCTTGCGTTTGTTTAATAATAGTTTCGCTGTTACATAATAAAATAACTTGCGAGTCGGCGCCATGCTCTGCTTGTGAGAGTAAATCGGCCGCAATAAACTCTGGATTAGCTCGTTCATCTGCTATCACTAATACTTCAGATGGACCTGCTGGCATATCAATCGCCATTCCTGGAATTGTTTGTGCAACTAACTGCTTTGCCATAGTCACAAAGCTATTACCTGGGCCAAAAATTTTATTCACTTTAGGTACTGATTCAGTGCCGTAGGCCATTGCAGCAATCGCACCAGCACCACCGCTTTCAATAATTGTGCTGATACCACATAATTTAGCAGCATATAAAATAGCAGGATTTATTGCTTTATCGCCTTGTACGGGGGTAGTGAGTACCACGGTTTTTGCACCGCTTAACTGCGCCAATACACCTTGCATTATAACTGACGATGGCAATGGGGCACTGCCCCCAGGGACATAAATACCGACCGCTTCGATGGCTTGATATTTCAGTTCACATTCAACGCCTGGTTGAGTCGATAACTTAATATCTTTAGGCAGTTGCGCTTGGTGAAAACATTTTACATTTGCATAAGCGGTATCAATTGCATACTTAAGCTCAGGGCTTAGCATTTTCTCAGCGGCATTAATTTCATCAAGTGGAACACGTAAACGCGGCTCAGCTCGGTTATCAAACTCTTTTGCTAATGCTAGTAATGCAGCATCGCCTTGCGCATTTACTTTTGCCAAAATAGTTTGGCAAATACTTTCTACTTTTTCACTCGCTGATACAGCAGGGCGCATCAGCGCCGCTGCTTGAACCTGTGATGATTCTTCATTCCAACGAAGCATGGCTGTTACTCCATCATTTTTTCAATAGGCATAACTAAAATAGAATTCGCGCCGAGTGCTTTAAGTTGCTCCATGGTTTCCCAAAATAACGTTTCGCTACTTACCATGTGCAATGCTACATATTCGTCAGATCCTGCTAGTGCAAGTAATGTAGGTTGACCAGAACCAGGCAGGATTTCACAAATTTCATCCAGCTTATCTTTTGGTGCGTGTAGCATGATGTACTTGCTTTCTTTGGCTTGCTTCACACCACGCAAACGCGGCATCAATTTATTGATAAGCGCGAGTTTGTCGGCATCTTGCAGTTGGGTGTTTTGAATTAAACAGGCGTTTGACTCTAAAATGGTATCACCCTGCATTAAGCCATTAGCTTCAAGGGTTGCACCTGTTGAGACCAAATCACAAATGGCATCAGCAAGACCAGCACGCGGCGCCACTTCAACAGAGCCTGTGAGCATAACAGTGCTGGCGTTGATGCCTTCGCGTTTTAAATATTGGCTTAAAATTTCAGGGTAGGTGGTTGCAATACGTTTGCCTTCAAACCAGCTTTTGTCTTGCTTACCTAGTTCTTGTGGCCATGCAAGTGCAAGACGACAGTAACCAAAATCTAATTTTGATAATTTAGTTACTTCGCTTGGAACGCCTTGACGCTCTCTTTCTGCTTGTACTTCAACTAATACGTTTTCGCCAACAATACCTAAGTCACATACACCGTCCATTACTAAACCTGGGATATCGTCATCGCGTACACGTAAAACGTCAATTGGCATATTGGTTGAGTGTGCTATAAGGCGCTGCTCGCGAAGGTTGAGTTTTACACCCAGTTGCTTAAGCAGATCTTGACAATCTTTAGATAGGCGGCCGCCTTTTTGGATGGCGATACGAAGACGATTACTATTATTCATTACTCATTTTCCTTTAATTTAAAAACTAAAAACCCCGAGGGAAACCTCAGGGCGAAAATGAATCTTGGTATGTTGATTCGCCAGAGGTTTCCTTTTAGGAACAACCTCTCAGCGAAAGACCTGACAGGTTATTCCGATGAATGATGGTGGTGATGTACTGCTGTCAGAGTGTTGCGCATTTTTTATCCTGTTTAGCTATTCGTTATTATGTTAACGCTTAGCTGCTGTTTGTTTAATAAATTTCGCATTTATAAAAACACATAAACCAATAGCATGGCAAGAAAAATTTTCTTAAATTAAAGAATACCTTATAACTGTCGATAATAACTAAAGGTTTGCTTTATTTATCAACAGTTTTATAGTGATTAAATTACATTCAATTCAATGGAGGCACGCATGGATATAATGATCCCTTATTTAGGGCCTATTACGCGTTTAACGCTTGAATCTAAAGGGGCTTTTCATATTGCTGGGGTTCAACAAAGTGCCAGTGCCAAAAAAGTCGAGTTAGAAGAGCGTAAAAAAAGAGAAGTAGAAAAGCAACATAAGCTGGCGTTTGACGAAAATAAATCGCGCAATAAAACCGCTGAAGAAGATGACGACAAACCCCATTTAGATACATGGGCTTAGTACAAGTGATTGGCGATACCGTTATTGCCTCAAGTTAAAATCGCCCTCAATAAAAGCAAATTTGTTTAAACATAGCAAATAGTGGTGCATGGCTATGAACTGCGTGTTTTTAAAACTACTCCCTACCCATTTAAAATAGATTACCCCTCTTTTAAAGCTCAACAGGTAAAGTATTTTTCTTAGCAACTACATGCTCATTGAGCAGTTGATTAGTGATTAACAATAAAGCGTGTGATTTTAAAATCTAATACTTTCTCTGGGCTGTTTTATGTAAATATATGTATACGAAATGTTATTTCTGGCCTTCATTAGTTAAAACAGTAGTTTTTAAATCATTGTAAAATAATAGATTAATTTTCGAGCTAATACTTTAATTGTAAATCAAATGTTTAATTTTCGTTATTTAAGTTTGTGATCTACTCTGATCCTTAATCGGGTACAAGGTGTGCCGATTAATACAAATATATTAAAAACTTAAACTTTAACGGAGCGTAAACGTGAATTTATCTAAAATCACAATAGCAACTTTTGCTGCTTTAACTTTGGTTCAAGCAACAAATGCAGTAGCTGCGAATAAGAAATACCTAAATCAACAACCGACAATTAATAATATGGTGCAATCAAACTCTGCTTCCTTGTTATCAGTAAGTCCAAATCAGTTGATTGGGTTGAGTGTAGGGAACGAATTAGTTGTATTAAAAGAATTTACTAGCAATAACGGAGAAGTAACCCGCCGCTATCAACAAACGTATCAGGGCATTCCTGTGATTGGTGATACGGTCAGCTTAACATTTAATAATGGGTTGCTTAAAAAAGCCCATGGTGCAGCTGTTTATAATATTGATGAAGATTTATCTGATGTATCGGCTAAATTGACAAAAAAAGATGCGATTTTAAAAGGGTCTAAAACGGGTATAGCTGCAAAATCAGTAGGCTTAAAAAAACATAATGAGCAATCCAGACTTGCTATCTGGGTTGACGATCAAAATAAGGCGCATTTAGTTTATGAAGTGTCTTATGTTACTTATGGCAAGTCACCATCAAGGCCATACCTGATCATTGATGCTAATACCGGTGAGATCTTGCTTAGTTACGATAACCTGCAACATGCCAATGCAACAGGCCCTGGCGGTAATCTAAAAACAGGCAAGTATTTTTATGGAACTGATTTTGACAGCCTAGATGTTAGTCAATCAGGTAATACTTGTAGCATGAATAACGCAAATGTTCGCACTATTAATTTAAATGGCGGAACAAGTGGCTCTTCTGCGTATTCATTTACATGTCCTGAAAATACGTTTAAAGAAATTAACGGTGCTTATTCACCGCTAAACGATGCTCATTTTTTTGGTAACGTTATTTTTAATATGTATAACGATTGGTTAGGGACTGCGCCTTTGAGTTTTCAGTTACAAATGCGTGTTCATTACTCAAGTAACTATGAAAATGCGTTTTGGGATGGCAGCGCAATGACCTTTGGTGATGGGCAAAATACATTCTACCCGTTGGTCAGTTTAGATGTATCTGCGCATGAAGTCAGCCATGGCTTTACTCAGCAAAATTCAGGCTTGATTTACAATGGTAAACCAGGCGGGTTAAACGAAGCATTTTCGGATATGGCTGGTGAAGCCGCTGAATTTTATATGAAAGGCAGCAACGATTGGCTAGTTGGAAAGGATATTTTTAAAGGTAATGGTGCACTGCGTTACATGAATAACCCTACCCAAGATGGCCGTTCTATAGATAACCAAAGTAACTATTATTCAGGTATGGACGTGCATTATAGTTCAGGTGTTTATAACAAGGCATTTTATAATTTAGCAACCACGCCGGGTTGGGATACGCAAAAAGCCTTTATCGTAATGGCACGTGCTAACCAACTATATTGGAGTGCGGGTGTAGGCTGGGATTTAGCCGGTAACGGTGTGA
Organism: Pseudoalteromonas sp. 23_GOM-1509m; assembly: GCF_000518425.1. Taxonomy (NCBI): domain Bacteria; kingdom Pseudomonadati; phylum Pseudomonadota; class Gammaproteobacteria; order Alteromonadales; family Pseudoalteromonadaceae; genus Pseudoalteromonas; species Pseudoalteromonas sp. 23_GOM-1509m. The sequence continues at coordinate 23,467 of NZ_JADO01000012.1, forward strand.
TGGATGCAGCCTGTGATTTAAATTATGACCCTAATGATGTAAAAGCCGCTTTGGCTGCGGTAGGTGTTAATTCAAATCTTAGTTCAGGTAGTGATTGTGCTACACCACCACCGACTGACGATGAAGTGTTAACCAATGGGGTAACCCGTACGGGTATTAGCGGCGCAGAAAAAGAGCAACTATTCTTTACTTTGGAAGTCCCTGACGGCGCAACAAATCTTCAATTTAATACAATGGGTGGCTCAGGTGATGCAGACCTATATGTTAAATTTGCTAGTAGACCAAGCTTAAATAACTATGATTGCAATAGCACAACATCTACCAGTACAGAAAGCTGCAACATAAGTAATGCACAAGCAGGAACTTACTATGTAATGGTTGAAGCATGGAGTGCGATATCTGGTGTATCGCTAACGGGAAGCTACTCTGATGGGAATGGTGGTGTGACGCCAATTAATAGAACTGAGTCTAATATTAATGTGACTACTAATAACTGGAGCCGCTTTACTCAAGATTTATCAGAAGGGTATAGCACTTTAAATATTAGTATTGCCGGTGGTAATGGTGATGCTGATCTTTATGTAAACTTTGGCTCGCCTTCAAGTACGTCTTCATACTTATGTAGACCCTACAAAAATGGTAATAATGAAGAATGTACATTTGATAACCCACAAGCAGGTACTTGGTACATTGATTTAAGAGGTTACAGCTTAGCAAGCGGCGTAACACTCAACGTAACGGCTAATTAGGCATACATATCAAAAGGGGCTTTGCCCCTTTTTTAATGCTTAAAATAAAAGTGACAAGATAAGGAATATTTATGAACTACTTTAAACAGTTAGCAGTTATTACTACTTTAACCTTAAGTTTTAATTGCTTAGCAAATGAAAATCCAGACAATATTTGGGTCACCATTGACTCAACTGCAGCCCAGCATTATCAACATGAACAAGGTACATTTTTGCAAAAAATGCCATTTTCGCATAGAAAATCAAGTATTTTACCTGACGTTGATTTACTCAGTGTACCGCGTGACGCAGTAAACAATTTAAGTGAGTTTATGCACCAGAACTATAACCGTTGTGGTGGGTTTGTTGCGCATAGTTCGTTCGAAGAAGCGAATGATTACGCAAAACAATTAGCTGTTGTTCAAAATAGCCAAGCTACATCAGCCTTTAATTATTCAATTGATAATGCGCAAACAGTACAAAGTTTAATTAGTGCACAAAGCCCAATTAATTTACAAAGCACTGTAAATTCACTCACTAGTTTTAATAATCGTTATTATACTTCGCAAACCGGCGTTGATGCCTCACAGTGGCTGCAAAGTTATTGGCAACAAATTGCCAGCGTTCGAAGTGATATAACCATTGAGAGTTATCAGCATAGCTGGGCGCAATCATCAGTGATTGTAACCATTGCAGGTGCTGAAAATGCAGATGAAATTGTTATTATTGGGGGGCATTTAGACTCGATTAATCAAGCAAATCCAGCACAAGGGCGCTCTCCTGGCGCGGATGATAATGCATCGGGTATTGCAGTGTTAACGGAAGCGTTAAGAGCAATTGTTGATACAAATTATAAACCGCAAAAAACTATTCAAATAATGGCGTTTGCAGCAGAGGAGGTGGGGTTAAAAGGGTCTAAAGCTATAGCCAGTAGCTATCGTTCGCTGGGTAAGAATGTAGTGGGCATGGTGCAATTTGATATGACTGGTAATAACGGCAGTATCGAAGATATTATTATGATGACGGATTACACCACCAATGCTCAAAACCAGTTTTTAGCCCAGCTGATAGACACCTACTTACCACAAATTAGTTATGGCTTTGATCAATGTGGGTATGGTTGCTCCGATCATGCTTCGTGGTATCAACAAGGGTTTGCGGCCTCTATGCCTTTCGAATCAAAAATGAATGACATTAACCCACTGATACATACACAAAACGACAGTAATTTTGACGCTGATCATGCAATTAAATTTGCTAACTTAGCCGTTAGCTTTGTTGCTGAATTGGCAAAAAATGCCGGTGATGTCACTCCGCCAAATAATAATGAGTTAGTCAATGGTGAACCAATTTCTGGTATCAATGCCACTGCTAAAGAGCAGCTTATCTATACATTGAATGTACCAAAAGGAGCGCAAAACTTAACGTTTGAAACCTCAGGTGATAATGGCGATGCCGATTTATACGTTAAATATAATCAGGCGCCCACGTTAACTGATTACGACTGTAAAAGTACCTCTGCCACAAGTAATGAGCGTTGCGACATTCCAACCAGCAATGAAGGCAATTACTATGTCATGGTTGAGGCATACAGCGCAATTAATAATGTTTCTTTGACAGGCAGTTTTGAGCCAGCAGGCGCTTTAGAGCCCATTAATCGCGTAGAAGATAACATTAGCGTAAATACAGGTGATTGGCAGCGTTTTGAACAACGTTTAGCCGCGGGTTATGTCTCCCTGAACGTTGCTATTTCAGGCGGAAGCGGCGATGCTGATTTGTATTTAAATTTCGGTGCGCCATCTTCAAATACACAATTTGTGTGTAGGCCATATAAAAACGGCAACACAGAAAGTTGCACTATTTCTGCACCCCAGGCAGGCGTATGGCACATAGATGTTAAAGGCTATCGTAATGCAAGTGGTATTACGCTAACTATAAATGCACAATAATTAACAGGGGCATAAGCCCCTTTAAAGGCCAAATTCTCACGCTATTTGGCTTGCCCTTCATCAATAGCTTACGTAGAATCCCGCTATTATTTTTTATAAAGTGATTGGTATTATCAAACAGCTGTTTAGTGCAACCGGGCCTTTGGCTTTATCAATAGATGGATACTCACCACGCCAACCTCAAATTGATATGGCCGTGGCTGTTGAGGATGCATTAAAAACAAGTTCCCAGCTTGTTGTTGAGGCCGGTACTGGCACAGGTAAAACCTTTGCTTATTTAGCACCAGCCCTTAAATCTAAAGGCAAAACAATAATTTCAACCGGTTCTAAAGCACTGCAAGAACAGCTGTATCATCGTGATTTACCGGTGTTAGTAAAAGCCTTAGGCGCGGCTAAAAAAACGGCATTGTTAAAAGGGCGTGCCAATTATTTATGCACTTATCGGCTTACCCAACATGTTGCACACGTACCCACAGACGACCCTGATGTAATGCATCAGCTCGCTATGGTTGCTAAATTTGCCAGTGAAACGCATACGGGCGATTTAGCCGACTGTATTGGTATTGAAGAAGATGCCAAAGTGTTGCCGTATGTCAGCTCGACTGCAGATAACTGTTTAGGTAAAGAGTGCCCTGACTTTCAAGAGTGCTACATTCGTAAAGCGCGTTTAAAAGCAGGGGATGCCGACGTTGTCGTAATTAACCATCATCTATTTTTTGCCGATATGGCGGTTAAAGAGTCTGGCTTTGCAGAGCTAATGCCCAACGCAGATGCTTATATTTTTGATGAAGCCCACCAGTTAAGTGAAATTGCCAGCGACTATTTTGGCGAAACCATGAGTACTAAAAAGCTGGTGGATTTAATTAATGATTTACGCGCTATTTACCGCGCTGAAATTCCTGACATGCTGCAATTAGGAAAAAGTTTGAATAAATTGGAAACCAGTGTCGCCGATTTAAGATTGCAGTTTGGTGTGGACGGTAGCCGCGGGGATTGGCGTGAAAAGCTCAGTAATAAGCTTATTTGCTCTGCATTACATCGTGTTATTAGTGATTTAGAATTTGTGTATCAGGTTTTAAAACATTGCTTAGAACGAAGTGATAAAATTGAACACCCATTTGAGCGGGTGCTGGCATTTAAAGGCCAGTTAGAGCGTGTGTTCGACACCGCCCAAACAGGCTTTAGTTATTGGTACGAAACCACGCGTCGCTATTTAACCATAAATATAACGCCACTGAATGTATCGGCTAAATTTGCTTTGATGATGAAAGAGTCTGGTGCAGGGTTTGTGTTTACCTCAGCCACGTTATCGGTCGACAACGAACTCACTCACTTTAATGCCAGCCTTGGGTTAAAACCAAAGCAAAGTATGATGGTAGACAGTCCGTTTGATTATGAAAATCAGGCGCTATTGTGCTTACCGCGCTATTTACCTGAAACCCACGCAGATAATATGCCGCATGCGATTGTAAAGTTAACTCTCGAACTCATAAAATCAGCAAAAGGGCGTTGTTTTGTGCTATTTACTAGTTACCGAATGATGCATTTGGTGGCTGAGGGCTTAACCACACAAATGGACTATCCGGTTTACATGCAAGGGCAAATGTCTAAACGCATTATATTAGAGAAATTTACCCGTCATGGTAATGCCGTGTTGCTCGGTACTGCGTCCTTTTGGGAAGGGGTTGATGTAAGAGGCAGTACTTTAAGCTGTGTTATTATCGATAAACTGCCGTTTGCAGCGCCCGATGATCCGCTTTTGCAAGCTAGAATGCAAGATTGCCAAATGCAAGGAAAAGACCCGTTTGCGCATATTCAGTTACCACAAGCGGTTATAGCCTTAAAGCAGGGGGTAGGTCGCTTAATTCGTGATAACAAAGATAAAGGTGTGTTAGTAATTTGCGATAATCGTTTAGTTACACGCCAATATGGACAAGTATTTTTAAAGAGTTTACCGCCAATGCGCCGTACACGTAGCTTAGAAGATGCAAATACATTTTTAAAACATATTAATTGAGTACAAAAATGATCAAAAGTAACATTCTCGCCCTAGACGCTTCTACAGAGGCTTTATCGCTTGTTTTGCATTATCAGGGTAAAACATTTCATCATTTTGAAGAGTGTCCGCAGCAGCATAGCCAAAAAATTCTGCCACTTATTGATGAGCTGCTTAATAAAGCCAATTGTAAATTAAAAGATTTAGATGTTATTGGCTTTGGCCAAGGTCCAGGCAGCTTTACGGGTGTTCGTATTAGTGTGGCCATAGCACAAGGGCTTGGGTATTCAACGAATTTACCGCTAGTGGGGGTTTCTACCTTAGCGGTTATGGCGCAACAAGCGTTTGAACAATTTGGCGATGAAGTGGTTTATTCAAGCATTGATGCGCGTATGGGGGAAATATACTTTGCTCAATACCAAGTTAATAATAATTTGATGACACTTCAAGGTGAAGAACGTGTTTTTAAGCCAGAACTGCTTGATGCTTCATTGATAGACACAAACAAAACAGCAACCGGCGTGGGGACAGGATTTAAAAGTTATCCCGATGCATTAACTACATTTACAAATGTGAGTGTACACCCTGAAATTACGCTACCCGATGCACAATACATGTTAGCGTTAGTGGATGCACAGTACCTTGCAGGTAATGGCGTAAAAGCCAGTGATGCTCAGCCTAAGTATGTGCGTGACACAGTGACATGGAAAAAATTACCGGGCCGCGAATAACGCTAAGTTGTATTGTTTGCATATTGAGCTATTTTAAATCATAATTTAAGCATGTTGTTGGTTGGAGAAGCGTAATGTCGCTGCCTATAAGCTCTGGTTTTTTTACTGGTGATATCCCTGCTAAGGTGCGTTCTACTGCTGTTGTTACGGCAAAGCCTGAACGACTATCAGAGCAGCCAATACCACTGAAAACCAATACAGATTATGTTAAGAGCAGTCCTGAAGGGCTCGAACTTGCAAAAGAGTTTGTAAAAGCGAACACCAAAGAGGCCCAATATAGCCAAACTATTTACGATCAACCGAGTGCGCAAGTCAGTAAGGCAATTTCTACTTACACTGAGTTTGCTAATTTAGAGCGAAGAGCTGAAGTTCAAAGCTTAATTGGTGTTGATATATACGCTTAGCTAAGATTAAAAAAGCAAAAAAAGCCCGAATACTTTATTCGGGCTTTTTATTTTCATACCAGTGATTACTGCTCTATATAACCAATTAGTTTTTTAGCTATGTCAGTATTGTTTTGTGAACCAATAAAATCATCGCTATTTTTACCATAGGCAAATACTTGCACATCAGAAGCGGTATGTCCGCCCGTTGTCCAACCAGTGAAACTTAAATCATTGATAATGCTTTTAACCGCTAAATTAAGGGTTTTTTCACCCATGGCTTTAGCTTGCTTAAGTTTAATTTCGTTTTCAGTTGTAAACTCAATACGGGTATTGGCCTGCCATACCGTTTTAAGGTTATCTGATCCCATTAATAATTTGGTTAATGTACCCGCAGTGGCTTTAACACCTTTGATGATGTCGGTTTCCCATTTGTATTGGCCATGCGCGCCAATGGTTAAACCGCCTGTAGAGTGATCAGCCGTGATCACTAAAATAGTGTCTGGGTTTTTATCTACATAGGCTTTTGCCGTTTCGATTGATTTTGCAAAGTCGTCCATTTCAGCCATTGCGCAAGCAATGTCATTTGCGTGACCACACCAGTCAATTTGGCTGCCTTCAATCATTACAAAAAAGCCTCTATCGTTTTGCCCATCAAGCAAATCAAACGCTTTAGAGGTTAACTGTTTTAATCTCGTAGGGTTTTCATCTAGCGCAAAAGGTAATCCCTTAGGTGCGTATAGACCAATGGCAGGGATTTGTGTGATTTGACCTAAGTTTTTAATATCGTCGCCGTATTGATAACCTGCTTTTTTAAATTCGTCGACTAAGTTTCTGTCATCACGAATAAAATATTGAGTACCACCGCCTAACATTAAATCAACCGGTAATTTACCAGCAATTTTATTGTCAATGTAGTCGTTTGCGATGTCATCATAATTTCTTCTTGATTCATTATGCGCGGCAAAACTTGCAGGTGTTGCATGGTTAATTTGTGATGTAGCCACTAACGCTGTTGTCATTCCTTGCTCTTTTGCAATTTCTAGCATGGTTTTAACCGGTTTTTTGGCCGTATCGACAGCGATTGCACCATTATAACTTTTATGGCCGCTGCTAAGTGCGGTTGCACCTGCGGCACTGTCTGTTACATAAGTATGGTCATCAGGATAAGTGTGCGCCATGCCTTTCAACATGGTGTCGAAAACGGTTGTTTCTATTTCTTTTGTTGTAGGGTCATCTTTGTAATAACGATAAGCGGTAGTGAAAGCGGGACCCATGCCATCACCAATCATATAAATAACATTTTTAGGCGCTGTTTGAGCGAATGCTCCTGTTGTACATAAAAGCGCTAATAAGCCGAACTGTTTTTTCATTGTGTGTACCCTTTAAGTGTACTTATTTTAATAGCGACTATTATTGTATACCGATAGCAAGATAAATAAATGAATATGTTATGAAATCTTGAAATTTAAGTGTGTGTTCTATTAGTTCAGTTCTATTATTTGTGTATTAACTCTTGTATGTTATGGCCATAACCAAATAAAAAAGTTGAGGTTTGCGTTGCAACCATTTTCGGTAAAAGCTAATGGCCTAGATATACACGGTATTAAATTTGGAGACGGTGAAGACGTCGTTATCGCTCTGCATGGCTGGCTAGATAATAGTGCTAGCTTTGTGCCTATGCTGAGTCGAGCTGCACCTTCGCAAACATGGTATTGCATTGATTTTCCAGGGCATGGACTGTCATCTTGGCGAAGCCCTCAGGCACATTACTACTTTATTGATTATGTGGATGATGTGTATGCATTAATCACAGCGCTTAAGTTAAAGAAGGTACACTTAGTTGGTCATTCTATGGGGGCTATGGTTGCAGGACTATTTGCTAGTTGTTTTAGTGAGTATGTAAAATCTGTTTCTTTTATTGAAGGTTTAGGTTGTGTCACTACCGATAGCGATGAAGTGTGTTCTCAGCTAAGAAATGCCATACTAAACCGAGCAAGGCTTAGTACAAAAAAATCACGGGTATACACTTCAAAACAACAAATTTATCAAGCACGTGCAAAAACAACTGATTTAAATAATGAACAAATTGCATTGCTGATGGACAGAAACATAAAACAAATGCACAGTGGTTTTGAGCTAACTTGCGATCCTAAGCTTAAAAATCACTCAGGTTTTCGATTTGATGAAGCGCAATGTATTGGTGCAATAAAAGAATTAATTGCACCATGCCAATTAATATTAGGTGATAAAGGTTATCCATTTGTAAAACAAAATCTAGACAAGTATAGTAAATATTACAATAACTTGAGTGTAGTAGATGTGCCTGGTGGGCATCATTGCCATATGCAAAGTAGTGGACTATGTTTTGAACACATTCACGCATTTATGGTGCAAAGTAGTGCATGTTAATTGTATATTACCGATAAATGTGGGATTATCTCTAGATTAGAGTATTTGCTCAATTGTGAAAGTGCCTTACTTAGATTAAGGTTAATAAAAATATAATTATAAACAGGGGCTAAGAGTGGAAAAAATCTGGCTTAAGCGCTACCCAGAAGGTATGCCTGAAACAATCGATCCTGAGCACTACAACTCGTTACTCGAAGTGTTTGAAAAAAGTTTTAATGATTACAAAGATTTACCTGCATTTACTAATATGGGTAAAACATTGTCATACAACGAAATTGACGCAGCAACAAAACGTGTTGCGGCTTATATTCAAAACGATTTAGGATTAAAAAAAGGCGATAAAGTCGCTGTTATGATGCCTAACTTGTTGCAAACCCCAATTGCTATATTAGGTATTCTACGCGCAGGGTGTGTTGTGGTTAACGTTAACCCGCTTTATACCGTTCGTGAGCTAGAGCACCAATTAAAAGATTCTGAAACATCAGCAATATTTATTCTTGCTAACTTTGCTGTCACGCTTGAAAAAGCACTGCCTAATACTGACGTTAAACACATTGTGGTTACGCAGGTTGGTGACATGATGGGTGGTCTTAAAAAGCATTTAGTTAATTTTGTGGTTAAGCATTTCAAAAAAATGGTACCAAGCTATACGTTGCCTAACACGATTAACTTTTGTGATTTATTAAAAGCTGATCTGAATGGCTATAAGCGCCCAGACGTTAACTTAAGCGATTTAGCATTTTTACAATACACAGGTGGTACAACCGGTGTGTCTAAAGGGGCAATGCTGAGCCACGGTAATATGGTGGGTAACCTTGAGCAAGTATCTGGTTGTTTAGATAACGTGCTTGAGCGTGGTAGAGAAGTGGTTATTACCGCGCTACCGCTCTATCATATATTTGCATTAACAGCGAACTGTTTAGCATTTATGAAATACGGCGGCTTAAACGTTTTAATTACTAATCCACGTGATATGCCTGGATTTGTAAAAGAGCTTAGTCAGCATAAATTTACTGCTATTACAGGGGTGAACACTTTATTTAATGGCTTATTAAATACCCCTGGTTTCTCTGAGCTTGATTTTAGTCACCTTAAAATGTCATTAGGCGGCGGCATGGCAGTACAACGCCCTGTTGCAGAAAAATGGCAAAAGGTCACTAACAGCAAACTAATGGAAGGCTATGGCCTGACAGAATGTTCTCCTTTAGTCACAATTAGCCCGTATGATTTAGAAGCTTATAATGGCTCTATCGGTCTACCTGCGCCAAGTACTGACATTAAATTAATGCTCGATAACGGTGAAGAAGCTGCTAAAGGTGAGCCGGGTGAACTGTGGGTAAAAGGTCCGCAAGTAATGCTTGGTTACTATAATCGCCCTGATGCAACGGCTGAATGTTTAAAAGATGGCTGGTTTGCAACTGGTGATATTGCCACTTACGATGACGAAGGTTTTTTCTACATTGTTGATCGTAAAAAAGATATGATTATTGTTTCAGGCTTTAATGTTTTCCCAAATGAAATAGAAGAAGTGGTTGCCATGCACGAAGGCGTCCTTGAAGTGGCCGCGGTTGGTATCCCTCATGACATTAGTGGTGAACAAGTTAAAGTTTTTGTTGTGAAAAAAGACCCTTCTTTAACTGAAAAAGATATAATAAAACATTGTCGTGATAATTTAACTAATTACAAGGTTCCTAAACTCGTTGAGTTTAAGGATGAGTTACCCAAAACTAACGTGGGTAAAATTCTCAGAAGAGCCTTAAAAGATTAGCAACTATAAAAAAGCCGACATCAGTCGGCTTTTTTATTGTAGGAGACTCAGTGCACTACCAATTGATCCAAACCCAAAATGAGCTTAATACGTTTGTAGAACAAATTAAAAACAAACCCATTCTTGCTATTGATACCGAGTTTATGCGCCGCCGTACTTTGTATCCAGAAGTTGCACTTATTCAAGTTTATGATGGTGAACATTTAGCGCTTATTGACCCGCTTGCCGAGCTTTCCTTGTTTGATTTTTGGCAAATACTTAAAGATCCTAAAGTGCTAAAAGTACTCCATTCACCCTCAGAAGATATTGAAGTTTTTCAAAAGTACGCAGGGTTTGTTCCTTATCCTTTATTCGATACCCAGTTTGCACTTCAGCTATTAGGTGAGGGAAACTGTATGGGCTTTGCCTTAATGGTGAAAACATTATTGAACATTGAGATTGATAAAAGCGAATCGCGCACTAATTGGTTACAACGCCCCCTTACTCAAAAGCAACTTGAATACGCTGCTGCTGATACGTATCACCTGCTGCCTTGTTTTGAGTTAATTATAGATAGCATTAAAGCCGCTGATTTATTTGATATTGTGATCAATGAAAGTGAATTAGTTGCCAATAAACGTGCTTTTCAAATTCCGGATGAGCTACTTTACAAAGAAATTAAAAATGCATGGCAACTTAAGCCGCATGAACTAGCGGTACTTAAAGAGTTAGCAGTATGGCGTCGAAATAAAGCTATTCATAAAAATCTAGCGCTTAATTTTGTGCTTAAAGAGCACAATATGACCGAAATTGCCAAACGAGGCCCTTCAAGTTTAAATGCTCTGAGACAAATTCCTGGGGTAGAACCCATTGAAGTGAATCGTTCTGGGGTTGAAATTTTAAAGTGTATTGAGCAGGCCAAAGCCATTCCAGCTGAGCAACACCCACAAGTATTAAAGCGGTTAATTGATTTTCCTACCTATAAAAAAGTAGCGAAGGAGATCAAACAAAAAATTACTAAAGTTGCTAAAGAGCATAACATTCCAGAAGACGTTATGGCCTCTAAAAAGCAAATAAATCAGCTAATTAGTTGGAACTGGAAATTAACTGCTCAGCAAAAAGAAAAACACATAAAACCAGATTTACTCAGCTCATGGCGATATGATTTTGTTAAAGATGCGCTAAAAGAGTGGGATAATTAGAGTATTAAATAGCTTGATGTAAAAAATAAAAAGGGCGCTTAGCGCCCTTTTTTATTATTTCTTTTCTTCGTCAGGTAATGTGACATTGAGCTCGAGTACCGCTAAATCGTCTTCATTTTGATCAAACTGAACTTGAACCGCATCGGCGCCTACATTAACGTACTTACGAATGACATCAAGAATATCTTGCTTTAATTGTGGCAAGTAATCTGGTGTTCCACGCTGAGAACGCTCGTGCGCGACAATGATCTGCAATCGCTCTTTTGCTAATGACGCACTGTTTTTCTTTTCTGAGCGGAAGTAGTCAAGTAAAGACACATTAACCTCCAAATATCCGTTTGAATAAACCCTTTTTCTCTACATCTAAAAATCTAAATTCAACCGTTTCGCCTAATAAACGACTGATCGCATCAGCATAAGCTTGACCTGCGTCTGATTCGCTATCAAGAATTACCGGTTGTCCAGAGTTTGATGCACTAAGCACTGCCTGAGATTCAGGAATGACACCTAGTAAGTCGATGGCTAGGATGTCCTGGATATCTTCAACAGATAGCATTTCACCTTTTGATACACGATCTGGATTATAGCGTGTTATTAGCAAATGCTCTTTAATGTTTTCTAATCCTTCTTCGGCACGTTTCGATTTACTGTGTAAAATGCCTAGAATACGATCCGAATCTCGTACTGACGAGACTTCAGGGTTGGTTGTAACTATTGCTTCATCAGCGAAGTACATCGCCATCATAGCTCCGGCTTCAATACCTGCAGGAGAATCACAAACAATATAGTCAAAGTCTTCTTTTAACTCGTTCAATACGCGTTCAACACCATCACGGGTGAGTGCGTCTTTATCGCGAGTTTGTGAAGCAGGAAGTAAAAATAACTTTTCTACACGTTTGTCTTTTATGAGTGCTTGATTAAGGTTAGCTTCGCCATTGATTACATTAACAAAGTCATACACTACGCGACGTTCACAACCCATGATGAGGTCTAAATTACGTAAGCCGATATCAAAATCGATGATAACAGTTTTGTAGCCTTTTAATGCTAAGCCTGTACCAATTGCTGCGCTTGATGTTGTTTTACCAACACCCCCTTTACCCGAGGTAACGACAATTATTTTTGCCATGAGATTTATCCTTTAACCAAAGCTGAAATTTCTAAAGATTCATTTTTTTGTTGTATTTGAACTGCGTTACCCCAGTGTTCACCTTGCAGTGAGTCACTGATCCAGTAATTACCATTGATTGAAACGAGTTCTGCTTCTAATTTATTACAAAATATGTATGCGTTTTCGAGCCCTTTTGCGCCGGCAATTGCACGCCCTCGTAGGGTTCCGTAAATATGTACATTGCCATCGGCAATCACTTCTGCGCCATGGCTTACCGCGCCTAACACCACCAAGTCGCGGTCTTTGGCGTAAACTTGTTGGCCTGAGCGCACCGCACCATTAATAATTTGCGCTGGTAAATACACGGTTTTTTCTACAACCGAAGTATTTGACTCTACTCTTGCGGGTTCACTCTTAACGTCTTGTGAATAGTTTAAAACAGATAACCCTGCGGCTTTTGCCTGTTTATGCTGTTCATCCGAACCATTACATACACCTACAGCATTAAAGCTCATGCGTTCAATAAGCGATTTTAAGTGAACAAAGTCGATTGCGCTGTTTTTTACTTCAATTAAATTGACGACAATGGGGGCACCCTCAAAGAACTTTGGGGCTTGGGCAATTTTTACATACAGTTGTTCTGCTAAAAGGTTAATATCAGTACTATAAAGATGTAAAACTGATAACGTAAAAAGGTTGCCTTTTAGCTCAAAAATTTGGTCCGACATAGATGCTCAACTGGATTGTCTAGTTAGCATGTAACTTTATATAAACCTAGGCTGAACAAGGCTTTTATTACAGTTTCCACACTAATTTTTATAACTTATTATTATTGCCATGTTATAGTGTGTAGCACTGTTAAGCAAGATTTTATAGGGCCATAATGCTAACTGCGGTATATAAAAGTAAGAAAAAAGCAGATACTTTCTTATTTATTGAAAAAAGAGACGATTTTAGTAAAGTTCCGGAACCTTTAATGGCCATGTTTGGTCAACCTCAGTACGTGATGATCATTAACTTAGCGAAGCGGACTCAATTAGGCGTAGCGGATTTAGACACTTTAAAACAGTCGCTTAGCGACCAAGGCTATTATTTACAAATTCCGCCACCAGAGGAAAACTTGCTAAGTCAATTAAGAAAACAAAATGGAGCAGATAGTGATTAAAAAATTAGCGGTTGTATTGTGTGGTGTGTGTTTAAGCTCATCGGTGATGGCAAAAACACAAGCTGAGTTTCAACAATATCTTACTAATTTAAAGCAAGAGGCAATAGCAAAAGGCTACGATACTCAGTTAATTGAGCAAGCATTTGCCACTGCATCTTATAAAGAAAAAGTCATTTCAGCAGACAAAAACCAGCCAGAAGTAAAAGAAACGCTGGAAACGTATTTACCAAAACGAGTACCGCAATGGAAAATAGATCGTGCGCGTAAATTGTATAAAGAAAACCAAGAAGTCTTGGAAAAAGTAGCAAAAGACTTTGGTGTTCAAGCGCGTTTTATTGTGGCTATTTGGGGTTTAGAAAGCAATTTTGGCGCTATTCAAGGCGGCCACAATGTTATTTCATCCTTAGTAACTTTAGCATTTGATGGACGGCGTGAAGCGTTATACAAACGCCAATTGTGGGCAGCACTGGATATATTAAAGTCGGGTCATATCACGCTTGATAAATTTAAAGGCTCATGGGCGGGTGCTATGGGTCAAACCCAATTTATGCCAACCTCATTTAATGCCTACGCCGTTGATTACAACAACGATGGCCGCAAAGATATTTGGACAACCAAAGAAGACGCGTTTGCTTCAATTGCAAATTACTTAAAGCAAGAGGGTTGGAATGATAATTTAACCTGGGGTCGCCAGGTACAATTGCCCGCTGATTTTGATAAGCAGTATATATTAAAGCGCGGTACTAAAACCCGAAAGCAATGGCTAGAGTACTGGGATAAATCAGAGCGCTCTTTAGCAGATTGGCAAGCATTAGGTGTTCGTCGTGTTGATGGCAGTGATTTACCTACGGTTGCTGTAGATGCAGCATTAGTCATGCCGGATGATATAAATGGACGCATGTATTTAGCATACGATAACTACAAAGTATTTATGCACTGGAATCGTTCATACTACTTTGCAACCAGCGTAGGTTATTTGTCAGATAGAATTGCTTACCCAAAAATTTAAGCTAAAGCGAATAACTAAAAAGCCGCTCATTGCGGCTTTTTTAATGGTTTACTGCTCTTTTTTGAATATTTTATCTTTAAGGTCAATGACTTTACCAATGCCTGATCCTAGCTTCATTAACTTGTTGAGCTGCTCAGGGGTTAAGCGTTGTAATTCTGACGACCATTTAGTCACTGTTTCAAGTAAGTTATGAATTTCGCCCATTTGTTTTTGTGCGTAGATTTCATCGTCGTTACTTGCTTCATCTAATAAATTATCTCTGAGTAAGCTAAGCGTAGGTTCTACTTCACGCTTTTTACGTTCTTCAAACACGCGATTAGCCATATCCCAAATATCGCCTGCAGGTGCATAGTATTCTTTTCTATCTCCTGGGATATGCATTACCTTGATCAGCTGCCAAGATTGTAATTCTTTAATTCCCATACTTACGTTACCGCGTGAAATACTCAGTGCATCTGCGATTTGGTTTGCCGTCATTGGATCTTTGGTAATAATAAGTAATCCGCACATTTGGCCGATTGTACGATTAAATCCCCAGCGGCTGCCCATCTCGCCACAATGCATTACAAAGGCAAAGTTTTTTTCTGATAATGTCATTGTTACAAGTTTCAAAAATAAATGAAATCTATGCTAGCACGCTGGTTAAGTATGGCAAGCGTTTAGCTTGGATAAAAAACCACGTTTTACGACTAATGATTGATATAGATTAATATTTAAGCATTTATAGTGGGTTATGTTGCGGGTATGCAACATGACATTGTTGTTTAACGCCTTTGTTAAATAGCATAAATTTTTTATAAACGATGGAATGACTATGAAAGCAGCAATAAATACAGAATATAAAGGCAAGTTAGAAATCACCGATTTACCAATCCCAGAGGTAGGTCCTAACGATGTGCTGGTTAAAATAGCCGCTTGTGGTGTATGTCACACCGATTTACATGCGTGTCATGGTGATTGGCCGGTAAAACCAAAAATGCCATTGGTACCAGGTCATGAAGGCGTGGGTGTGATAGAAAAACTAGGCAGTAATATTAAACATTTAGAAGTGGGCGACCGAGTGGGTGTACCTTGGTTGTATAGCGCCTGTGGCCATTGTGAATTTTGTTTAGATGGACGTGAAACCCTGTGTTTATCGCAACATAATACCGGTTACTCAATTGACGGTGGTTATGCAGAATATTGTTTAGCACATGGTGATTACATCATCAAAATACCGGAAGGATTAGGCTTTGCTGAAGCTGCCCCGTTATTCTGTGCCGGCGTAACAACGTATAAAGCATTAAAAGTATCAGATGCAAAACCGGGTCAATGGGTTGCTATTGTTGGTGTGGGCGGTTTAGGTCACTTAGCGGTGCAATATGCAAAAGCAATGGGCTTTAATGTTATTGCTGTAGATACAGGCAAAGAAAAAATGGCCCTAGCTAAAGAGTTAGGCGCTGATATTACGCTTGATTTTAAAGAAGTGGTGCCAAGTGAGGCTATTTTTGAGCAAGTAGGTGGGGCGCACGCTGTTGTTTGTACCGCAGTATCAAAACCTGGGTTTGAACAAGCGTATAAAAGTGTTCGCCGTGGGGGCAAATGCGTATTAGTTGGCTTACCACCAGAAGATATGCCATTGCCAATTTTTGATACTGTGCTAAATGGTGTTTCAGTAGTAGGTTCTATTGTAGGTACACGTAAAGACCTTCAAGAATGCCTTGAATTTGCCGCACAAGGTAAAGTAAAAGCCATCATTGAAGAGAAAAAACTCGAAGATATTAATGAAATTTTCGATGACATGCTCAAAGGTGAAATTAACGGCCGTATAGTTGTTACAATCTAACTATACCAAAATATAGTGCGCACAAACCAACCTGGCTTGTGCGCATTGTATGCTATAGCGTATAACTAAAGCTTAACTTTGCATTTCTTTCCTCACCTGGCATACCGCCTAAAAACATGGCTTTAGAATAGTATTTTTTATTAAACAGGTTATTAATGTTTAATTGCATTTGCCAGTTGTCTGCTTTATAGCTAACTGCAGCATCATACACGGTATAAGCAGGGACGTAGCCGTTATCAATACCGAACGAGCTTGAGTTAGTACTGCGCTTATCAACAAACGTTAAGCCTGCGCTTAAATCTACTGCGTGAGGTAATTCAAATAACGCAGCAGAGTAAGTTACCCATGAGCTAGCAGTTACATAAGGCACGCCTTTTTGGCGAGTATCAAAGCTTGTGCTGTTTGGGTTAGTTTTATCTCTAGCATCTTGATAAACACCGTTGATGTTAACTTTCCATTGATCGTTCAAATACGCATTTAAGTCAATTTCTACACCTTTGGTTTGTTCTTCACCATCAAAGAAACTTTCCACTACGTTTGGTGCAGACACGCCTGCTTCATAAAGTGGGTTGGCATATTCTAAATTAGTACGTGCACTTTCAAATACTACAATTGAAGCCAGTAATTGGTCATCAAACGCTTTAAAACGAAATCCTAAATCGTTACTAACAGATTCTGAGTCTTCTCTATCGGCTTCATTACCAGCAACAGAGCCAAGTACACTGTAGGCAGTACGACCTTTTGAGTGATTTAAAAATAAAGCCATGTCAGCGCTTAATTGATAAGTAGCCCCTAAATTGTACGTTAAACCGCTATCTGAGGTGTTTGCCTCTGGCGTTGGGTTTGCGCGGCTTTGACTATAACGTGGGTCAACACCAAAATGCTCGTAACTTTGTTTTATACGATTATGAGCAATCCCAATACGGGTGGTGATTTTATCGTTAATGTAGGCAACATGCTGAAGGCCTAAACCCCATGCCTGTACTTTTTTATTATAATCGCTGCTTTTAAGCGGATCGTAATCATTAAATTCACCTGTAGGCCAATTTGGCTGACGCATATCAAAAATATACGGCAGTGCGCCTTGGTAAATAACTTCACCGGCTTTGTTTTTAATGACCTTATCGGCATCGTAAATAGAATATTGTTTAAAACGAATATCACGGTCTTCATAATTGGCATTAACCAGTAATTCGTTTTCTATGTTACCGAGTATAAAGTCATAACGTAAATCTAAAAAGTATTGCCATGATTTTTCATCCGCTTCTACTTGGCGGTACTCTTGGCGTCTGGCTGCAAAAGGGTATAACACGTCATCAACAACTAGCGGTGCGCGTGGGTCTTGGTTGATCACGCCGTTACGTTTCCAGTAAACGTAGTTGTAAGCACCTGTTTGGCGGGCAAAACTTGAGGTGTAATTACGGTACTGTAGTTGTTGATTAACAAATAAATCATCACTAATGTAATAATTATGGGCTAATTTAAAACGCAGCTCTTCACCTTCGTTATCCTTTGCCATCGGTGATATTATGCCATTGGTGCCAAAGTTAAAGGGTGTTAAACCATCATTGCTTGCCAAAGAGTTAGCTAGTTCATTTCGTTGTGCTTCACTCAATTGTAAGCCACTTGCTGTAGGGTCATTCACTAAATCGGCGCCTGATACTTCACCTGCAGTTAAACCGTTAACCGATTCATTGTTAAAAATACGAATAGGGTGGCCGATAGAATCAACAGCAATGGCGTCCTTGATATAGGCTCCCGATAACACAAACGCATGTTGATCATTTAGAACATATTTTAAAGACGAATAAATTTCATCACGTTGTTCTTTTAAATCACGAAAGCCATCGCTAGAGGCGGTTTTCGCCATGACTCGATAAGCTAAGTCGTCTGTTATTGCATTGGTGCTATCGAGTGCCAGTGAATAACTATCCCACTGACCAATATCCATTTCTAAGGTATGTTGTTCGTTAAACTGTGGCTTTTTTTCAATCAGGTTAATCACACCACCAGCACTGCCCATGCCGTATAAACCAGTTGCTGGGCCTTTTAATACTTCAATTGATTCAACATTGGTTAAAGAACGCGTTGGATTAAAGGTATTGCCTAATCCTGCACCACCGTACATGCCATCATAGGTATAATTAGCACCTAAACCACGAATTACTAAATTATCACCAATGCCATAGTTGTTACCGGCTTGCGTTAAACCACTTACATTACGGATCACATCTTGTAAGCTATCAATACCTTGCGATGCAATTAGCGCTTTATCAACAATGACCACGGGTGCAGGGGTTTCCATTAGTGACATATCAGATTTAGTGGCCAAACCTGAGCTCATTACCACTCGGTTTTGTTGCTCGTAAACACTAATACGTTCAATATCGGAATTAACTTGTGACTCGTTTGCCAATGCCAAGTGCGCGTTTAAGCACGCGAGTGTGAGTAGTGAGTATTGAAACCTTTTCATAGAGTGATAACCATTCGCATTTGTTAATTTTCGTGAATGATAATGGTTATCATTTTAAAATAAAATAAAAAGTTCAAACTTTTTTACTTTAATGGGTGTGTTTGCTTGATAGTTATACAATGTGATTTAAAAACAATCACATTTAAAAATATTAACGGGGTATTGCAGCCCCTAGTTGGCTTTACCAAGAGAGAATTTAAATAAAGTATTGATGATTAAATGGGCAGTTTAGCTACATTAGCTAAAAGATTGTTAAGGTTGAGCTAAGCTCAACCTTATAAAGATGTTTTGGGTTTACTGCTTGTAAACGACACCGGCTTTCATTACAAAAGGAATACGCTCTAGTGTAGAAATATTTTTAAGTGGGTTAGCACTCACCGCTATAATATCAGCAGCAAAACCAGTTTTAATTTGCCCCAGTTGTGAATCTGCCTTTAGTAATTTAGCACTATTAATGGTCGCGGCTTGAATAGCTTGTAATTCACTCATACCAAATTCAACCATTCGCGAGAACTGTTTCGCATTATCACCATGTGGATAAATAGCCGCATCTGTACCAAATACCATGTTAACCCCAGCTTCAACGGCGCGTTTAAAGCTGTCTCTTTGCTTTTTAGAAACAAGGCGTTCTTTATTTAGGTTCTCTTCATCTACCCCATTTTGCTCACCAAAGCTCAGTGTATATTCAGTATTGTAAATATCCATAGAGAGCCAAGTACCGTGCTTTATAGCAAGCTCAATCGCTTCATCGTCTAAAAAGCTAGCATGCTCTACGCTGTCTACACCGGCTTTAATGGCTGTTTTAATGCCGTTAGTGCCGTGTGCGTGAGCCGCAACAGGCAATTCTCGCATGTGCGCTTCATCCACAATGGCTTTCATTTCTTCAAATGCGTATTGTTGTATGCCCACCTTTGTGCCTTTAGAAAATACCCCACCAGTTGCACATAATTTAATTGCATTAGCGCCATATTTAATATTTTCACGTACTTTAATGCGAACAGCCCATGGGCCATCAGCAACCCCCGAAGCGGTATACTTCATTTCTGGAGGCAAACGATTATTGTCACAGTGTCCGCCAGTAATCCCCAAAGAAGGGCCTGCAGCCCAGATGCGAGGGCCAATAATATCACCTGCATTAATGCCGTCGCGAACCGCAATAACACTAAAGCCCTCTGCACCTAGGTTACGCACCGTGGTAAAGCCGGCTTCTAATGTTTTTTTAGCAAAGTAACTGGCTTTAATAGCCATACGCGGTACTGATTGGCCTATACGTTCACTGCGCGAAACGGTTGGATCGCTGGTTAAATGCACATGCATATCCATCAACCCCGGCATTACGGTGAGTTCAGGTAGGTTAATCAGTTCATCATTACTGGTAAGCGTTGGCTTTTTATTAAATTGAATTTGGCTTATTACACCCTCGTCAATCGCGATTAACGGATTAGCTTTTAGCTCTCCAGTTTTTACATCAAGCAAAGCTTTGGCGGATATATAGGTGGTTGCCAGTGTACTTGCGCTGGTTAAGCTCAGTAATGCGATTGATGTAGTTAGTAAATGTTTTTTTATTTTGATCATTTTTATTATTTAATTATTTAAATTTACCTGAATGTAGCAATCATTAGCTATTGAGTAAATTATTTAGCGACGAATCCCACTCACCGTAATTGCTTTATTTAAGGCATTTAAAACCGCATAATTGGCGGGTAAAAACTAACAAGGATCTTTATGAAAGTTATTAAAATAGCACTGGTTGCCAGTAGCGTTATGTTTGCATTAAGTGGTTGTATGAGCACCAGCTCACAATTAAACACAAATCAGCCGGTCGCGCCTGTAATAAGCGAGTTATCAGCCGAGCAACAGTTGGATGTGCTCGTTGCACAGTACTACGATGAGTCATTAACCTTTAATCCCTTAAGCGCCACTTATAACGGTCGCCATGAATTCGATGATCAATTCTTGCCGGTGATATCGCAGGCTAATCGTGATAAAAAAACTGCTTTTTATAAAAAATATCAACAACGTTTAACGCTAATCGATGAATCACAATTAACAGGGCAGGCGCTACTTAACTTTGAAGTATTATCGCGAGATTTAGCCCTGAAGCTTGAGGGCATGCAATATAAAGATTATTTGTTACCGATTAACCAAATGTCGGGAGCACATAATACCTTTGCTGGATTTGGTTCAGGGCAAAGTGCACAGCCCTTTAATACTGTTGCCGACTATGAGCAATTTATTAAACGTGCTGATGGTTTTGTGAAATGGTTAGCCAGTGTTGAACAATCAATGGCGCAAGGTGTTAAACAAGGCGTGGTATTGCCTATGCCATTGGCTAAAAAATTATTGCCTCAGTTTAAAGTGCACGTAGTAACTAACGCAGAAGATTCATTATTTTACTCACCAATAAAAGCCATGCCTGACTCATTTTCTGATGCACAAAAACAGCAACTCACTGAGCAGTATAAAACGCTTATTTTAGATAAATTAGTGCCCGCTTATCAGCGTATGAGTGAGTTTTTACTCAACGACTATATTCCTCATGCTCGCGATTCTGTTGGTTATGCTGATTTACCTAATGGTAAAGCGTGGTACGAATATCAAATCAAGAAAAACACCACGTTGAGTTTATCAGCAGATGAAATTCATGACATTGGCTTACGTGAAGTGGCTCGAATTTTAAGTGAAATGAAAACGGTTAAAAACACCGTGGGATTTGAAGGTGATTTAGCATCGTTTTTTGATCATTTACGTGACTCAGATGAGTTTTATTATAAAACAGCCGATGAGTTAATTGCCGCCTATGAAGATATTAAACTAAAAATAGATGCGCGCTTACCGCGATTATTTAATATTGAGCCTAAAGCCCCTTACATTGTTAAAGCAGTAGAAGCGTATCGTGCGCAATCGGCAGCGGGGGCATCTTATGCAGGGCCTGCACCAGATGGTTCTCGTCCGGGTATCTTTTATATTAATGCTTACAACTTAAAAGCGCAGCCTAAATTTTTACTTGAAACGCTGTCTAT
Source organism: Pseudoalteromonas sp. 23_GOM-1509m (assembly GCF_000518425.1). Taxonomy (NCBI): domain Bacteria; kingdom Pseudomonadati; phylum Pseudomonadota; class Gammaproteobacteria; order Alteromonadales; family Pseudoalteromonadaceae; genus Pseudoalteromonas; species Pseudoalteromonas sp. 23_GOM-1509m. The sequence goes on from NZ_JADO01000012.1 coordinate 45,221, forward strand.
TCATGAAGCAGCACCAGGTCATCACTTTCAAATTGCACTGCAACAAGAAGTGGAAAGCCTGCCTGATTTTCGTAAATTTGGCGGCTACACTGTGTTTGCTGAGGGCTGGGCATTATACGCAGAGAGTCTTGGCAAAGAGCTTGGCTTATTTACCGACCCGTATATGTGGTATGGGCGTCTTAACGATGAGCAGCTAAGAGCTATGCGTTTAGTGCTTGATACAGGCTTTCATGCCAAAGGGTGGACACGTCAACAAGGCATTGACTACATGTTAGCAAACTCTTCAATGGCAAAAAGCGATGTTATTGCTGAGGTTGAGCGTTATATTGCATGGCCTGGGCAAGCATTATCGTACAAATTGGGTGAGTTTAAAATTAAAGAGCTCAGAGATTACGCCCACCAGCAGTTAGGCGAGCAATTTGATATTAAAGCCTTTCATACGCAAATATTAATAGATGGCGCATTGCCTATGCCTATCTTAGAGCAAAAAATTAAACGTTGGGTTAAATCTCAGCAGTAACATAATCGCGCAAAGTCATTATTTGAACAGGGATTGGCTTTGCGCGCTTTGCTGCAATACGTTAGAATGCGCGCTCTTAAAAGGCGCGAGAACACCATGTTTGATCAACAATTAGCAAAAACCCAATTTTGGCTTAGCAAAAGTCTCAATGAAATGAACCAGCAAGAATGGGAAGCCATTTGTGACGGATGCGGAAAGTGTTGTTTAAACACCTTTATTGACAGCGAAGACGAAGATGACTTTACCGCCACTGATCAGCTAAGAGAAGGTGAGCAACTTATATTTACCAATATTGTTTGCCAATACCTTGATAACGCAACCTGTGGTTGTAGTGAATACGAAAACCGCCAAACCTTAGTGCCTTCTTGCGTTAAGCTTACCAAAGAAAACCTCAAAGACATTTTCTTTATGCCGCAAAGCTGCAGCTATCGCCGACTTCACGAAGGACGTGGATTAGCAACGTGGCATCCGTTACTTAATAACGGCGATAAAACTAAAATGCACGAGCTAAACATTTCTGTTAAAGATAAAACCGTAAAAGACTGTGACGTAAAGCTAGAAGATTTTGATTTGTATATAGCCGAGTGGCCAACCAAGGATTGCAATTAATGAGTAAATTACAAGCAAGTATTGGTTTAATTAATCCAAAAAGCCCGACCAACGTGGGGGGCGTATTACGCGCTGCAGGCTGTTATGACGCACAGCAGGTTTTTTTTACTGGTAACCGTTATTTAAACGCACAAAAATTTCATACCGATACTAAAAATGTAGTGCAACGTATTCCATTAACCGCCACTGATAACTTAGCATCATGTAAGCCTGAAGGTGCTAAAGTGGTGGTGATAGAGCTAATAGAAGGGGCGACACCCTTGCCTGAATTTACCCACCCTGAAAACGCATTTTATGTGTTTGGTCCAGAGGATGGTTCAGTGCCAAAAGACGTTTTAAAATGGTGTGATGAAGTTGTTTATATTCCAACCATAGGCTGTATGAATTTAGCAGCAACCTGTAATGTTGTTCTTTATGACCGGCTCGCCAAGCTTGGCGGTATTCAAAGTAGTGATGAAACCATTATCACTTCACGCGATACCAATAATAAAATGAAATGGCAAAAACAACCTTAAACATATTTGCTGTTTAAGGTTTATCCCTTGCTAAATGTAAAATAAAGTAACTAGTTAACTTAAAAAATAAGCAATTCGTCTTTTTTAAACACTATAAATGTAAAACTATGTAATTATATTAAAAAATTATAATTATAAGAGCTTATTATTTATGTTGTTCTTGCACCATGCGATTAGGTGTTACTTGGTTGTTACATTGATATATATACTCAGTGCCTGCACCAGCAAACCTGCAAAATTAGATCCCCTCGTTGCTAATACTGGTCAACAATTATCTAGCGTGGCTCAATCAACCGATGTTATTTTCTATGATCTTAAGTTAGCCGTTTTTCCAGAAGCAAAGCAGATAGCCGGCACAGGGAAAACAGTATTTCGGGTCGTTAAAGAAACTCAGCAAATTGAACTAAAACTCGATAGTCGCTTTAGTATAAATACAGTAACAGTGGGTGATAAGAAAGCCGAATTTATCCATTCTCGTGGTGTGATCACGATTAACTTATATGAGAAAAAGTACCCTGGAGAAGTGGTTGAAGTTGCCATTAACTATTCAGGCAAGCCACATATTGCGCTTAACCCTCCATGGAGTGGTGGTTTTGTATTTAGTGAAACAAACGATGGTAAACCTTGGATAGCAACAGCGGTGCAAGGTGAGGGCTGTGATTTATTTTGGCCTTGTAAAGATCACTTTAGTGACAAAGCCGATAGTATGCGTATACGGGTAACGGTACCCACTGGATTGTATGTTGCCAGTAACGGGGTACTAAAAAATGTAACTGTATTACAAAACAAGACTACCGAGTTTGATTGGTTTTTATCTGAGCCTGCGAGTGATTACAACATTGCGCTGAATATTGGCCCATTTGAGCGTGTTCAACAGCAATATACCAGTATAAATGGTACTGACATTCCTGTGGAATTTTGGGTGTTACCTGAAAATAGGCAAAAAGCCAGTAATTTGCTCACCAACGATGTTTATCAACAAATGGCATTTTTTGAATCTGTGTTAGGTCCATATCCTTGGGGGCAACAAAAACTTGGCTTTGTAGAAACGCCTCATTTAGGCATGGAACATCAAACGATAAATGCTTATGGCAAAGGGTACACTCGCGACCCTAGTGGTTATGATTGGCTTATTCAGCATGAATTAGCGCATGAGTGGTTTGGTAATTTAATGACACATGAGCAATTGAATGATGCGTGGTTACATGAAGGTTTTGGCTTTTACATGCAACCCTCTTACAGTTTATATACCTTTGGTGAGGCCGCTTATAACCATGCAATGTATAAAGCCTATTTAGGTATAAAAAACTGCCAACCTATTGTTAAAAAAGGTGAATTAAGCTCAAAGGAAGCTTTTAACTCAGATATTTATGGTAAAGGAGGCTGGACATTACACACTTTGCGTTGGTTAATTGGTGATGAGTTATTTTGGCGAGCAACACGCGAGTTAATCTACGGGAGTAGCGACACGCAAAGTCTCAGTTACCCAATTCAATCGCGATATCGCAACACGCAGCAGTTTATTGATATTGTTAATCGCATTACAAAAAAAGACTATAACTGGCTATTTGATGTGTATTTAAAACAAGCTGCATTGCCAACACTAACCATGGAACGTCAAAATAACGTGGCCAATTTATATTGGAGCAAAAGTGAAAAAGATGCGACGCCTTTTAAAATGCCAGTACCCATTTCAATTAATGGCCAGCTTCAAGTTTATACACCAATTGAAGGAGTCATTACCATTAAAGCTAAACCTGTTGATCATATTATTGTTGATCCACAGATGAAGGTACTTCGGCAATTACCGATCACAAGCCAGTGCCAACAAGATGAGTAATTTAGATAAAGCGTTACTATGGGGATAAAATTTTTCCCCATAGTGCTTTTAAACACTTATTTATCTAGGCTCTGCTAGTCTAAAAATTAAACGCACTGTGGCAAAGTCATCCTTGAAATAACTAGTTATTTATTATTATTTTTGTTCTTTAATTTCATTGAAATCATATTTGCTAAGACATTCAGTTAAAAATTTGTTAAAAAGACACTGATAATAATGATTAATACTTAAGGTACTTATGTTTAGCTCGCTTAAATTCACCTCCAAAATCACCATTGCTGCATCATTAGTGTTGGTTTTAGTGTTAGGTGTTTTCACCATAAATAATTATTTTTCAATGCGGCATCAAACTCAAGAGCAGTTATCGCTGGTACTAGAGCAAAACTCTGAGTCTGTCTCTAAAAATATTGCAAGCTGGCTAAATAATAAATTAGCGATTGTGATCTCTATCGCAAAAACATACCAAGATGACGATGCCAAGTCTTTAACGCTTTCGCAATTAAATACCGCTGAGCTTGCGGGGGATTTTAAAAATACCTACATAGGTAAATCATCGGGTACATTTATTTTAAATGATCAGAGTGTTGTACTCCCAAGCGATTTTGATGCGACAAGTCGCCCTTGGTATAAATTAGTAGAAAATAAAACAACAACGGCTTTTACAACGCCTTATATCGATGTAACGACCAACGAACTGACAATTTCAGCCGTTGCCCCTATTAATAGTAATGGTCAATTTAAAGGGGTAGCGGGGGCAGATATTGATATGCAAACCATCGCTGAAATTATTGGAGATATTGATTTTTTAGGACTCGGTTATGGTTTTTTACTTGATAATAAAGGGCAAATATTAAGTCACCCTGATAGTAAATTAAATTCAAAAACAGTCGCTGACTTAATTGGTAAAAGTGCACCGTTAGCAAGAGAATTCACCGAGTATCAAGTAGCAGGTGAAACCTCGCTGGTATCCTTTACTAAAATTCGTGGTATTGAAAACGTTGATTGGTATTTAGGTGTAGTAGTCAATAAAGATAAAGCGTATTCAAGTGTTTCTTCGTTTGGGCAAAAGGCAATTGTATTTTTAATTATTGGTATTTTAGTGATTGTTGCGTCACTGGAATTTTTACTGCGTTATTTGATGCGCCCTATGTATCGTCTCAATGATGCCATTAGAGATATAGCGCAGGGTGAGGGCGATTTAACCTGTCGGTTAAGCGTAGAAAACGATGACGAATTTGGTCAATTGAGCAATTCGTTTAATATTTTTATAGAAAAAATCCAAAATTCAATAATTCAGGTTAAATCTTCAACGCAGTTACTAGAAACGGCAGTTGCTAAACTGGTTACGCAGACAGACTCAACATTAACTATGTATGATGACCAAAGTGAGCGCACCAACAGTGTGGCGTCGGCAATTAATCAGTTTTCAGCTACCTCAACAGAAATTTCAACCAGCGCCAGTAATGCCTCGACGCTTGCCAAAGATGCAGATCAATACTGTGCTAAAAATCAACAGACCCTCACAAACAACGTTTCAAGTATTCATCAACTGTCACAAAATATAGAGCAAGCGCAAGAAACCATAAATAGTTTAGACTCGCATACCGCTAATATAGGAAATGTATTAGCAGTAATAAAAGGGGTGAGTGAGCAAACCAATTTGCTGGCTTTAAATGCGGCGATAGAAGCGGCTCGTGCTGGCGAAGCAGGAAGAGGATTTGCGGTTGTTGCCGATGAAGTAAGGCAACTAGCACAGCGTACTCAGCAATCAACCCAAGAAATAGAAAACACCGTCATTGAATTACAAAAAGGTTCAAGCTCTGCCGTTGAACTTATGAAAACCAGTTTAGAAGAAAGTGAAAAAAGTGTTCAGCAAGCGGATGCGGTTGGCGATGTAATGAAACAAATAATCAGCGCGATAAAGCAAATAACCGACGCCAATCATAGTGTCGCTAATGCTACGGATGAGCAAAACCAAGTGGTTAAGTCATTACATAGTGATATTCACGTTATCAGCGACTTATCGACTCAAGGCCAATCAAACCTAAATCTTACTTTGGAAGAGTGTACCAAACTTAAGCATCAATTTAGTGACTTAGAGCGTATGGTTAAAAAATTCAAAGTATGATCAGTAAAACAAAAATAAATAAGCCAAGCTGGCTCAATTTAATCAATATTGACAGCGTTTATAGCTTTGATAAACAACGCCAAGTATTTTCGTTATTTACCATGATAGCGATTGCCTTGGTGTTAATTACCTATTTAGTAATTGCCAATCATCAAGTGTATGCACCAATCCTTACTATTGCGTTAATTGTGGTTAACGTAACGATTGTAGGGTGTATTATTTATTTTATGAAAACAAAGCAGATTGATGCAATCGCCCTCATCACTTTAGTGATTGTATTTGTGATGTGCTTAGCTTTGGTATACACCGGCGGTAAAGAAAACACTGCTTTATATTGGCTAATGTTTTATCCCGTTGCTGTATTTGCCATACTGGGTGTGAAGTTTGGCGCCTGGTTAAGCAGTGCCATGTTATTGAGCTGTATTGTTATGTTGTATGGCCCTGATATGGGGCAAGTTATTTATGGCGCGGTAGAAAAGACCCGTTTTGTTGCTGCATTTTCGCTGGTGTTGGTCTTTTCTTTTATCGGTGAGTATTTTCGTCACCGAAGCCACCTTGCCATTGCTGATATCACCTTAGAGCAAAAACAGCATGCTCATACCGATCAGCTTACCGGGGCGCCTAATCGTCGTTTTATTACCTCACATTTTTTAAAGCTCGCTGCTTCAAGGCCAGAACATTATTTGCCGCTGTCTATTTTACTCATTGATTTAGATAAGTTTAAACAATTAAACGACAGCTACGGACATGATTTTGGTGATACGGTTTTAATTCAATTTACTAAGTTATTAGAGTCTCAGTTTCCTGCAACAGCGCTTAAAGCACGTTATGGCGGCGAAGAGTTTGTGGTTATTTTACCGCAACAAACAACCCTTGAGGCCAGCATTTTGGCCAACCGTTTTAGAGAATGTGTGCAAAACCATGTGATGCTAACCGACAAACATCAGCGAGTATCATTAACGTGTAGTATGGGTATTGCTCAGGCTAACAGTGTAGATGATTATAATAATGCGTTAAAGCAAGCGGATCAGTATTTATACAGCGCTAAGGCGCAAGGTAGAAATAAGGTGGTATCTGTACATGATCAACACGCCTCAGAATAAATTAATATATGTACACGACCCTATGTGTAGCTGGTGCTGGGGTTATAAACCTACATGGCATGCGCTTGAGGCTGCCTTGGCAAACAAACTTCCCATTGAGTACAGAGTGGGTGGTTTAGCTGCAGATACTGACTTGCCAATGAGTCAGGATATGCAGTTGCAACTACAAGCCATATGGCAAAAAATTAGCAGCCAGTTAGGCACAGAGTTTAACTTTGATTTTTGGCGAGACTGCCAACCTCGCCGTTCTACCTATCCCTCTTGCAGGGCCGCTTTAATTGCCCGCAGCTTCAACAAAGAACCACAGATGATCGCGGCAATACAGCAGGCATATTATTTACAGGCACAAAACCCATCGGATGAAGCGGTTTTAATTAAACTGAGCGAAATAATTGGTTTAGACGCCCGTTTATTTGCACAGTTACTTCACTCTAATGAGCTTAAGCGTCGCTTTGATGATGAGCTTAATTATGTTCGCAGTTTACCTATTCAAGGTTTTCCGTCGTTAGTATTAATACATAACAATCGCGCTTACCCTATTGCTATTAACTACACAGATTGGCGACAAACCCTGATTGAAATACAATCCTACCTGTAAACTTAATCCCACTATTTTCATCCCTGAATTGTAAAATAGGCCAATAAGGCTAATTTATTACCGTTGTCATAAAAGCGACTTTTTTACGCAACACGCTTGTCATTTTTAATCTATACACTTTCGCTCATTGAAACTATCTCGCTTTAAATTGTTTTTTATAAACGAGCTAAAGCGATTAATAAACACTAGCAAATCCGCTAATTAACGAGCAAAGGTGTATACGATGAAAGGCGTTAAACCATTAATTTTAGCTGGTATTGTAGCCGCAAGTGCAGCAGTCCACGCCAATGATTTAAACACGGTAATTGATAAAAGCAGCGAAATTAATAATTTAGCTGCGCAATCACAAACAAAAATAGACAAGATTGCAGATTCAATGCAAGGGCGTTTACAGCAATTTAAAACCCTAAATAAAGAAATAGATGGCCTAGCCGTTTATAACGCACAGCTTACCAAACAGTTAAATAATCAAATAGAAGAGATGGAGTCGATTAATTTATCGATGGATCAAGTATCGATAATTGAACGCCAAATAACCCCTTTAATGCTTCGTATGATCACCGGGCTTGAACAGTTTGTTGCCTTAGATGTGCCGTTTTTAAAGCAAGAGCGTAAGCAGCGCCTTGAATCATTAAATGCAATGATGGCGCGTGCTGATATTTCATCAAGTGAAAAATTTCGTCGTGTTTTAGAAGCTTACCAAGTTGAGGTTGACTACGGACGCACTATTGAGGCGTATACCGCATTGCTTGATGTGGATAATAAAGAACGCGAAGTCGACTTCCTACGCATTGGTCGTTTAGAGCTAATTTACCTCACCCGCGATGGTAAACAAGCAGGTAGTTGGGATCAGCAGTCACAGTCGTTTGTTGCGCTACCAGATTCAACTATAAGCCAAATTAATAAAGGGCTTCGCATTGCTCGCAAACAACTTGCCCCCGATATGTTAACACTGCCAATTCACGCTGCAGAATAAGAGGTTTACCATGAAATTATTAACGAAAATGACAAAAATGGCCGTGTTTGCAGCCAGCTTAAGCTTTGTGGGCACCAGCATTGCCGCTGAGCCGATGAATTTAGATGCTTTATTAAAAACCTTAGAGCAGGGTAAATCAGCGCAATCAGAGCAAAATAAACAACGTGAACAAGAATTTGCAGCACGCCAAAATGAACAAGTGCAAATGCTTAAAAACACCCAAGCTAAACGTAACCAAATGCTTAGCGAGTCAGAGCGTTTAGAGACGCAATTTGAAGAAAACGAAATTAAATTGGCTAATCTAACTGATACCTTATCAAAGCGTATGGGTTCATTAAAAGAGCTATTTGGTGTGCTACAACAAGTCGCTGGCGATTCAAGTAACAAGTTTGCTACCTCTGTGGTATCGGCACAGTTACCTGGGCGTAGTACTTTTATGGACGAATTGGCGCAAAAAATGGGTTCAACTTCAAAGCTTGCGTCTATTGAAGATATAGAAAAGGTTTGGTTTGAGCTACAACGCGAAATGACCGAACAAGGAAAAGTAAGCCGCTTCAATACTGATGTAATTGTTGACGGTGGCAATAAAGTACAAAAAGAAGTGGTACGTGTGGGTGCATTTAACCTTATTAGTGACGGTCAGTACTTAGAGTATACACCGGCCACCAATACCATTAGCCAGCTTACTCGCCAACCAAGTAGCCGCTTTACTGCGACTGCGGCTGATTTGCAGCAAGCAAACACGGGTGTTGTACCGTTTGCGCTTGACCCAACAGGCGGCTCAATTTTAGGTTTGTTAGTACAAGCCCCTGATACCAGCGAGCAAGTTCATCAAGGTGGTGCGGTCGGTTACGTTATTTTAGGCGTTGGTTTATTAGCGTTATTAATTGCGCTAGAGCGTTTTGTATCGCTCATGCTGATGGGTGGAAAAATCCGTCGTCAATTAAAAGACGATACAGCCTGTGATGACAACCCGTTAGGGCGCGTCATGAAAGTGAAAGATCAATACCCAAATGTGGCCTACGACACGCTTGAACTTAAGTTAAGCGAAGCCATTTTACGCGAAATGCCAAAAATCACCCGTAATTTAACGCTTATTAAAATTATCTCTGTGGTAGCGCCATTACTTGGCTTGCTCGGTACGGTAACCGGGATGATTAATACCTTCCAAGCAATTACTTTATTTGGTACTGGCGACCCTAAACTAATGGCGGGCGGTATTTCTCAAGCCCTAGTTACTACGGTATTAGGTCTTGTTGTTGCCATTCCAACGGTGTTTTTATACACCTTATTGAATACTCGCTCAAAAGGTTTACTGCTTATTTTACAAGAACAAAGTGCAGGTATTATTGCCGAGCGAAGCGAGAAAGGAGCCTAAACCATGGTGCTATTGATTGATTCAATCAATGCTATCCGTGATTTTCTCGACACGGGTGGCCAAGTACTCTTGGTCATTGCCGTGTTAATTTTCGCGATGTGGTTATTGATACTCGAGCGATTTATGTACTTTTTTAATGGCTATCGACACTACAAAAAAGACGTTAAAAATACGTGGAAAACGCGCAGTGAACGCAACAGCTGGAACGCAGAGCAAATACGCCAAGCCATGGTGTCACGCGCCAGCATGCGTTTAAACGCAAACTTACCGCTGATTAATGTAATGGTGGCGCTGTGTCCACTATTAGGATTGCTTGGCACAGTTACAGGGATGATAGAAGTCTTTGATGTAATGGCCATTACAGGTACAGGCAGCGCACGCTCTATGGCATCAGGTGTTTCAAAAGCAACCATACCGACAATGGCAGGAATGGTCGGTGCGTTATCTGGGGTGTTTGCCTCAACCTATTTACAACGAAAAGCAAAGCGTGAAGTTGAATTGTTGCAAGACACTATGGTGTTAGACCACTAAATAATTATTGAAAAGCGGTGAACATAATGACCGCTTATTCTAGGAGAAATAACATGAGAGCCCCATTAGGTAATTTATTCCAAGAAGACGAAGCAGAAGAAATAAACATGACCCCTATGCTGGATGTTGTATTTATTATGCTTATTTTCTTTATCGTGACAGCCTCGTTTGTTAAAGAAGCGGGTATTGATGTAAACCGCCCAGAAGCGGCAACCGCAGTTAAAAAAGAGCGGGCTAACATATTAGTGGCCATTTCAGATCAAGGCGAAATTTGGATCAATAAACGTCAAATTGATGTACGCGCTGTACAAGCCAACATTGAGCGCTTAAAAGCTGAAAATCCACAAGGCAGTGTAGTTATTCAGGCCGATAAAAAAGCCACCACAGAAACCTTGATAAAAGTCATGGATGCCTCGCGTGCAGCGGGTGTATTTGATGTTTCAATAGCGGCTCAAGAAGGGTAACGAGTGATGCGTTATGTACTTGCGTTAATTATAGCGGGTGTGGTGACCTTTATGCTGTTTTTAGGTATGCAGGCATTGATCACCGGTGGTGAAGGCGCCATGACGGAGCCTGCCAAAGGGAATGTGTTAGATTTTGTCCGTTTGAAAAAAGAAGAAACGGTACAAAAAAAGGAGCGTAAACCACAAAAGCCACCAACACCTAAAGAGCCACCACCGCCAATGGAATCGCCACAAATGCAAAGTAGCGATAACAACGCTGCTAGCAACAACTTTGATTTTGCTGCCAATGTCGATGCGGATGTAAATCTAGCGGGTGGATTAGCGTTAGAAACCAGTGATGGTGAGTATTTACCCATAGTAAAAGTAGCACCGGTCTACCCAAGGCGTGCGTTATCGCGTGGTATTGAAGGGTATGTCATTGTTGAATTTACAGTGACAAAGCAAGGCACGGTTAAAGAGCCGCAAGTTATTAAAGCCGAGCCAGAGTCATTATTTGACAGAGCAGCGATGGATGCGGCCCTTAAATTTAAATATAAACCGCGCGTGGTTAATGGTGAAGCCGTTGAAGTAGCCGGTGTGCAAAATAAAATTTCTTTCCAAATTAATGGTTAATTCTGTTAAGTAAGCAAAGAGTGAACGTGAGGCAATTATGAAATTAAAACTAACAACCAAGCTATTAAAGCTGAGTATGTTGTGCACTGTTGCAATCAGTGCCAGCGTTGTTACACCAAGTGCATTGAGTGTATTTCCGGGTATAAACTTGGCGACAGTACAGGCCGCTGAACAGCAAAAAACAACACGAGTGCCCGCACTGCGTGAAAAAGTATACAGCCAATTAGCTCGCGCCCAAAAACTTGCGGATGATGGCGACAGTAAAGCGGGCTTGGCTGCGCTTGACAGCATACAAGCGCGCTCATCAAGTATGAACTCTTATGAAATTGCGATGATGCATAACTTTTATGGGTTTATTTATTACAATGAAAACGACCTTGTAAAAGCGATTGCTTCATTTGAAAAAGTGATTGCCGAAGATGGCATTCCTGAAACACTACGCCTGAGCACAACATTCAGCCTTGCGCAGCTTGCTATGGCTAACAGTGACTATAAAAAGGTGATTGCATTTTTAGACAAATGGGATGCTATAAACACTAAGCCTAAAACCGACGCCTATTATTTATTAAGGGCGCAAACCTACTATCAATTAAAAGACTATGAGCAAGGCCTGAGTTACATTACGCAAGCCATTAACTTAAGTGATAGCGAAGGCAAAGTACCCAAAGAAAACTGGCTGGTACTGCAACGCGCTATGTATTACTCACTTAACCAAACCGATAAAGTAGTGAGCGTACTTGAGCGTATGGTAAAGCTTTACAATAAACCTGAGTATTGGGTCCAATTAGCCGGTATGTATGGTGAAACTGGGCAAGAAAAACAGCAGCTTAGTGTTTTAGAGGCTGCTTACCAGCAAGGATTTTTAACCTCTAAATCTGACTTAAGGCAGCTTGCGCAGGTATATTTATATAATCAGCTTGCTTATAAAGCAGCCAGTGTAATGAGTAAAGCAATAGAGCAAGGGATTGCTGAACCAACTGCTAAAAATTATGCCTTTGTAGCCGAGGCCATGGTACAAGCTAAAGAAGATGCTAAGTCGATTAGTTACTTTACCAAAGCTGCAGAGCGTTCAGAGCATGGTAAATACGATCAGCGCTTGGCTGAAGTGTATGTAAACACAGAACAGTATGACGAAGCTGCCGATGCGGCGCGAATGGCGCTGGATAAAGGCGGCCTTGATTTTGAATCAAATGCGTTTGTTGCTTTAGGGATGGCGCAATACAATTTACAAAATTTTGATGCGTCTATCCTTGCGTTTGAACAAGCTGAAAAGCACAAAAAGTCGCAACGTTTAGCCCAGCAATGGATCAAATATGTAAAACGAGAAAAAGTGCATGCGCAAACATTAAAAACAGCACTGCTTTAATTTTTATAGTGCGATTATTAGTTCTTAATTGACGCACTAAAAACCATTTCATAATTGCACTACTCAAACCACACTAACATTCGGTTAGTGTGGTTTTTTTGCTTGCATTTTTAAAATAACTAATTGATTTTTAATTAATTAACATTGTCATTTTATGTTTATTAAAGTGTAACTTCATTGTCATATCACTCCCGTATTGTACTTCGTATTCGATAACTCAAGTGACCTTAATGCATGAGTATCGTGCCTTAAAGTGACTTAAGTTATTACTTAATGCGCTAACACAATAATTAAATACTTTTACGGAGTGAACAATGAAATTATCTGGCTTATTCAAAATCAGCTTAGTGGCTACAGCAATGACACTTGCTGGTTGTGGTGGTGATATAGAAATTACACCAACCGTTAATGATAACAGCACCAGTACAGACAACAGTGTTAATAATTCTAATAACAACACCGGTTCAACAACTGATGATGAGGCTGTATGTGCAAGCTATGAATCAGATGCAGGCACGGTAACAGGTGTGGTCAGTGGTATAGATTGCTTATACAACGATTCATTTTCAAGTAAAACTATTTCAATTACTAACAACATTACATTTAAAGAGTTACCTGGCGGTGGTGTACATGTATTTGCTGATGCCCTGCAAATTGGTGAAGATGGCAACACAGTTGATGGCTTTTCTATTCCAACTAATGGCCCAACTATGACTGTAGAGCCTGGCGCAACGCTTGCGTTTCAATCAGGTGAAGCGATTTTACGTATTGCACGTGGTGCAAAAATTCAAGCCGTGGGTACAGCAGAAAAGCCAGTAGTATTTACCTCAGCTAATGCCTTTGACCGTTTTGATACAGCTGGTGAAGGTGCACGTTATGCTGACTGGGGTGGCATTATCATTAATGGTCAAGGTATTACTGACCAATGTACAGATGCAGAGCGTGATGGCGGTACATGTAACGTAGCCTCTGAAGGTATAACAAGCTACTTTGGTGGTAACGATAATAGCGATTCAAGCGGTAATATTAAATGGGCTAAAGTATGGTATGCAGGCTCTGGCCCTCGCGTAGGTGGTGAAGGTGATGATTTAAATTCATTAACACTTAATGCTGTTGGTTCAGGCTCTGAGTTTGATTACATTCATATTCACCAAGGCTTTGATGACGGTATTGAAATTTTTGGTGGTGCAACCACGCTTAAGCATATTGCAGTGACTGATACTCAAGATGATTCGTTTGACTTTGATGCCGGTTGGCAAGGTAAGGCGCAGTACTTATTTGTTCAACACGGTACGGTAACGCTTAACGATGGTTCTGTGGTTAATATGGGTAATAATGGTTTTGAGTCTGACGGCGTTAAAGGTTCATCTTCTGCTCAAGTGTCACCTTCAAACCCGATGGTTGCTAATGTGACTGTGATTACTACTGATGGCAATTCAGTTCGTGATGATGACCCTTCACAAGCCTACAAGTTTGATGATCAATTTAATTCAAGCATTTATAACGCGTTAATTGTTAAAAAAAACGCAGTTAATACACAATGTATCGAATTCTCGGGTGATGGTGAAAAGCAAGCCGATAACATTTCTTTTACTAGCTCAGTAATGGCATGTTCAAATAATTTCGCTAATACAGATACCTTTGCTGGTGGTCCGCTTGCAGGACAAACTAAAACAGCATGGTTTGAAAATGGCGGTGCGAGTGAAATTTTAACAGATGATGTCTCTGTACTTGCTGCTAATGGTTTTGCTACTAATACGGCTTCTACAGATGTGAGCGTTACAGCCACTGATTTAAGTACAACAGATTCGTTCTTTGAATCGGTAAATTACATCGGTGCCGTATCGGACCAGGATACAACGTCAAATTGGTATAAATGGGTTGAAGCAGCAGTAGCCGCGGCTAACGCAGACTAATTTAACACTATTTATAAACTTTTGAAGGCGCCTTGGAGCTTGCATAATAAGCGTTTGGCGCCTCTTTTGTATAATCTGATCAGGATGTATCTTATGTCTAAAAAGCATAGACTTAATCAAATTACATGGGCGATTGGTTTAGGGCTGTGTGCCCAATCTGTAAGCCTATTTGCTGCGCAAAATGATGTTGATGTAGCCCAAGAAATAGAAGAAGTAGTGGCAGTAGGTACGCGCTTACAAGGCAGTGCTGCTGCTGTGGTTGAAGAGCGAAAAAATCAAGCCTTTGTAGCCGATATTTTAGGCTCAGAGCAATTAGCACGTACTGGCGATAGTGATGCTGCCTCTGCCCTTAGGCGTGTAACCGGTTTGACCCTCGTTGATGGCAAGTTCATTTATGTGCGTGGTTTAGGTGAACGTTATTCGAGCGCACGTTTAAATGGCGCGTACATACCCAGCCCCGATCTAACTCGCAATGTGATCCCGCTTGATATTTTTCCCGCTAGTATAATTTCAAGCATGGCAGTACAAAAAGCTTACTCACCAAATATGCCCGCCGCGTTTGGTGGCGGTAATATTGACATTAGAACCAAAACTGCACCGAGCGAGTTTACAGCGGGTGTAGAGGTGGGTGTTGGTTATAACACTGCTGCAAGTGACGGCTTTACTTACAACCGTAAAGAAAGCGGACTACCTGATGCGTTATCATCTGCAATAACACAATACCGAGGTGATTTTGGTATTGGCAACATAGTAAAACGCGATGGCTTAGTCGATGGTGATACAACGCGTGCAGAGCAAGCGACTGCGATTAATAACGAATTGCTTAAGTCGTTACCGCGTGGTTATGAGTTAAAAGAAGACTCTCTCGATCCACAATACAATATTAAAGCCCATTACGGTGATAGCTTTAGCGAATCTTACTTTGGCGGCAAGTTAGGCTTTATGCTTTCTGGCGCTTATAAAAATGAGTGGGATTTTGAAGACCGATTTAGCTCAGTGATAAGCCAAGATTTAAAAAATGAAGACGGTAAAATTGACTGTACGACAGCGCTAAATACTGCAGATGATGTCGCAAATTCATGTTTTAATACTGTAAAAAATTCCCAAGTGACCACAGAAAACGAGCGTTATAATGCGTCATTTAGTTTAGGCTATACCTTAGGTACTCACAGTATATCAGCGCAGCAGCTATACATTATTGATAATGAAGATGAGTCTGAAATTGCTATTTCGCAAAGTCCAGCGGGTAGTTCAACATTTAGTATTGCAGGGGATGGCGTTGCTAATCGTAACCATACTTTTAACTACGAAGAGCGACAACTCAATATTACCCAGTTTATTGGTCAGCACACCTTTTTAGATTACATGGGGATTGGCGCTGATTGGCAGTATACCGAAGCGAAGGCAACAACGGATATTCCGACGAATGCTGATTTTGAATTTCGCGATGAGTACAACACAGACGGGTCGTATGTAGGTTCTCAAATCACGGGTGATGATAACCGTGTGATTATGTCATACACCAACATGGAAGAACGAGTTAAGTCTTACAGTGGTAATTTAAACTTACCGCTTAGCTTTGACAGCATGGATGTTGAATTTAAAGTAGGGTATGACTTTTCAGATAGAGCGCGTATTTTTAATACCTCAAGTTTTGCTATTAATAACAGTGGTGGTGCTGGTATCACTATAAATGATGGCAGTGATAATGCGCTAAATAATAGCGGGTATCTAAGCGATGAATTTATTAATAATAACGCGATACTGGTTGATTTTAACGAACCAACAGCTCCTGATGCGGATGATTACCTAGCAGGACAAAAAGTAGATGCGGGTTACGCCTCGTTTGATGTGTTTTATGATCAATGGCTACGCATTAGCGGTGGTGTACGCTATGAACAATTTAAACAAACGTCTATTGGTACATCTAGCCTAATATTTGATCAAGATGACTTAAATACTTTCTACGACCCTGAAAAAATTCAAGCAGGCTCTATTGTTTCCGATGATTGGTACCCTGCGCTTTCTGTCACCTATGTAGGCGCTGATAACTACCAAATACGTGCAGGCTATGGTGAAACGGTAGTTCGTCCGGATTTTCGTGAAGTGGTACCGGTTACTTACTTTGACCCACTTACCGATATTAGAACATTTGGCCGTACAGGGCTTAAAAGTAGCCCAATTAAAAACTATGACCTACGTTATGAATATTACGGTGAAGCCGGTAATTCGTTTAGTGTGGCTGCCTTTTACAAAGATATTACTTCACCCATTGAAACGGTTCTAAATATTGGCGATGAAGACTATTCAGCCTCATTTATCAATGGTGAAACCGCTGAGGTCTACGGTATAGAAGCTGAATGGTTGCAAGATCTTACGTTTTTATCTGAAGGGTTATTTACCAGTGGTAATATAACTTTGAGTGATTCAGAAGCGTCTATCGATCCTGCGCTTGCGGGCACCTTAACTAACCCTAAAAAACGTATGACGGGTCACTCAGAGTACGTAGTTAATTTACAACTTAACTACGATTCACTCGACGGAATGCACAGTAGTTCTTTGGTTTATAACGTATTTGGTGAACGTATTTTAGCAGCAGGTGTTGCGAGTCGAGATGATGCTTATGAGCAGCCATTTCATTCACTTGATTTAGTTTATACCTTTTACCCTGACTTTAACTCTAAGGTGAAGTTTAAAGTTAAAAACCTACTTAATGAAGATCAGGAAGTATCGCAATCAGATATTATTGTTCGCTCTAAAGAAGTCGGTATGAACTTTGATATTAGTTATAGTTACGAGTTTTAAGTAAAAGCCCAAGGATAGGATTTATAACAACGCCTAACTACTCATTAGCCCTGTATTTTATACAGGGCTTTTTTATGTGTATGAAAAATATTTAAGTTACAGTTTATTGACTAGTTTTAGCGTGCTGGTGGTGTTAGCTTAGGGCTGTAAAAATTAAATCTCACGCAATGAATTTTTAATTTTTAATGTATAGGCTCCTTTTATGAATCAAACAGTGGAACAAACAATGAAAAAAGTAGGATTAGTCGGATGGCGCGGCATGGTAGGCTCAGTGTTACTAGAGCGAATGGAACAACAACATGATTTTGCACATATCGACACCACCTTTTTCACCACCTCACAAGCAGGTCAGCTTGGCCCTGAGTTAGCGGGTGCAGCTAAACCGCTTTTAGATGCCAGCGATATTTCTGAGCTTGCAAAAATGGACATTATTGTTACCTGTCAGGGTGGCGATTATACCAATGCGGTGTATCCAAAATTACGTGAATCAGGTTGGGATGGCTATTGGATAGATGCAGCCTCTGCACTGCGTATGAGTGACGACAGTATTATCGTACTTGACCCTGTTAACAAAGATGTCATTGAACAAGGGCTAGAGCAAGGCGTTAAAACCTTTGTAGGTGGTAACTGCACGGTTTCACTTATGCTACTAGCGCTGGGTGGTTTATTTGAGCAAGACCTAATCGAATGGGTAAGCCCAATGACTTACCAAGCAGCATCGGGCGCGGGTGCACGCAATATGAAAGAACTCATAGCTCAAATGGGGGCTATTCATGCAAGTGTTGCACAGCAACTAGATAACCCAAGTTCAGCTATTTTAGAAATTGATAAAATAGTCAGCGAAAAAATGGCATCAAGCGATTTGCCACAAGACCAGTTTGGTGTGCCACTGGCGGGTAGCTTAATCCCATGGATTGATGTGCCTATGCCAAGCGGTCAATCTAAAGAAGAGTGGAAAGCGCAAGTTGAAGCCAACAAAATCTTAGGCTCATCTAAACAACCTGTGCCTATTGATGGTTTATGTGTACGCATTGGTGCAATGCGTTGTCATAGCCAAGCGATGACCATTAAATTACGTGAAGACATTAGCGTAGAAAAAATAGAAGAAATTTTAGCCTCGCACAATGAGTGGGTTAAAGTAATTCCTAATGAGCGTGACATTACCAGTACCGACTTAACCCCAGTTAAAGTAACCGGTACGTTAAGTATACCTGTTGGCCGTATTCGCAAACTCGCCATGGGGCCAAAATATATCAGTGCCTTTACCGTAGGCGATCAGCTTTTATGGGGCGCAGCAGAGCCACTGCGTCGTATGTTACGTATTATTGTTGATAATAAATAATATTTACTTTGAGGGTTAGCATTGGCTAGCCCTTTTTATTTAATAATTAAATCGCTAATATCTTCATAGCCTTTACCAACGTTTATATTATTGCTTCCGGTCATTTTTATTAATTCAAGTGATGAGTTCAGACTTATTGGAGAATATTATGCACAGTAAATTTCATGTTCACGCATTTCTTGATGACGATAGCGAAACCTTTAGTTATGTTGTTTCTGATAGTAACTCTCAGCAAGCAATCTTGATTGATCCCGTTTTAAATTTTGATTATAAATCAGGTCGCAGCTGTGAATCAGGCGCCAAAAAAATCGGCGAGTACCTTCAAAGCCATTCTCTTTCATTAGAGTGGGTTCTCGAAACACATGCTCATGCCGATCATATCTCTGCAGCTCCTTATTTTAAAAAACACTTTGGTGCTAAAATCGCCATAGGTGAACATATCAAAACGGTACAACAAAGCTTTAAGGCGCTATTTAATCTTGAAAAAGAATTTTTACCCAATGGGGCTGATTTTGACCGACTATTAAAAGATGGAGATAGTTTTAATGTTGGCCAGTTATCAATACGAGTAATGCACACACCGGGGCATACACCCGCCGACTTAGTTTACATTATAAATGAAGAGGCCATTTTTGTTGGTGATACGATTTTTATGCCTGACGTAGGCACAGCAAGGTGTGACTTTCCAGGTGGTAGCTCTGAAACATTATACGATTCAATCCAGAAACTACTCTTGATGCCCGATGAGGCAACAATTTATGTATGCCATGATTATCCGACTGAAAAACGAAATCACCGTTTTGCGGTCACAGTAAAAGAACAAAAAGAAACAAATATTCATGTAAAGACTAAAATAAGCAAAGAGCAGTTTGTCCAAATGCGCGATAGCCGTGACGAAGAATTACCTATGCCTCGCTTAATTTTACCTGCTATTCAAATGAATATTAGAGCTGGCAACCCACCTCCCGCTGAAGATAACGGCATAAGCTACCTTAAAATTCCCTTAAACCAATTATAGTTCAATATCATAATGATTATTCGGATAGAGTAATAAGCACAAGTAAATTTATTGTATTTAGATGAGCGCTTAACCATCTCTCATACCTGAATATAGCATGGTTATTTTTATAAAATAGGCGTGATAATTTTACGTTGCAACATCGTATAACTACCTAATAATTATGATAAGTTGCTTAAATCCGTTTTAATGCCTACTATCAATGCTCAACTAAACACTCGTTTGACTCTGTATAATAATTTCATCGCAAAATGCTATTTAAATGTTGCATTTATTCGCCAGTTTTACGCATAAACCTGACTACAGGTTTTTTATGATATTTATATTCTTGGGAAGCATAAATGAATAGCATTGAGCAACTTCAGTCTGAATTAGCTATCGCACATTCTCGAATATCTGAGCTAGAAACAAGCTCAGCCCAAAGCCATATCTTTTTAAATATTTTTAATTCCTCGCCTTTGCCCTTTGCATTAAATGACGTATATGGAAATATTATTAATGTAAACCCCATGTTTACAAGGCTTTATGGTTATAAACTTAGCGATATTCCCACACTAAATGATTGGTGGCCCAAAGCCTACCCAAACCCTAAATACCGTGAATGGGTGATTAGTTCATGGGAAAAAAACACTGAGCGAGCAAAAAAAACAAATACCGACTTTGAACCTATAAAGTTAGATGTACATTGCAAAAATGGTGCACAACGAACCGTGCTTGCCAGCTGTGCGCCCTTAACCGATTTTGAGCAAATGTATTTGGTGATTTTTTACGATATTACTGATTTAACGCAGGCAAATAGTAAAATAAATATATTATCTGACTCATTGACGCAAATGACTCTTTCATTAGAGCAGCAACATAAAGAACTTATTCTCGAAAAAGAAAAAGCGCTAGCCAATGAAGAGCGTTTGAGTTTAGCTATGCAAGGCGCAAATGATGGCTTATGGGATTGGGATATAGCCAACGATAAAATGTATTACTCACCCCGCTGGAAATCAATGTTAGGTTATGCAGAGGACGAGCTGGTTGATCATTTCTCAACCTGGGAAGGCTTATTACACCCTGACGACCTAGAACAAACGCTTGCGCAGATCCAATCTTTTATAGATGCGAAAATAAAAAAATATGAAGTCGAATTTAGAATGCGCCATAAAGACGGCCATTATATCAATATTTTATCTCGTTCTTTCATGGTTGAAAGTGAAGAAGGGGAGATCACCCGTTTAGTCGGTACTCATATTGATATTACAGCACGAAAAAAATCAGAGGAAAAACTCAGTTATCAGTCTACTCATGACTCACTAACGGGGTTGCTAAATCGCAGAGAGTTTAAACGTCGAACAGAGCTACTACTTGCTGTTCCTGCTCATAACCGGCCTGTTCATGCTTTATGTTATATGGATCTCGATCAATTTAAAGTTGTAAACGATACTTGCGGTCACTCAGCGGGTGATGAATTACTTCGCCAACTTAGTTTTATTCTGGAAAAAGCTGTTCGGCAATCAGACATAGTGGCGCGCCTTGGCGGAGATGAATTTGCTATTTTAATGGAGGATTGCTCGTTTAGTGATGCGCACCGCATAACACTCTCTATTCAAAGCGCTATTGAGGACTTTCAATTTATATGGGAAGGGCGAAGTTTTCGTATTGGTGCCAGTATAGGGCTAATGCAAATTACAGAAAAAGCACTCGACTTTATCGAAGTGTTAAAAGTAGCCGATGTTGCCTGCTACATTGCAAAGGATAAAGGGCGAAATCGTATTCACGTACATTATGAAAACGATAAAGAATTGGTACAAAGGCAAAGTGAAATGCTGTGGGTAAACCGTATTCAATACGCGATTGATGAAGACAGCTTTCGCCTGTATGCGCAAGCAATTGAACCGCTGACCAGTGATTCAAATAAACATTACGAACTGTTACTAAGAATGATTGATGAGCATGATAATGTTATATCGCCTGGTGCATTTTTACCTGCAGCCGAGCGTTATCATTTAATTGTAAAAGTGGACAGATGGGTTGTTAAAAACGCCTTTAGTTTAATTGTTAGTAACGCTGCTTTTCTTAAAAATATTAATTTTGTTTCTATTAATCTTTCAGGGCAATCGCTGACTGATGAGAGTTTTCTTGATTTTATTATTGAGCAACTACAAACGCTAGGGGTAAACAGTCATAAAATTTGTTTTGAAATTACAGAGACGGCAGCTATTTCAAATTTAGAGCTTGCAGGAAAGTTTATTAATAAGCTGAAAAAGTTTGGATGTCGTTTCGCACTTGATGATTTTGGTAGTGGGTTATCATCGTTTGGGTACCTTAAAAATCTTAAAGTTGATTACCTAAAAATTGATGGCATTTTCGTTAAAGATATCGCAAGTGACCCAATAGATCATGCTATGGTTAAAGCTATTAATGAAATAGGTCAAATTATGGGGATGAAGACAATTGCTGAATTTGTCGAAACCGAGCAAATTAAGTCTATCTTAAAACAAATGGGAGTCGATTACGTTCAAGGTTATGCTATCCATAAACCACAGTCCTTGAGTGAACTATTTGAAAAGTAACCTCTCATCTTTATTAAATGATATTCATGATTTATGGTGACCATACAAACAGTAAACAGGCGCTTAACTGTCATTGGTTGAAGATTAAATGAGTGATGTTTAAATAATTGCTAATTTCTTGCTCAATACATATTCCAAGACTATATTTTATCTAGCTTCTTGGGATGTAACTACATGAATATATCAAAAAAATTAAAGCTGTCTTTTGCATCAGCTATCGCACTGCCTTTGTTTGTAATTGCTGCTATTGTTATATCGCAAACGAGGGAGCAAGCACTCGATAATTTTTCTCAATTGAGTGAGCGAGAAGCGCGCCAAGTAGACAACGCTATTACGATGTTTTTTGCCGAAATTGCCAAAAATGTTGATTATTTAGCATCCCACACCACCATTAAAAACGCACGCACCAATGTTAAAACCCATATGGATGCTTCCAACTCAGTGATGCTTAACCATCCTAATCAAAGCCCAACAGAGCAAGTTGCTTATAGCTTGTTTGACCATTTTGGCCAAACACACCCTGGACTTGCTTATATTTACATGGGAAACGAACAAGGGGGGTATATTCAATGGCCCATGGGGAAAGTAAACGCCAATTATGATCCGCGCGAGCGCCCCTGGTATATGGCAGCAAAAGCGGCTAATGGTAAAACAACGCGAACTAATGCCTATTATTGGGCCGCTGATGATTTAGTTATTGTATCTACGGTTAAAGCGATTATTGATAACGGGCAATTAATTGGCGCCCAAGGAATGGATGTATCATTAGGCGGGCTTACCGATATTATTGCCGATATTAAATTAGGCGAAACCGGTTATTTAATGTTGATTGAAGATAGTGGCAGTGTGCTGGTGGATGTTAAACACCCAGATTACCGATTTAAAAACTTAGCAGATCTTGAGGGGGGAAAATACGCCGACTTAGCTAAAAATACCCAAGGGCTGTTTGATGTAGAGATAGATGGTAAACAATATATGGCTAATATTCATACCTCTGCTACCTTAGGCTGGAAGTTTATTGGGGTAGTAGAGAAAGCCGAAGTGATGAGCACGGCGAATACCATGGCTTATACCATATTGGTTATTAGTGCGATATTAATTGCCGTATTTGTTGCTATAGCGAGTTATATTTCTAAATTAATATCAGCCCCTATTGTTGAAGTGAGTGATGGCTTAACTGAAATATCGCAAGGTGGCGGTGATTTAACCCAACGCTTAACAATAAAAACCAAAGATGAAACCGCTAAACTGGCTAATAGCTTTAATTTATTTTTAAACTTGATCAGCGAGCTGGTAACTCAAATTAATGAGTGCGCGCAAAATGTAAGTAAAACCTCATCACAAACCTCATCGCAAGCGGCACAATTAACAAGCTCCACCAGCCAACAGCAACAAGCTTTAGAGATGGCAGCTACGGCTATTAATGAAATGGCTGCCACCGCAAACGAAGTGTCTAGCAGTTGTGCAAATGCAGCGGATTTGGCTGTTCAAACACAGCAAGCATCAGACTTGGGGCAATCGGTTATTACACAAACTGTGGAAAGTGTGGTTCAGCTATGTGAGGTAATAAACAATGCCTCAGCAGATATTACTCAGCTAGATACTGAAAGCGAAAACATTATGTCGATACTCAGTGTTATTCGCGGTATTTCAGAACAAACTAACTTATTGGCCTTAAATGCTGCAATAGAAGCTGCACGTGCCGGTGAGCACGGACGCGGCTTTGCTGTGGTGGCCGACGAAGTGCGCGCGTTATCGCAACGAACCGCTGAGTCAACCGAAGAAGTGGCTTCACAGCTTGATAAACTACGTACTATGTCATCTAAGGTATCTAAAGATATGCAACGCAGTATAGAAACCACTAATAAAACTGTCGAGCTTGCGCATTCGGCGCAGCAACAATTTAGTGAGATCACGTCATCTATAGTTCATATTAGTGATTTGAATACCCAAATAGCCACCGCTGCTGAAGAGCAACAACATGTAGCTGAAGATATAAACCGCAATGTTACTGAAATTAAAAATGCGGCTGATGAGGTGAGTGATATTGCCGTGAGCACCAGTGAAAACGGCAATGAAATGAATCGTCTTTCGTCAATTTTAACGGGATTAGTGGGTAAATTTAAAGTGTAAGGGCAAGCAAATGCATGCCCTTTTTATCCCTGCTACTTATTTTTAAGTAGTTCTTTTAATTCTGCTAGTTGTGCTTTTAATTCGTTTACTTGGCCTTGGGTGGCAGGGAGTGAGTCTATATCGGCTTGCTCTTCTCGTGCATTGCGATGCTCTTCACTCATCACTTCTAAAATAGCGCCAACCATCATATTTAAAAACACAAATGCAGTTAAAAAGATAAAGGTTAGGTAAAAAATCCAACTTAATTTGTACACGGCCATGGTTTCGTACATGACGTCAGTCCAATCTTCAAAGGTGGCTATTCTAAACAGGGTGAGCATAGAAATAGACACATCGCCCCAAAGTACCGGATTTATATCAGCAAACAACATACTGCCAGTGGCGGCATAAATATAAAATATAACGAACATGAGTAGCGCAATGTAGCCCATTTGCGGTATTGCTTTTATTAGCGAATTTACTAATAAGCGCAGTTCTGGGATCATTGAGACTAATCGTAACACGCGGAAAATACGCAGCAGTCGAGCAATAAAAATAGTAGAGCCTGCCGCGGGGTATAAACTTCCGATCACGATAATGAAGTCAAAAATGTTCCAACCTTTGGAGAAAAAGTCCTTGATACCTTTGCTGGCAATATAGCGAATAATCAGTTCAATTAAGAAAAACACCGTTATGCCTATATCCATCCAATGTAGAACGAGTTCGGCGGTTGGGTGCAATGAATAAGTATGTGCGCCCACGGTCAATGCAGAAACAACAATAACTGCAATAACAAATGATTGAAATAGTTTACTTTTATCGATACGCTGGAACAGCTCTTGTAACTGCGACAACATCATAACGTGCCCTTAACGGTTATAAATACAAAACCAGTGCAATATACAGCAAAAATAACGAAGATCAGTAGTTTTCCCGTTAAAATAGTAGGAATTTTGAATGTTAAATAATAAGTTAAAATATCTATTTTCGTTATCCGCATTATTGGTGTTAGCGGGATGTAGCAGCGATAGCCGCTACCATGAAATTCAATCAGCGCGGTTGGGTGAATGCAGCTACATGGCAGATAAGGAATACCATGAGTGTGTTAAACAACAGCAAGACAGTTACAAAGAATTTAAAGAACAACAAGCTCGCGAGCAGCAATAAACGATGACCAAAACCCAAAAGCAGCTAGATAAACGTATTCGTCAGCAATTAACGCTCGCTTGTGAGCAAATAAAAGATACTGTGGAGGACTTTAGCTTTCTTACCCATTCAGCAGATTTAAACAATTTACCTTCTAAGTTTAAAGTAAGTTGTTATTTTATTGATGATATTGCACTAGAGCAGGCTAAACAAAAAAATCAGCTTGATTACATTGAGCAGCTTATTTGTAATGCGTTAGCCAGCTTAAACATACATATTAAAGCCAATGCCATTTCATTTTCTAAGCAGCCATAATGTGTACGATGGGTTTTGTTTATTCTTCACATTAGCTTGAATTAGGCATTTATAGGGCCTTTAAAAGCTTTAATATGGAGTGATTTTATTAAGCAGGCTATAATCCCCAAAAATAGCAAAAGAGATTATATATGGCTGTTCCAACACGTTCACAAATAACACCCGGCATTGAGGTTAATATTGTGCTTAAACAAGATCAACGCAGTGGTACTTTAACCAATGGTATTGTGTCGCGTTTATTAACCAAGTCACCTAATCATCCGCACGGTATTAAAGTACAGTTAGAAGATGGTCAAGTAGGTCGGGTAAAAGAGATCATTGCATGAGCGATTTAACCTTAACTGATTTTTGGCGATTGGTAACTGTAAACGACAGAACCGCAGAGCCTGAGTCTGTATGCCAATCCCTTAAGGCTGCATTGAGTGATTTATCCGACGAGCAGCTTATTGAATTTGATAAACAGTTTAGTATTTGTATGCGCCAAAGTTATACTTGGGATTTATTTGGTGCGGCGTTTGTAATGGCTGGTTGTAATGATGAATATGGTTTTTCTGAATTTCGTTGTTGGCTAATTTCTCGGGGTGAAGCGGTATTTAAAGCAGCGTTAGAAAACCCCGATAGCCTTGCACAGTGCACACCTCTTTATTTTTTAAACGAGCAACCTTATCCGTATTTAGATGAGTATGACCTAATTGCAGGTTTGTTATATGAAGAACGTAATGACGATGAGTTACCCTTTATCCCCTCAGGGCTTGAACAACCTAAAGGTAAGCGCTTTAAAGACAAACCTAAGTTTTTAAAACAAAATTACCCGCAATTATTTGCTAAGTATTGGCAGTAATCGCTCACTTTTGACTATTAATGCATTACTTTGGGTTAGGGGTAATGCATTTTATGTTGCTTAGGTTTTGATACAGCTTGCGCTATCCTTCACATCCTCTTATTTCACTAACTGAACTGTTTTAAAATGTAATCGTATTTGCTGTGAGCTACGTATTTTTAAATACAGTTTAAAGACGTGTTTATGGTATAACGACTTCACATCTTTTATAGTAAATCTCTGTTATAGTTAGAAATAGCTAAGCATAGTCACAGTGCTTGATCATATTTGATACACGAGGATAGAGCCTATAATGAAATTTTTCACACTGGTTTTACTTACCATAAGCCTTTTTAGCTGTTATGCAGTAGCAGGCCCAAGTAATAAAACTCGCTTTATTCCGCTGTTACAAACTAAGCTGGGTAATTACGAAGTTACCTCCAGTAATTCTGGGTTATGTACTAATAGCCGATTACAATTTAATAACCCTGAAGATCCTGAGCAAGGTTTTAGCTTAGGCAAAGAGATTTTGTTTAACTCCTTACACAATGGTACTCGTACCATTGAAAAACCAAATTATTGTTTTATTACCAGCTCGCTAAAATATAAAACAGATGGCCTAGAAAATAGCTTACGCATGAGCCGCTGTGATAATCCTATCCATGAAGGAACGATTAAACAAAGCATTACTTTTTTAACCAGCAATACGCTTAAATACACATTGGACAATCCGAGTGTAGAATGTGAATTTATTAAAGTTGCCGACTAACACTGTATTTTTGGAATATCACGCCAACGAGTCGTGTATTGCGGCGATAAAAAAGCCCTGTTCATATGCCAATGATCATTTAATTGGCTGCTCGCCACGCTAAGCATTCCTTTACCGTATCTATGATTAATAGCATCTAAACAGCTCATTAACTGCGGGTTATCGGTTTGCTTATCAAATAAATGATGTTGTTGAAACTGCTGCGGGCTGAGCTCTAATGCGCCCACACCACATTTATAAAATCGAATTCCCGGTTGATATATTTGCTCAAAACTCTTTGATACCGCATTGGCCATAACGCGAGTATCGTTAGTAGGCGGATCAAATTGATGCATAACTGACTTTTTATAAAAGGCGTGTTCATGTGATGAGCTGGCAGCAAAAATATAAATACGATGAGTGAGCGACTGTTGCGCTCTTAATTTTTGTGCAACTATACTAGCATGATTTATTAGGGCGGTTTTAACTGCATCGGGGTCGCAAAGTCGCTGACCAAAACTACGAGTTGAAAAAATAGCTTGTTTATCTTGGCGTACATCATCCCAGTTTAAACAGGTAATGCCGTTGAGCTCGTTAATTGTGCGCTCAAGCACCACACTAAATTGGCGGCGAATTGTTTTTGGGCTTTGCTCAGCCAGTTGCCACGCGGTATGAATGTCCATGAGAGCCAGCTTTTTAGCTAAACGTTTGCCCACCCCCCAAACATCTTGGCAGTGCATTCGTTGCAAAATAGTGCGGCGACTTACTTCATCGTCAATCACTGCAACACCATTAAAGCCAGTTAGTTTTTTAGCTGCATGGTTAGCGGCTTTGGCTAAGGTCGGTGTTGGCCCAAAGCCAACCCCAACAGGGAGTTTGGTTTCGCGCCATACAGTACGCCTAATTAGTTGCCCATATGCTTGCCAATCGTTAATTAAAGGTTGATAACCATTAAAGTGTAAAAACGATTCATCGATACTGTAAACATGCTGGGTGTCACAAAAGCGGCCAATTACACTCATCATCCGGTCGCTTAAATTAGCGTATAGTTCATAGTTACTAGAGCGTACAACCACATTGTTTTGTTCTAGTAACTGCTTAACTTTAAAGTAAGGGCCAAATTTAGGAATATTAAGCTTACGCGCAATTGGGCAGACCGCACACACACAGCCGTCATTATTGGTAAGCACTACCACAGGCTTTGAGCGAATAGCCGGATCGAATACTTTTTCGGCACTGGCGTAAAAAGCAACGGCATCAACTAAGGCATACATGAAAGTAACTCAGGGCTTTGGCGATGCAGCCTAATAGAGCGAGTTACCACACCTTCAAGCTGAAACTCATCTGACTCAGTCAATTGCACCGGCTTATAAGCAGAAGAGGCTGATAGCAAGCGTGCATTGGTCTTATCAAGCAGCTTACATACAAATAAACCATTTAAGTTAGCCACAATAACATCGCCATCTTTTGGTATTTCTGCACGGTCAACCAACAGTAAGTCGCCCTCAAAAATACCAATTTCTTGCATAGAGCACCCAGACGCTATCCCAATAAACGTGGCATCAGGATGCTTTATTAATAACTCATCAAGTGAAACGCCAAGCTCTGTATATTGTGCTGCAGGTGACTCAAATCCGCATACACCGGCCTCTATATAAATGGGAATAACAAACATAACACAACCTAAAACGCATATACTGTATAAGTGTACAGTGTATGCGTTTTATATAAGTTATGCCAAGTAATGGATCTGCGATCAATCCATATTTTTGATCATTTGCTGAGCTGTATCTAAGAAGTCATTGATTTGCTGTGGGTTTAAGTTTTTACACATTTGCGCATTTACATGCTGCTCAGCGTTTAATAATTTGTCGTAAAGCGTGCACCCTTGTGCGGTAAACGACAGAATAAAACAACGCTTGTCATGCTCACTGGCATTTTTATGAATTAAGTTTAGCGCGAGCAGTTCTTTCACTAATCGTGCTATTTGGGCTTTGTCGCGTTGGGTTTGATTCACAATATCGTTAGCAGTGCACTGAGGTGTCGCTGCAATAATATGCAGACAACGCACATGCATCGCGTTTAATCCAAGCTCACCTGCATTAATGGCTTCGCGTATGGTAACGCGATAATTTTGCATTAAAGCAAATAATGTATTGGCCAATGAAGAGTTCATAATAAATCCATAATGGTTGACAAAGTCAATTAAATTGCTATAGTTGATTTTATCAACCAATGGGGCGTTGTGCAATTCATCATTTTAGTGAGGTAAATTTATATGGGTAAAAAAGTACGCAAAGCAACCGTATTAAGCACAAAGCAAATAACCCCACATTTACAACGCATTATTGTCGGCTCAGATGAGTTTAACGACCTGAGTGCCCAATACATTGGTAACTACGTTAAGGTGCTTATTCCACAAAATGGCCGCGTTGACTTTAATATTAAAACTACGTGTATGCGTTCATACACTATAAGACATGTTGATGAGCACACTGGTGCACTTACCCTCGACTTTGTGATAAATATGCACCAAGGCCCAGCCACTAATTGGGCTAAAGAAGCAAAAGTAGGCGATGAAGTGGGTATAGCAGGGCCAGGCCCTAAAAAGTTGGATAACTATGATCATTCATATTATCTATTACTTGGCGATTTAACTTCGGTTAATGCAATTAAAGGCTACGTGCAACAATTGCCTATAAACGCAAAAATTGACGCGATTATCCATGCACCAATAAAAGATGATGTGATTAGTTTAGACTCCTCGCGTGATGTAACGTGGTTAATAACAAATACCCCCGATACAGATATGATAAACGCATTAAAATCGCTACCACTTAGTGAGCAACAACCTATTGTATTTATGGCACTTGAAGCCGGATTAGTCCGTAAAGCAAAAACCATATTAACTGATGAATTAGCTATACCGCGCAGTCAAATTGTTGCATCGGGCTATTGGAAAAAAGGGCTTGATTCAGAAGCTTATAAACTAAAGCGCCAACACGCTGCTGCTAAAAATAGCTAACTTAATTGTTGTTCAATCACATCGCTATTTAGCTTTTAAAAGGCAAGGCGCCTTGAATTGGCTGTCATACACACCCATCTCTTAGCATAGACTCATTATTTATGGCTAGCGCTATAAATCGCTATTTAATTTGGAGGTGCTACTTTGTTATCAACTATTCCTTTTTCGTTATTAGAACTGGCGCCTATGCCTAAAGGCGCCACTGTGAGTGACACCTTAAATAAAAGTACAGCCTATGCACAAAAAGCTGATGAGCTCGGTTTTAACCGTTTTTGGTTAGCCGAGCATCATAATATGCCTGGGATTGTTTGTGCGGCTACTTCAATTTTGGTGGGGCACATAGCCGGTAACACTAAAAAAATACGCGTAGGGTCGGGTGGAATTATGTTACCTAATCATGCTCCTTTAGTTGTTGCTGAGCAATTTGGCACCTTAGAAAGTTTATACCCAGGTCGAATTGATTTAGGGTTAGGGCGCGCCCCGGGTAGTGATCCTGTGACAAGTCGTGCATTAAATAACGATATCAGTCGTGCTGAAAACTTTCCTAATGAAGTGAGCGAGTTACAAACATTATTGGGCCCTTATGAGGGAACTAAGCGCGTGCGAGCAATACCTGGTGAAAACACCAATGTTCCCATTTGGCTTTTAGGTTCAAGTTTATTTAGTGCGCAGTTAGCTGCACAAAAAGGATTACCCTATGTATTTGCGGGGCACTTTGCACCGCGTTTTGTGCATGATGCAATAGCCTTGTATAAACGAGAATTTAAACCATCAAATGTATTAGCTAAGCCTTATGTCATGTTGGCATTACCTTTAGTGGCTGCAGATACAGATGAAGAAGCACAGTACTTATCAACTACATCCAAACAGCGAGTGTTATCGTTAATTAGAGGCGACGAGTTGTGGTTAAAACCCCCAGTAGAAACAATGGAAGGTTTGTGGAGCGAACAAGAGCGCGCTCATGTTGAGAGCTTTTTAGGGTTAAGTGTTACCGGTGGGCCAGCCAGTATTAAACACAAGCTAGAAATGATTGTAAATCAATTAGGGGTTGATGAGCTTATATTCACCAACGACTTATTTGATAATGAAAAGCGCCATAAAGCGCTTGAAATTTTAATGCAAATAAAACATGGATAAGCAATTGGTTAAGCAAGCGTACACTCAACGCTTGTTATGCTATTAAACAGATTAAAGTTGATTACGTCGGGGCCATTTTACATTATTTAAAAAGTGGCAATGAAAAGGTTTGTTCTGTTTTTTCAATAGAACTGATTTAAACAATCAATTTTAATTATGAATATTGAACGATTATTATAAGGGTATGCAACACAATTCAGCTAAATAAATAGGAAGGTAAAGCGTGAAATCTCAAAATAGTACGACACCCCATTCATGCAATAACTCAGTGCAACCAAAAGTAGCGCTGATAGCAGAAGGTGGCGGACAACGAGGGATATTTACCGCGGGTGTACTCGATGCTTGGCTAGAGCAAGAGTATGATCCATTTGACTTATTTATTGGCACATCTGCAGGCTCTCAAAACTTAACGAGCTATTTGGCGCGTCAAAAAGGCTATGCTAAACGCCTGATTAGAGGCCTTTCGCGTCATAAACGCTTTTTTCAATTAGGTCGTGGCCTAATGGGTAAACATATTGTTGACCTAGATTGGTACTTTGATAAAACTACCGAAGTGAACAGAGCGCTTGATTTTAAAACCGCAAAAGCCAGTTTAGGTGACCGTGAGCTATTAATTACTGCAACTAATGCCCGTGATCGCAAACCTTATTTTTTATCCCCAACAGGGGAAGGCCAGCAATGGCGAGAGCTATTAAAAGCGTCAAGTGCACTGCCATTTTTATATAAGCAAGGTGTAAAATTGACGCCGTGGTTAAATGCATTAGCCGCAAATGAATTAGGTAAGACCGAGATACAGTCAGAGTCTGATTTTTACTTAGACGGTGGCCTTGCCGCACCGCTTCCTGTACGCGAAGCCTATAATCGTGGCGCACGCAAAATTGTGGTTATACGCACCGTTGATGAAGCCTTTCAGGCTCAATCAGCATGGATAAGTAAATTAAAATCATTTGTTGAAGTATCTGGCTATTGCCCAAAAACAATAGACTACTTATTACAACATGAGCAAGCCTACGAAGATGAGTTAGCATTTATTGCTAACCCACCAAAAGATGTAGAAATAATCCAAATTTTTGCAAATCAAAAGTTGTATAGTAAGTTATTAGGCAGCTCAAATGATGACTTACGATTTGACTATAAACTTGGTTTAGCAGCAGGCCATA
The DNA here is from genome assembly GCF_000518425.1 of Pseudoalteromonas sp. 23_GOM-1509m. Classification (NCBI taxonomy): domain Bacteria; kingdom Pseudomonadati; phylum Pseudomonadota; class Gammaproteobacteria; order Alteromonadales; family Pseudoalteromonadaceae; genus Pseudoalteromonas; species Pseudoalteromonas sp. 23_GOM-1509m. Next base: position 77,966 of record NZ_JADO01000012.1, read on the forward strand.
ACTACTTAAAAAACCATCACCCAGATCAGGATGATTATAAACACAGCTACATAGCGTAGCTGTGTTTATAATCAGCAAGATAATAAATCAGCATTTACTGTGTTCTCATGGCAGTCATTTAGCCGTGAGAAATATTCGGTTTTTTACCTCGAAAATAATGCGCTAACGGTTATTAAAGCACGCGACTAATTCCTTTCTAAAACATTCCTTTTACATCAGCAATTACACTGCAATATAAGTCAGTTTGCTGGATGAATTTATATTCATTAATAAAGAAAAATAATTCACATCTAATTAGCTTTATTATAAAGTGGCTAAGTCTCTACTAAACTTAAACACTCACGTCGCTAAATTAATACCGTGGCAAATAATAATAAAAAGGAAGCCTGATGTTCGACACGCTGATCAAAAGTGTAAATAGCCTTTTATGGGGCGAAGGCCAAGTACTCATTTACATTTTACTTTTTGCTGGCATATGGTTTTCTGTGCGTTTAAAAGCTATTCAACTCGTTAAATTTACACATATGTTTAGCTTGCTAAAAGGCAGTAGCAAGTGTGATAAAAATAACATTAGCTCATTTCAGGCTCTATGTACGGGGCTTTGTGCGCGTGTTGGTACTGGTAATTTAGCCGGTGTGGCTGTTGCTATATCACTTGGTGGAAGTGGCGCCATATTTTGGATGTGGGTGATTGCCATACTGGGTATGGCGACCGGTTTTGCAGAAAGTATTCTTGGGCAAATTTATAAAATTCGTGATAGTAATGGCGATTTTAGAGGTGGCCCTGCGTATTATATTCAACAAGGCTTAGGCAGCCGTGCGTTTGCTATTGTGTTTGCCGCCTGTTTATTTTTAGGTTACGGCTTTACCTTTAGCGCCATGCAAACCAACACCATTACCGATGCGCTTAATTATGCCTTTGAAATTCCCACACACTATTCCGGCATCGTGATCACTTTGTTAGCCGGTTCAATTATTTTAGGTGGATTTAAAGCTATTGCCCGTTTTGCTGAGCGAGTAGTTCCTGTTATGGGCATCGTGTTTGTGCTTGTTGCTGTGGTAATTACACTGATTAACTTTACCCAAGTACCCAGTATGCTAAAAGATATATTTTTATCTGCATTTGGCTTACAAGAAGCAGGCGCAGGCGCCATGGGGGCGGCGATTAAAAACGGTATTCAACGGGGGTTATATTCAAACGAAGCAGGCGCAGGTAGTGTGCCGCATGCATCGGCAAGTGCCAGCCCCATTCCTAACCACCCGGTTACCCAAGGTTACATACAAATGCTAGGCGTGTTCTTCGACACCATTGTACTTTGTAGCTGTACCGCGGTTATTATTTTATTGGCCGATGTGAACATAAGCGGCGAAATGGAAGGCATTCGTTTAACCCAAAGCGCTATGACCTCACACTTAGCGCAAGGCGGCGTGTATTTTGTAGCCGCTGCCATTACTTTATTTGCTTTTACCTCGGTGGTTGCTAACTACGCCTACGCCGAAAGTAACCTCCACTTATTTAAGCTCGATAACAAAGTAGGGCGCGGTATTTATACTTTGCTTTATTTATCAATGATGTTGTGGGGCGCATCAGCCACCTTAAAACAAGTATGGGATTTAGCCGATATTGCCCTAGGGTTAATGACAGTAGTAAACGTAATCGCTATTATACTACTCACACCGACTATTTTGTCTGTTACTAACGACTACCACGCACAAAGAGACAAAGGCATAGAGCCTGAGTTTAAGGTAAAAAACGTAAAAGTGCAGGGCAAATGTGAAGACGGAATTTGGGATTAAGATTAAAGTTTAAAAGTTTTATATTGCATAAGTATTCATTTTTAAGTTTAGCTTTAACAACATTAAACTGCGACTCTACAGGTAGTATTTTTAGATGATCGACATTTTTGCAGGTAAAACTGCAGCAAAAATAATAAACGAACAAGGGTTTAAACCTGAGCTTTTTACCTCGTTTTTAGGAGCAAGTGGTGGCCCTAAATGGTTTACCTTATTTGGTTTAGATAAATATATATTTGGCGAATTTTTTAAAAACCGTACTCAACCGCTTAATTTAATTGGCTCATCTGCAGGGGCTTTTCGTTCAGCCTGTTTTGCACAAAACGATCCAGTTGCAGCCATTAAGCGGTTAGCAAAATCGTATTCGCAAACCCGATATTCTAATAATAAACCCACCCCAACTGAAATTACCACTAAAGCCCGGGCATTACTTGAAGATGTATTTGGTGATGATGGCGTAAATGAAATTATAAATAATCCGGTATTTAAAGCGCATTTTATTGTCGCAAAATCTAACGGGTTTATTGCCAGCGAACATAAATTAATACAGCTTTTAGGTTTATCAAAAAGTTATATGCTTAACCGCATTAATCGAAAATTATTAGGCTCGCAATATGAGCGTTTTATTTTTGGCGCGCCCAATAGTAATTTAAGTATTACCGACAGTTACAATTTTAAAACGCAAAACATAGTCCTTAGCCAAACTAATTTAAAAGATGCCTTATTGGCATCGGGCTCTATACCACTAGTAATGCAAGGTATAAAAAATATTGCCGGTTCGCCACCAGGAATTTACCGCGATGGCGGCATTATTGATTACCACTTTGATTTAAAAATTAATAACCCAGGCTTAATTTTATATCCGCATTTTAATTCAGAACCAAAAGCAGGGTGGTTCGATAAAAATTTAAAACGAAAAGTGTCACCACAAAATTACGACAACGTTGTGATGATCACCCCATCAAAAGAATTTGCCGCGGGTTTACCTTACGGAAAAATCCCAGACAGAAACGACTTTACTGATCTTGATGCAGACACGCGTATTAAATATTGGAACACCGTGTTTAGTGAAACTGAGAAATTGGCCGAGGCGTTTGATAAAAAATTAAATGCTGAGAATTTTGATTTGAAGTTATATAACTAATTTAACTTTAAAAATTAAAATAACCATCTCAAGCGATATAAATGAAAGAGTGTAAGCCTTTATATTAAAGTGTTTAAGTTTTAATTATATTTAATAGTTAGCTTTTTAGGTCGGATAAATAAATATTCTAAGTTTTTTTGTACTTTAAATATTTTATACATGTTTTCTGATATTCATTACACAATGAAAAGAGAATAATAAGCATTGAATAATAGATTTTATAAGCGTTAAATTATTTTAGCTGATAGCTGATAGCTAATCACCTATAAATTACGTTATGTTAAATTGAGTAATTTAAATTAAAGTGGGCGTAATCATACAAACTAGCCCACTTATGAGAGGGTTTTGAGGTCTTAATTTAGCTCAGAATCGACCCAAAATTTAGTACCTTTTAAAACAGCTTGCAGTGCAAGGCCACTTTCGGTTAAAGAGTAAACAGTAACTTGGTCAGCAATAGCTTCGGCAACTAAAGCACCACCTTTATCTTGGTATTTTGCAGCAGCATCGGCATTACCACCGAACGCCCAACCATGTTTAATAAATCTATTTAACGCTGCTTGATCGTGAAAAACCATCACAATATTGAAATCTTTAACACCTAAACCTAAGCCTAAACCAGCTTCACCCATATTCATATAGGTAGATTTTCCGGTTAGGTTATTTTTTACTACACCGTACCCACCACCAAAACTGGCTAAAATAACGTTTACATTGGCATTATCAAATACAGCATAACCGGCAGAGTTTGCGATTTGGGTTTTAACATCTGGTTTTTTTTCGTATAGAGCAGTTAATGTATTCGATTTCATACTTTGTACTAAAGCACGTTTTTCTCCAGGGGAAGCACTGCCTGTAGTAGCGCAACCTGTTAATAAAACGCTAATAACTAACATGCTCAACAGAAGTAATTTTTTCATGATTTTTCCTTTAATAAGGTATATGGTTAATAAATCTGCGTTTAGCATAAATACCAAAAATTCATTATGTCCAATACTAGACAGTATCGGACTTTAAGGTTAACCTATAAGTCTATTATTTTCTTATATATTTTACTATTATGCTTGTTGCTCTGGTCGATACATTAAAACAATTACGTTATCAAATAGCTCATCTTGAAGATAATACACTCTCATCAGAATATCCAGAACTAGCCTCTTTTATACAGCAAGTCAGCTTGACTGTAACTGAATCAAAGGCTGATCTTAATTTTTTATACCAGTTTTTATATGTTTATGGCCGAAAATCTGAGGCAACCTATAGTCGTTTTCGTAATGAATTGGAACGTTTTTATTTATGGTCATGGCTTATAGCTGAAAAATCTGTATTTGAACTTAAGCGTGAAGATATTGAAGCCTATGTTGATTTTATGGTTGAACCGGATAAAAAATGGGCATCTACATCTGTTCAATGCCGTTATAAAGATGAGCAAGGAATTCGTCGGTTAAATCAAAATTGGCGCCCTTTCATGTTAAAAGAATCTATTGCGAGTCAGCAAACATTATCGGCCATGTTTACTGCCCTCAATGTATTTTATAAATTCGCTATTTTAGAAGAAAAAACCTTTGCTAACTTTGTACCTGTTGTTAAAAAAAATAGTCCCTACTTGGTTGTGCAATCGCAAATACAAATCCCCGATACATTAAGTGATATTCAATGGGAATATGTATTTGGCGTTACCCGAGATATATGCGAAAAAAAACCAGAGTATGAAAGAAACTTATTTACCCTCGCCTGTTTAAAAGGACTCTACCTTCGTATTTCAGAATTATCAGAGCGACCACAATGGTCACCTGTTATGTCTCATTTTTGGCAAGATAATGATGGCTTTTGGTTTTTAAGAATAATGGGCAAAGGAAATAAATTACGCGATGTAACATTAAGTGATGATTTTCTTGAGTATTTAAAACGTTATCGCTTGTATCGAGGCTTGCCTGCTCTGCCCCGGGTTGATGAGTCAGACCCGCTAGTTCATAAAATTCGTGGTCAGGGTGGAATGACCGTAAGACAAATTCGTAGATTGGTACAACAAAGTTTCGATATTGCGCAACAATCTTTACTTGATGATGGATTTAAAGATGACGCGGAACAATTAGAAGCGGCCACTGCGCATTGGTTACGCCATACGGGGGCAACGCATGACGCACAAACTCGCCCTTTAAAACATTTATCTGAAGATTTAGGCCATGCAAAAATTGCTACAACCGATCAAATTTATATTCAAACAAATATAAAAGAGCGGGCTAAATCTGGAATTAAAAGGAAAATTTAATGGAATACTTAGTGATCTCATTTATTGGCGTTTTATTTTTAGTTTATTCCTTAACATTTCGCCAACTAGAAAAAACCGAAGTAACGGGGCCAATGTTTTTTGTAATTGGTGGGATATTGCTTGCCACACTTTTACCTAACGAAAGTAGCAGAATAAAAACCGGCATAGATTTTTTACTGCCCTTTATAGAATTGACACTCAGTATATTTTTATTTTCTGATGCGGCTAAGTCAAAATTAAGTGTTTTAAGACATAGCTTTCAGTATCCGAGTTTACTGTTATTTATCGCCCTCCCCTTAACGTTATTACTTGGGATTGCCGTTGGATTATTTTTGTTTGCCGATTTATCTGTTATTCAAGCGGCGTTACTTGCAATAATATTAACGCCTACCGATGCGGCGTTGAGTAAAGGGTTATTGGCAAGTACGCGGGTACCTGAAAAAATTCGTGAAGGAATAAATACCGAAAGTGGTTTGAATGATGGTTTATGTGTTCCTATTTTTTTAATCTTTATATTACTGGCAAAAAATCCTGAATCTGCAATTACAGCAACGCAAACGTTAAGTGTGTTTGGCAGAGAACTTGGTTTAGCCTTATTAATTGCCTTTACAAGTACCGCTATTTTTATTCCGTGTTTAAATTTTGCAATGAAGCGCCATTACTTTGCGCAAAACACGAGTCCTTTTTTATTATTAGGTTTTGCTATGGCGGTGTTTTCGATTACGCAATATTTTCATGGCAGTGGATTTATTGCGGTGTTTGTTGCGGGTTTATTATTTGATAAATACGCCACTACTAAAATAAGCAAAGAGTTGATAGAAGACTCAGAGCATATTGCTGACTTTACTTCTTTAATGATCTGGTGTTTGTTTGGATTTGTATGTGCTTATTTAGTTTTACCTAAATTAAATTTAGCGATAATAACGTATGCATTATTAAGTACGACTTTAATTAGAATAATACCGGTTATGCTGTCATTGCAATTTACAGCACTAACAATTAAAGAGCGTTTTACATTTGCTTGGTTTGGGCCAAGAGGATTGGCCTCAATTGTTTTTACCTTAATGGTAATAGACACACAAATAGAAAACAAATTTCAAATTGCGACCATTGCCATGACAACAATTTTATTTAGTGTGTTTATTCACGGTATTAGTACAAAACCTATAGCAGATAGTTTTGCTAAAAAAACTAAATAAATATAAGCAAAATAAAAAGGCGTACTTAATAATAAGTTACGCCTTTTTATTTTCAGCTTAATTAATTAAATTATTAACTAAGTACATTTGCCAGTAACTCTATCGGATGCTTGGGTTTAAACTTTTCATAACGTTTAACTTGGCTGCGACATGAGAATCCCGTTGATAAAAGTTGCTCAGGTTTATTTTTATCAACAATAGGTTTCCAACTCATTTCGTAAAGCGATCGAGAGTTATCTTGGTTTTGTGCTTCGTGGCCATACGTACCTGCCATTCCACAACAACCCGTATTTGTAGTGTTTAATGTCAAACCAAGTTCATCAAAAATAGTTTTCCAAACACTTGCCGCTTTTGGTAAAGCGGTTGTTTCAGTGCAGTGGCTCAATAACGTAAATTCAGTATTTAAATTTTGTTTAGCCGTTAACTGTTTAAACGATTGTGTTTCTAGCCATTCATGGGCAAGTAGCACATGAAAATCACCACGGTTATTTTCTAAAATTGTATTATATTCATCGCGATAACACATCACTAAAGATGCATCTAAACCTACTAATGGCGCATTGATCTCGTTAAGTTGATTTAGAAATTCTGCAGCATTTTTAGCTGTCACTTTAAACTCATGTAAAAAACCTTTCACATGTTGAGGCTTACCATTGGGTTTAAATGGTAACAACATGGGTTTTTTTCCAAGCAGTGTGATCAGTGAAATAAAGCTCTCAACCAATTCGGCTTCGTAAAAGCTGGTAAATGGGTCTTGAACAATGAGTACATACTCATTTTGCTCATCGGCGCTTAATTTTTTAAGTAAATTTAAATCAAATTTTTGCGCTTTGTTTATACGTTTACCGAGTGCTGGAATACTTAGCTGCGGGGTATCAACATAACCGACCGTTTTTTTAATGATGCTACTAACCAATGATGTTTTTACAATTGGGTTAATAATTCGAGCAAATTTTGACATTAACGGTGCGCTATTTTCGATATTACCCACTAAATAATCTTTAAGTGGGCGCGCATAATAACTATGGTAATAATTTAAAAAACGAGCTCGAAAAGTTGGTACATCTACCTTTATTGGGCAAGCGGTAGTACACGCTTTACATGCTAAACACTCGTCCATTGATGCTTTTACTTCGTGAGAAAAATCGTAAACGCCTTTATTTTTTTCACGGCTATGAACAAAACGCTCCCACCAGGTGATCACTTCACCTTTGTTTAGCTCTTTTTCTACTTCAAGCAAATTAACATCTTTTGACTCTTGAAGTCGTAACCATTCACGCATTAAACCCGCGCGACCTTTAGGTGAATTACGGCGATCGCCGGTCACTTTATAAGATGGGCACATTGGCGAGTTTTCATCATAATTAAAACACAAGCCGTTACCATTACAGGTCATTGCATTATTAAAACTGGTTTTAACATCAATAGAAATTTGCTTATCGAAGTAAGAACGTTTCTGCCCATCAACACTAACTAGTGAGTCTTTACTTTCAATAGGTGTGCATATTTTACCAGGGTTTATTTTATTGTTTGGGTCAAATACAGATTTTATTTTGCGTAATTGGGTAAATAAATGCTCACCAAAAAATTCAGGGCCGTATTCACTTCTGTAGCCTTTACCATGCTCGCCCCACATTAATCCACCGTATTTAGCGGTGAGTTTTACTACCTCATCTGAAATTGTGCGTAGTAATTTTTCTTGTTCTGGGTCGCACATATCAAGCGCAGGTCTAACATGTAATACACCGGCATCAACATGGCCAAACATACCATATTGTAAATTATGACTATCAAGTAGCGCTCTAAATTCAACAATGTAATCGGCTAAATTTTCAGGCGGGACGGCAGTATCCTCGGCAAACGCGAGGGGCTTTTGGCTTCCTTTTACATTACCTAATAAACCCACTGATTTTTTACGCATTGCATAAATTTTTAGTATATCGCTTTTATCGCTTGTTAACTGATAGCCAATAACCCCATTAGTTTGGTTTTCAACGCACTCATCTAATAATTTACATAAAGTGTCTACTTTGTCTTTTATATCTTGTGGTGATACAGCATTAAACTCAACCATGTTGAGTCCTTGCATATCTTTATTTGGTACATCGGTTATTAAGTCCGATACTGAATGCCAAATAATGTCTTCGCGCGCGAGATTTAATACTTTGCTGTCAACGGTTTCAACCGAGGTAGCACGGGCATCAACCAAAAATGGTGAATGGCGAAGTGCAGAATCAAAACTGTCATATTTTATATTTATGAGTGTTTTAAATTCAGCAATGGGTGTTAGATTTAATTTCGCCTCAGTAACTATACCTAATGAGCCTTCAGAGCCTGTAATTAGTCGACTCATATCAAAAGTTTGTAAGTCTTCACTTAGTACATGCTCTAGGTCATACCCAGTTAAGAAGCGATTTAATCGTGGGAATTTGGCTAATATAGCGTCGCGTTCACTAATTGAAATATCTAAAACTGTTTTGTATATTTGCCCAATTAATGTGTCTTGATCGGCAATTATTTTTGCTTTTTCTATGTCTATTGGGCTGGTAGACATTGCTGTGCCGTCGACTAAATACGTGGTTAGCCCTAAAACATGGTCGCTGGTTTTGCCATAAACTAATGAACCTTGGCCAGATGCATCTGTACTGATCATGCCGCCAATGGTGGCGCGGTTACTGGTAGATAAATCGGGTGAAAAGAAAAATCCATACGGTTTTAAAAAGTCGTTAAGTTGATCTTTTATCACGCCCGTTTGAACTCGTACCCAACCTTCTTCTACATTTATTTCGAGGATTTCACGCATGTAACGTGATAAATCAACCACAATACCTGGGGTTAAAGACTGTCCGTTAGTGCCTGTGCCGCCACCGCGAGGACCAAAAGTTAACGACAAAAACGGGTCATGAGATGCAGTTTGTAAGGCAATTTGAATGTCTTTTTCACTTTTTGGAAAAATAACACCTTGTGGAAGCTGCTGGTAAATACTGTTATCGGTAGATGCAGTCAGCCTCGTTGCATAACTGGCGTCTGTATCTCCAGTAAACCCTTGATTTTTTATGGTATTTAAGTAATTTGCAACCAATTCGGTCGCGGCATCTTGTTGTGTAATCGTTGCTATCATGGCGGCGCTTTTTAATGCATTTGTGTAATTATATCATGGTGATGGCTAATAGAAATTGAAGATTTTACAGTTTGTAACACTCTTTTAATCGTAATATGAGCAGCTCTAATTATAATCAAATTAGACGCCTACTATGAGGTTTATATGAAAAAACTACTTATACAGATCAGCGGGACACTGTTTATTTTATTAGGACTACTATTTGCTGTAGTACCTGGACCTTCGTTAATATTTTTTATTGCAGGTTTACTGTGCTTTTCTATGTATTACCCAAAAGCGAGAGGTTATTTAGCGTGGTGTCAAAAAGCGCTTACTCGCTCATGTGCCTATTTAGATAAAAAATTAGCAAAACACACATTTTAAGCCATAAAAAATGCCAGCAGATGCTGGCATTTTATTAATAAGGTAATTTATTTAGCGAGTTTATCAGCTAAATATAACCATGTTTCTAGTACTGTATCTGGATTAAGTGAGACAGAATCAATGCCCTGCTCTACTAACCATGCAGCAAAATCTTCATGATCTGAAGGACCTTGACCACAAATACCTACGTACTTACCTTTTTCTTTTGCTGTTTTAATAGCCATCGAAAGAAGCTTTTTGATTGCAGGGTCGCGCTCATCAAATAAGTGCGCAATTAAACCTGAATCACGGTCAAGACCAAGCGTTAACTGAGTTAAATCATTAGAGCCGATAGAGAAACCATCGAAGTATTCTAAAAATTCTTCAGCCATTAATGCATTTGACGGAAGCTCACACATCATAATTACTTTAAGACCATTTTCGCCACGTTTAAGGCCATGTTCTTCAAGTAATTCTATAACGCGTTTACCTTCTTCAAGGGTACGTACGAATGGGATCATGATTTCGATGTTAGTCATATCCATGGTATTTCTAACACGTTTTATTGCTTCACACTCAAGGGCAAAACAATCACGGAAATCTTCAGAAATATAACGAGCAGCACCACGGAAACCAATCATTGGGTTTTCTTCTTCTGGCTCGTATTGCTGACCGCCCACTAAGTTAGCGTATTCGTTTGATTTAAAATCAGACATACGCACAATTACACGCTCTGGTGCAAATGCACAACCTAGGGTAGAAATACCTTCAACAAGTTTGCCAATATAGAATTCAACAGGTGATTCGTAACCGGCAATCATGTCAGTGATTTCTGCTTTTAATGCATCAGTTTGTGCATCAAAATTTAATAATGCTTTAGGGTGAACACCAATCATACGGTTGATGATAAACTCAACGCGCGCAAGGCCAACACCTGAATGTGGTAAACGTGCAAAATCGAATGCGCGATCCGGGTTACCTACGTTCATCATTACTTTCATTGGCAGTTCAGGCATTTCGTCTACGCGTGAAGTTAACACTTCAAAGTCTAAAATACCTTCATAGATGAAACCAGTATCGCCTTCGGCACATGATACAGTAACTTCTTGACCTGCTTTAATTAAGTCTGTTGCATTACCACAACCAACAACGGCTGGAATACCTAACTCACGTGCAATAATTGCAGCATGACATGTACGACCACCACGATTTGTAACAATCGCAGCTGCGCGTTTCATGATAGGTTCCCAATCTGGGTCGGTCATATCGGTAACTAAAATGTCACCTACTTGTACTTGGTCCATCTCTTTGATTGAATCAAGTACACGCACGACACCACTACCAATTTTATGACCAATTGCACGGCCTTCAACAACAACATTGCTGCTGCCATTCAGTTGGAAGCGTTCCATTACGTTAGTGTCTTCGTTTGAACGAACTGTTTCTGGACGCGCCTGAACTATATATAGTTTGCCATCGTTACCATCTTTTGCCCATTCGATGTCCATTGGACGACCGTAATGTTTTTCAATGATTACAGCTTGTTTGGCAAGGTTTTGCACTTCTTCATCTGTAATCGAGAATTTGTTTGAAAGTGCTGGATCTACATCAACAATTTCTACTTGTTTGCCGTGAGCTTTGTCTTGAGAGTAAATCATTTGAATGGCTTTAGAGCCAATATTACGACGAACTACTGATGGCTTGTTTTTAAGCAGCGTTGGTTTATGAACATAAAATTCATCAGGGTTTACCGCACCCTGTACAACCATTTCACCCAAACCATAGCTTGATGTAATAAATACAACATCTTCAAAACCAGATTCAGTATCAATACTAAACATAACGCCTGATGCTGATTTATCTGAGCGAACCATGCGTTGAATACCTGCCGATAAGGCAACACCACGGTGATCGTAGCCTTGGTGAACACGATAAGAAATTGCACGGTCGTTAAATAACGAAGCGAATACGTGTTTGATGGCTGTCATTACAGAATCTATACCAACAACGTTTAAAAACGTTTCTTGTTGGCCTGCAAAAGAGGCATCTGGCATATCTTCAGCGGTTGCTGATGAACGAACAGCGAATGAAACATCTGCAGTTGTGTCGCCATGTAGCTGGCTGTATGCGTCGCGGATTGCTTTGTCTAGACTAGGTTGGAATGGGGTATCGATAATCCACTGGCGGATATCGGCGCCGACTTTGGCGAGTGTGTTTACATCATCAACATCGAGTGTATCTAAAATGTCATGAATTTTTGCGTTGAGTCCTGATTGTTCTAGAAACTCGTTAAAAGCGTCTGAGGTAGTAGCAAAACCACCTGGGACTTGCACACCTGCGTTAGCTAAGTTTGAAATCATTTCACCAAGTGAGGCATTTTTACCGCCAACTCGAGGAACATCTTGCATACCAAGCTCTTGATACCAGAGAACGTATTCTTGCACGGATCTTTCTCCAAAAAACAAATTGTAGTAGTAACTGTGAGAGTTAAGAAAGAAAACCTTTTATAAAGGTCGCCACCATTCTACACTGGCAAACGTCCCCACGTAAACCGTGATACACTGATTTTAAAATTAAATGTAATAAAAAAGAGGCTTTATGAGAACTGCGTTTTATATTTCAGATGGCACAGCAATCACATCTGAAGTGTTTGGTCATGCGACTTTATCTTTATTCCCTGTCGAATTTAATCATAAAACAATCCCTTTTGTAGAAACTGAAGAAAAAGCGCATGAAATAAAAGCGCTTATTAACGCCACGTCATCTAAGCAAGGTGAAAAGCCTTTGGTGTTTTTTACTTTTGTGAATCATAAGCTGTCTGAGATTATTCGCTCAGCGGATGCAGTTTCATACGATTTTTTAAGTACCTATAGTGAAAAAATTGAAAAAGAATTAAATGTAGCGCCAGTACCAAAAGTACACAGAACACACTCTATTCATGAAAAAAGTTATGATTTTAGAATTGATGCCGTTAATTATGCGTTGATGAATGATGATGGTGGCAACATTAAAAACTTTGCGGAGGCTGATATTATTTTAGTTGGCGTTAGTCGAAGTGGTAAAACACCCACCAGTCTTTATTTAGCGTTGCAGTATGGCATTAAAGCAGCCAATTACCCGATCACCGAAGACGACTTAGAAAGCGAAGGTTTACCAAAATGCTTAGTGCCTTATAAGCATAAACTGTTTGGCTTAACTATTGATCCAGAGCGTTTGGCTGCAATAAGAGACAGACGCATGGCAAATTCAAAATACGCATCAATCAGGCAGTGTCGTATTGAAGTGCGCGAAGTTGAAATGCTGTATAAAAAACATAAAATTGCACATTTAAATTCAACTCATCATTCTGTTGAAGAAATTTCAGCAAAAATCATTTCTGATACAGGCCTTGAGCGTCGTAAGTACTAACAAACTAATGTGTGATTTAAGCGCGTAATCACAGTTAAACACAAAAAAGCCGCTAAATAAAAGCGGCTTTTGGTATTTATGAGCGGGTATTATTTACGCGCATCTTTTAGTAAATCAGCTACTAAAAAGCCAAGCTCTAATACTTGATCAGCATTTAAGCGTGGGTCACATTGTGTTTTGTAGCGCTGAGCAAGGTCATCATCAGATAAACCGTATGCACCGCCGGTACACTCTGTTACATGTTGGCCGGTCATTTCTAAATGAACACCGCCTGCGTAAGAACCCTCTGCTTTATGAACAGCAAAGAATTGGCTAATTTCGCGCATGATATTATCAAAGCTACGCGTTTTGTAACCTGAGCTGGCTTTTTCAGTATTGCCATGCATTGGATCTGAGCTCCAAATTACTTTGCGACCTTCTTGCTGTACTTTACGCACCAGCGCAGGTAACTTCTCTGGTAATACATCCGCACCCATGCGCGTGATAAGTGTTAATCGGCCTGGGATATTATCCGGGTTAAGCGCATCGATTAAACGGATAAGCTCGTCTGGATCCATACCTGGTCCAACTTTAACGCCAATTGGGTTTTTAATACCTTTAAAAAATTCAATATGGGCATGGTCTAGCTGGCGAGTACGTTCACCAATCCAAACAAAGTGTGCTGAACAATCGTACCAGTCACCTGATAAATGGTCTCTACGTGTTAATGCTTCTTCGTAGCCTAGTAATAACGCTTCGTGTGACGTGTATAAATCAGTTTCTTTTAAGCTTGGCGCTATAGTTGAATTAATACCACACACTTCCATAAATTCTAACGCGTCTTGAATTTTGTCTGCAAGTTGTTGGTATTTTGCTTTTTGTGGATTAGCAGCAACAAAGCCCATGTTCCAACGGTTAACTTGATGTAAGTCGGCAAGTCCACCTTGTGCAAAAGCGCGTAGCAAATTTAGCGTTGCCGCACTGTGATGATATGCCGTCATTAAACGTTGAGGGTCTGGAATACGTGCTTCTTCAGTAAACTCAAAGTTATTTACTATATCACCACGGTAAGATGGCAACGAAACGCCGTCTATTGTTTCTAAGTCGGCTGAACGTGGCTTAGCGTATTGACCAGCCATACGTGCAATTTTAACAACCGGGCACTTTCCACCATAGGTTAATACTACAGCCATTTGTAAGATGGTTTTAAATGTATCGCGAATATTAGCGGCATTAAAGTCGCTAAACGATTCTGCACAATCTCCACCTTGAAGTAAAAAGGCACGGCCTTCGCATACGTCTTCAAGTTGTTTAAATAAACTTCTTGTTTCTTCAGCAAATACTAAAGGCGGTGCACTTTTCAACTGGCTTTCTACCGACTTTAATACGTCTTGATCTGGGTACTGTGGTTGCTGCAGTATTGGCAGTTCTCTCCAGCTATTTGGGTTCCACGATTGCATGTTCATTCCTCATTCCTATTACCTGATGTAATGAAATTAACGTATGCAGTGTGCTTTGTTCAAGGACTAAATACACTATTTACCAATTATTTAGTTATTAGTTAAATTTTAATAAGATTTAAGAGCCTATTTTAAGTTACTTTTGATGAGCAAGTTTATAAAGTAAAAACAAATAAACATTTAAAAACAATAATCTAAGTAGGTAGAGTGTGTATTATTATGGCTTGAGTAGAAGCTTAACAGCTAAGCGATGGTGATACAGATAGCAGTAGGAACACATCATACTTAATTAGCACTTATGTAATCTTAACTTTACGGCATGTTTAAAAAAAGAATGCTACTCAATTATGCGCTTTTAAATATTTATGCTAGCGCTGCATACTAAGCTCAGTGCCTTAACTCAGCCCTTCTATTATTTCCTTTAAAGTATGTTGAGCAAAAGTACTTTAAAAATCAATAAAGAACACATCATACTTAATTTAAATTAAAAAAAATCTTAGCTATAACATATTATTTGAAGAAATATCTATCAAAAGAAAAGGTTGTTTGCGAAAATAGTGACTCAGTAAGATGTGTTCTAGGTAGGTAGCTAATGGTTACAAAGGTACAAATAAGAAGTCAGTTTGATTTACTCAATGAATTAACACTTAGCTTAATTGATGAGCTTAAAGAGGTTGGCTTTGCTAAAGCAGAGTATTTTCAATTACCTGAGATTAGTAGTACTGAAGAAAATATAATCCCTGAGTCTATAAGCGTTTCAAAAATAACAGGGGAATTGGCACATAAGGCAATTTTAAATGCTTTCTCAGATATGTATAAAAAGCCAGGGCTAAGCAGCCGAGTATTAAAGCGACACCCTGGTTTGCTAGTAATAAAAGAGGCGAATAAACAAGCCATTATTGATCGCATAGCACAGGTAAATAGTGCAAAAGCAGCTTTTAAAAATTGTATTTTAGCAATAGATAATAACGACGCGCGATTTGAAGCGGTGCATAATGCAATGCCAAATTTAATAACGCTTGCGGCGTATCGTAAAATTCATAGTGAAATTGAATCCCCTTTTTCTGTTCGCTTTACTTGGATGCATAAACACGCAACCAAAACACTTACAAAAAAAATGGCGCTTGAAATGTTAGAAAAATCGGCAGGCTATAAAAACCCGCGAATGATTGATCAGCAAAAATGGCAGTCACTGGTTGCACAAGAACAGGTTCGAGTAGCCAGTTTGGGTGAAAAAGAAAAATTGCGAATTAGGCGCCCTACTCGAGTTAGTCCTCAAGTTAATGTGAGGTACACTGCACAAAATCGCTATCATGTTAGTGCTGCTTTACCTTTTATACTAATTAACCCAGAGCCCGACGTAAAATTTGGCGAACTACCGAGTTACCAAAAACCCTTATCGCATCCCCGAAAACGCGAATATGATTTTCTAGTGGACCGATTATATTTAGAACAAGTAACTAAATAAATTATGTTAAAAAGGCCACATAATGTGGCCTTTAATATATTTGTTGGTAAAAATAAATAGAATTACTTTTCTACAATTTCTTCCAGCTTATCTTCATCAATCAATACCGCATTTTCAACAATGCGTTTACCGCCTTGTATTTCAATACGCTTATTGTGTTTATTTAATGCCAATATCTCATCACAAAATTGATCAGACGGATGCATTTCATAAGTGTAATCGACTATGTTGCCGGTTTTATCATCTTTAACATTGGTAATGCTGTATTCAGATATTGCTCCTTTTTCAATTAAATCTTTCATCGTGGTTGTCATATCACGACGCAGTGCTTTTAATTTATTTTCGGTAATATCATCCGTTGAGTAAATAGAGCCATATTTTTCCATAATAGAAAGTAATCTAAAATGGTAGGTTTTTCCTGGTGCTGCATAACGCCATAAATGATATAAACGCAGCATCATCCAACGCGATAATCCGCGCTTTAATTCTTGTGCACTGTTAAAGTAATAACCTTTGTATTCAAGGTTATCAATCATGTTGTGTACAAATGCATTTAAACACGCAACACATTTTACGTTTCCGCCTTGGCCTTTCTTACCACTAAAGTGCAAAGACGATAAAAAGTTCATATTCGACTCGTAAAACGAATCATCAATATCAGAATTTTTAGTATCCGTTGCAGAATATTTAAAAGAAAGTTTAGAACCTTGCAATGCTTCAAGCGACTCTTTAATTTGCGGATATGGCATAGATTGGCCAACCGCTTTAAGCTCTTGTGCTAATTCGTTCATAGAAAACACAACGGCATATTGAATACCGGACTTAAAATTAATTTTTACAATTTTACCTTTTGAAGCTAGGCGAATTAATGCGCGCTCTACTTTTTCTTCTCTATCTGATGGCCACACTAAATATTCTACATCTTCGCCATCTTTACGAGTACTGACCACAGCCGGTGTTATTTTTATTTCGCCATCATATAAAATACCATCTACTTTTTCAGATATCTTACGCGTAATGATGGTTTTTTTAGGGGCTTCTTCAAGTGGCAGTTTTTTGTGGCCTGAGCGAACAAAACGTCCCCACAGATCATAATGGTTAAATGTGTTAGAGTAAGCGCGTAACCCATGGGCTGCATTTTCTATCGAAATTCGCACATCTTTATTATCTGTAAATAGTGCTAGGCTTTCGTTATCGATCGCACTTTCCACCCCGTGAATTTGGCCCCTAAGTGTATCGGGCAAGTTATCTACCGAGATGTTGACCTTTCGGCTCATGGTTTTTATTTCCGTTTTTATTGTGACAGCTAATAACAACACATAAAGCCACAAAAGTTAAATGTTTAAGTTAGTATAAAAGTGATCTGACTTCAAATAAAATGCTCAGATCAGTATTTTACTAAGGAAAACTTAAAACAAGCGTTTTCAGATCACATTTTTACTAACTGAGTGTTGATAAGCCAAATTTTTACTAACTAAATAATAATTTTGTCCATTACAAAGTGTTTTTTTTTATATTTTACACGACAAATTATATAAAAATCTTAACCCCCTGTGGATAAGCTTAGTTCGAGTTAGCATAGATCTGATCTGTACTTACTACAGATCAGATCTATACTAATTAAACCATGCATTATCACTATTGCTTAGTGCATAACTTTATAATTTACTTAGTAAAAATATGATCTACAGGTAGGTATTTGTGAGTAACTCAGTGCTTAACCTGTGCGTAACTTAGATTGTAAATATTCGCTTAGTAAAAAGCTGATCTGCAAGTAGATAAGGATCTGATCTTAACCACGTACAATGCTGATCCACTATTTTTAATATTATTTATATAAATCATTACGTTATATATGTATTTTACACCCTTAGCCTTTAATACCTTATATATTTAACCATACTTAAACTTCTTTATTTATACTAAGCAATCTTAAAGGTGTAAAAATTATTTTATATGTCATGTATTTAAAATACATGTCGCCTTAAATAGTTGTTTACAGCTAATTGAATGGACATTATACTAAACACCTAACTTTGAGGAATAAAGTATGTCTATCAATAAAAACGCGCTAGATACTTATCGACTTTTGAAAGCAACCGCAGAAGTTGCTGAAAAATCACTAGAAGGACGTATCCAACATTACCGCGCCCATCTTAAATCTGAAGAAAAAGAATTAAGAACTTACACCCAAAAAGCAGCAGCTGATTTACTTGGCTGTAATAATCGTACCTTAAAAAGACGCCATGACAATGGTGACTTTGACGATTTAAATATAAAACGCGGTGCAAACGGCCACTATGCCTACACCTTAGTTAATATTTTTGCTATGGCTGATATTATGGACATACAGCCTGATCACCGCTCATCAACAGACAAACTCCAAGTTATTGTTATTAATTCATTAAAAGGTGGTTGTGGTAAAACAACAAGCATGGTTAACATTGCTGCTGCACTCGCTACCACTAACATTAAACGTTACCGTATCGGTATAATTGATTTAGATCCTCAAGGGTCATCATCAAGCTTTTTCCCATCTTCAGAGCCCGATCCAATTACCGTTGGTGATTTGATGCGTGACTGCATTGACCTTGATGAAGGTGAAACATGGCCTGAATTTGTGTCTAACTCTTTTTTACCAACACATATTCCTAATATTCGTGTTTTACCATCAGGTATGGATGACTTTTATTTTGAGCACGAAACAGCAACATTACTCAAAGACACCTCCAATTATGAGCAAACACGCCATTACCACAAACTACTAGAACGAGTAATAAATCCGGTAAAAGATGAGTTTGACATTCTTTTAATTGATACAGCGCCAACGCTTAACTTTATGTTTTACAATGCATTAATGGCTTCAACGGCGATGCTAATTCCGGTTCACCCTGAAGCGGTAGACTTTGATGCAAATAATAAATATTTAAAACGCTTAGGTGAGATTTATCATACCGTTGCCGCTCTTGGCCATGATGGTTGGGATTTCATGCAATTTTTAGTTACTAATTATGTGAAAGGCAATCACTCACAACGCGACATAGTTAAAGATGTTCGTAGTGCTTTTGGCCGCCAAGTAATGAGCTATCCTATTAATCATAGTTCAGCAATTACCGCCAGTTCATCGTCGTTTAATACTATTTTTGACCAAAAAGCATCTGACAGCTTAGCAAGTAGAGAGTCATTAATGCGCGCACAAGAAAATATCAAAGATGTAGTTGATGAACTCGAAATGCTAATTCGTTCTAATTGGCAATCCACTCAATCTAAATTAAATACGCCTAAGTAAGGATGTTGACTAAAAATGGCTAAAAAACGTAAAAATGACACCCGCTTAGATCCCTTTGCAACCGCTGTTGGCAGTAGCAGCTTAGATGCCCTTTTAGAGCAAGCCAATGCAGGCGACGTTATTCGTATGCCTGCTCCTAGTGATCCTAATCGGGAAATTACGCTTGTTTGTAAAGTGATAACACATAACGAGATTGAAAACTCAACTCAGGTTTATGGTAAAAATCGTCGCGTACAAGCGCTTTTAAACGAAAAGTCAGTCGCAGATATTCTTCCTGCTATTAAAGAAGATGGCCGTAATCAGCACCCTGCCCTATTGTGGGAGCAAGGTGATATGAGCCTTGTATTAGCTGGCTCTAGACGTCGTAAAGCCTGTATTTTAGGTGGCGCAGACTACCTCGTATTGAGTTCTAGTGACTTTAGCGAGCAAGATGCCAAAGTACTTGCGGTTTCATCAGATCAATACATTGCCCCTAGTCTTTGGGAGTTGGGTCAAGCGTATCAGCAAACTAGAAACGATCTTATTCAACAAGGCAAAAAAGGCTCGTACCGTGAAATTGCTGTTATTGAAGGGGTATCGCATACAGCGATTGCTGATGCGATAAAAGCGTATGAGCAAATATCTGCAGATGTTATAGCCCTTTACCCAACAGCTAATCATGTTGGTAGAGAAGTTGCTAAAAAGCTGATTAACGCAAAGGAGCGCGATGAGGAAGCATTTAATGATTTAGTTGTTGCACTTGCCAGCAATGATGAAATTAACGCCTTAGAAGCCGACGACAAGCGCGCTATGCTAATTACTAAATACCTAACTGCAGAGCCTAAAACAGCATCAAAACGTGAAGCGGTTTTAGAAAATGACTTTATTAGTGTGCAACGTAACCTTAAAAGTGGTGACGTTTCAATTAAAATAAATAATAAAGTCATGACAGACAAGCGCTTAGAGCAACTTACTAAGTTATTAAGTGCCTTTAATTAGTTAGTAATATCGTGATCTGTAAAAGGGGTTGGGTTAGTTAAAACATGATCTAAACCTCTTTTTTAGTTGGTAAAAATCTGATCTTTAGTGGCATAAAAAGGCTAAAAACATGGCTTAAACCATCAAGGATCATATTTTTACTAACTAAACTCCTCCTTTTAATGGCATTTTTCACCTTGTTAGTAAAAACCTGATCTAAGCCTAACTAAATCTCCTTTTAAAGTTAATTAATTGTTTTTCTTTTGTAATTTAAACGTGCTTTTTTAGTGAGCAAAATTAAACAATGATCGCCAATTCGCTATAAACCAATTTTTTACTAACCAATCAGATCCAACCAGTTTATTTTAAAAATAATATTGCTTTAGCTCAGCGCTGATAAGGCATATACTGGAAAAATTGTTTTTAAATTTTAATACTTTGAGTGACATGTCTGCTAACTTATCAAAAAATGATTTAATGGCTATTTTTGAAGAAATTAAAAATGAGCAGGCTACCCAGTTTCCTCTTTCTGAGCGATTCATAAAAAAATTATTTAAACCCGCGGTGTTGGCCAAAGGAAAATCGTACTATAAAAACGGCCAAATCAGTTGGTTAGAACATAATGCAGATTTTTCTGTGGTTGACTCTACGGTGCAAGGTGATAAAGGAATCGCGTTCAACCAACGTATTGAGATCAGTAAATTACCAACTGGTTATTCGGTCGATACCCACTGTACCTGTAATGTTAAAACTAAATGCCGCCATTTGGCCGCTATTTTGTTAAAGCTTAAAATTGAGCATTCTGGTGAGTACGGTGAAGATTATTTTATTAATGATTGGTTTAGTGAACTAAGCGCACTTAAAAACACCGACCAAGCTCAACCCTCGCAAGTATTACTGTTTGTATTAGACATAGAAAACAACAAAGTATTTTTAACCCCTAAAATTGCCAACTACGATAAAAATAATAATTATGCACTTGGGCGAAATTTAACTGAGCAACAGCTTAATAGTTTTGTAACCCCTAGCGATTTGCTCGAAAGTGATTTTAGATTATATAGCTGGATCCGATCGCAAAATGCGGTCGGTAATATTGAGCTTAAAGGTCAATGGGGTTTTAATGCGCTGCAGCAATTACTTGCCACAGACAGATTATTTTTACAACGCTCTCGAGTACCTATTAAAGCGCAACCTGGTTTACCTCTTAACTTTGTTTGGGAAAAACAAAAAGAGGTAACTCAGTTAAAAATTCACTTGGATCAAATTCCTAATTGGGCGTTAATTAAAACAACGCCGCCTATCTACTTAGATTTAGATAAATATAAATTAGGCCGTATTCGTACGCCCCTCAGTGCTGATGAAATTGCGCACTTACAAACTATACCGGCGCTGCACGATACAAACTTTGACCGAATTTATAAGCAGCTTGCTGATAACTTTGGAGTAGGTGTTATTCCCCACCCTACTAATACACCAAGCACGCCTGTTAAGTCGTTGAGTAATGCCATACTTAAAGTCAGCATGTCGGGCTCAGTAATGGCTATTTCGTTATCGTTTAAGTATAAAAATAAAAACTATTTAGCGGGCACCGCGCCTGCAAAGTTAATTAATAGCGCCTTTGAAAACACCGTTACCAATGAGTTAGTCAACTTAGGCTTCGATTTTTGTAAAGGGGGTTTACACAGCGAGTTTATTTTTAGTCAGGAATCGGCTATTCACTTACATTGGCTAGTTCACGAGGTACTTCCCAGCTTTAAACAACGCGGTTGGCAAGTATCAATGAGCAAAGTTAATGTTGCTGATACTAAAAGCCAAATCTCATTGCATGTAAACAGAGCTGCAGGTCATCAAATGCATAGTAAAGTAATGCTAAACGATACCAAAGTAGCCACCCTATTAAATGTAAATAATAAACTGTATGAATCGTTAAACCGTCAAAGTGAATTATTTTATTACTACCCTGTTGGCCGTCAATTTGGGGTTATTGATAAAGCAGCGTTTAATTTATTAATTGAATTTAAAATGCGATTTGAATTTATTAAAACCCGTGACGAATTTAACATTCCGCTTTCATACTTACCTGAATTAGTTCAGCACACAGCTATTAATATAGAGCTACATGACCCGTCACTAGAGCGTTACCTTGATGAACTAAATAACGATGCACTGCTATCCCCTAACACTGCCATTCATGGCTTACACGATTCTGTAGTATTAAGAGAGTATCAGCAAGAAGGCGTGGCTTGGCTTAACTTTTTAAAGCGTAATCAGTTAGGTGGGATTTTAGCGGATGATATGGGCTTGGGTAAAACGTTACAAGTGATTGCCTACTTAGCAAGCTCATACAATACACCGCAAGCAGGGCCTACGCTTATTGTGTGCCCTACAAGTTTAGTGAGTAATTGGCAAAACGAAATTACCAAGTTCGCAAAAAGCTTAAAAGTGACCACTATTTTTGGTGCACACCGAAATGATTCGTTGCAGCATTTGGCACAAGCGCAGTGTATTTTAACCACCTATCCGCTATTAAAACGTGACATTGCTTATTACTCACCGCTGTATTTTGAAAACATTATTCTTGATGAAGCCCAGTATATTAAAAACGATACCGCACAAGTTTCGCGGTTGGTAAAACGTTTAAATGCCGACTTTAAGCTTTGTTTAAGTGGCACCCCAATTGAAAACAATTTATTTGAATTAAAGTCATTGCTCGACTTTGCAATGCCCTCGCTTTTAGGTTCACAGGCGCACTTTAAGCAGCATTTTCAAGGCCCTATTGAACGCGAAAGCAACATTGAACGTGCAGAGCAACTAAAAGCGTTAATTATGCCGTTTATTTTGCGCCGTACTAAAGCCCAAGTGGCTCAAGAGCTGCCGCAAAAAACCGAACTTATAAAAGAGTTTGAGTTTGAACCTAAACAAAAAGATATGTACCAAGGTATAACTCGTGCGCTTGAAGAAAAACTGATTGATTTATTTGCCGAGCAAGGCGTGCAAAAAAGCAAACTCGCCTTTTTAGAAGCCTTATTAAAGTTACGCCAAATTTGTTGTCATCCTAAACTCATTGAACCTGAAACTGAGGCAGCCAGTGCTAAATTAGAATGGTTATCGAGTCACTTACCTTTAATGCTTAGCCTTGGCCGTAAAGTGATTATATTTAGCCAGTTTACCTCTGCCCTTGATTTAATTGCCGAGCGTTTAAATGAGCTAAATATTAATTTTAGTATGCTAACGGGGCAAACGCGTCATCGCGATAAAGTAATAGACGAATTTACCAGTGGTAACACTTCCGTGTTTTTGATTAGCTTAAAAGCCGGTGGTACAGGGCTTAATTTAACCCAAGCCGACACCGTTATTCATTTTGATCCATGGTGGAACCCAGCCGTTGAAAAACAAGCCACCGATCGTGCTTATCGAATTGGGCAAACAAACCCAGTGTTTGTTTATAAACTAATTATGGCTAACTCTATTGAACAAAAAGTATTTCAAATGCAGCAAGATAAGCAAGCGCTTGTAGATGCATTATTTACCGAAAAATCAATGAGTTTTACCCAGTTTGACGAACAACAAATGCTGTCTTTAATTAAAAGCTAAAATAATTTTAAAAAATCATGACGAGTTTTTGAACTTATTTAAATTGTAGGCGTCTATTAATATGCTTGGTTAAATTGCAGTTTCTCCAAGCTTTCATGTTGATATCCCATATAGTAGTTACTAGACATAGTAATGATTAAGCCAGCCAGTAATGCGCTGGCTTTTTTTTGCTTTTAAAAATATTTATTTTTTTATTTAATTTATTTTGAACTAATCACAAATGGCTGGGTCTATTATTATGCTTGTAGTTGATGTGTTGTTATACAAGTTTCATGTTGATTTCCCTGTTTGATTACTAATTTAGTAATATTGAGCCAGCTTTATTAGCTGGCTTTTTTTATGCCTCAAATTCAACTTTTTTAAAATTATTTTGAACTAATTTAATCCGAGCGCGTCTACTATTATGCTTGTAGTTGATATGTTGTTTTACAAGTTTCATGTTGATTTCCCTGTTTGATTACTAATTTAGTAATATTGAGCCAGCTTTACTAGCTGGCTTTTTTTATGCGCTTAATTTAGTGTTTTACCCTACTGCTAAAGAGCGTAATTCGTTATGATGGCATGTCACTAAATTTTAAAAGTTTATTCTATGTTTACTTCGTTTTTATCCCATTTAGATTGGTTAAGTGTTGGTACTGGCGCTATAGCCGGTATGGCTATTTTCAGCGTTGTATCAGTCCAGTTAAGCAAAAAAATAAAGCGCCAAGTGAGTGAGCAGCAACAACAGTTATTGTTATTACAAAGCCAGTATGAGCATACGCAAAATCAATATGCCTCTTTAGTGGAAGAGCACGACTTGTTAGGGCTTACTCATCAAGAGCAACGTGATCAGGCGCAACATTTTAAAACGCGATTAACTGAGCAAGAAAAACAAAGCCAACTTTATAATCAATATTGGCGTAAAACCGAAGCCGAGCTAACCGCCCTGCGCGAGCAATACAATCTGCGCGATGTCGAGCTTAATAATATACGCACCACCCTTGAGCAAAAGCAGCAACATTTCAGCGAGCAACTCGCCCATATAGAGCAAAGTAAAGAAACGCTTAAAAAAGAATTCGAAAATTTAGCCAATCAAATCTTAGAAGAAAAATCGCAAAAATTTAAAACTCTCAATCAAGAAAGCATAGAGCAGTTACTCAAGCCGGTTCAAGGTGAGCTAAAAGGCTTTAGAGATAAAATGGAATCTATTCACGTTGAAGACTTAAAACAACGTGCTGCGCTTAAAACCGAACTATTGCATTTACAAGCCAAAAGCCAAGCCATTACCGAGCAGGCTGACAAGCTAAGCAATGCCTTACAAGGGCAAAAGAAAACCCAAGGTAATTGGGGCGAGTTAATGCTTGAAAACGTGCTTGATAGCGCAGGCCTGCGCGCTGGCACAGACTATAAACGCGAAGTGTCGTTTAATACCGAAGACGGCCGTTTGCGCCCTGATGTTGTGGTGTATTTACCTCAAGGTCGCCACTTAGTGATTGATGCAAAAACATCGTTAAATGCCTATACCCGCTACGTAAATGCCGAAACAGAGCTTGAGTCTCAACAAGCGATTAAAGAGCATGTAAATGCCGTAACTGCCCGTATAAATGAGCTGGCCAGTAAATCGTATGACCGTTTACCAGGGATAAACTCGCCTGAGGTTGTTATTATGTTTGTACCCATAGAATCCGCCTTTGTAGAAGCACTTAAATACCAAAGCGACATTTACCAGCAAGCAATAGAAAAAAACATTTTGGTTGCTACCCCTACTACCCTGCTAACCAGTTTAAATATTGTTAAGCAGTTATGGCGCTTTGAAGAGCAAACTAAATATTCAAAAGAGCTGGCTAATCGTGCTGAGCGTTTTTACAGTAAGCTCAACGGCTTTTTAACCAGTATGGAAGGGGTGGGTAAACAGCTCGATAAAGCCAAAGAAACCTACGATAAAGCATTTTCTCAGTTATACCGTGGTAAAGGTAACTTAATTAAACAAGCCTCAGAATTTAAAGAGTTGGGTGTATCGGTGCAAAAAGAGTTACCTCAAGAAAGCGTTGAACGCGCTCACTTAGAGCTTGATGAATAAACACCACATATAATATTTGCGCACTGAGGTTGTGCGTTTATGTGGCTAGTTATTTACTAACTGCGCAGGCACTATAATAATATCTGTCCTTTAGGATTAACCACATGCAACGCCCAACTGTTTTTTTCATTTCTCATGGTGGCGGCCCAATGCCATTACTAGGTGATGCCAACCATGCAGAAATGCGAGCCTGTTTAGAACAGGTTGCCGCTACAATCCCAAAGCCTTCTGCTATTTTAATGGTCAGCGCGCATTGGGAAGCTCAACCAATTAGTATAACGGCGCACTCTTCACCGCCGCTTATTTATGATTACTATGGTTTTCCTGAGCAGGCGTACCAATTAACTTACCTTTGTACTGGCCAGCCGCAACTTGCTAATTTAGTACAGCAAGCGCTCGCAACACATAATATTGACTCAAAACTCGATCCACAGCGTGGTTTTGATCACGGTATGTTTGTACCGTTAAAAATTATGTATCCAGAGGCCGATATTCCCTGTGTGCAAATATCCTTGCATCCAAGTCTTGATCCGCTGTTGCATGTTGAAATTGGTAAAGCGTTGCAAAGTATTGATTACGATAACTTATTAATTATAGGCTCAGGCTTTACCTTCCATAATATGCGCGCTTTTGGTGTTACTCAATCAAACGATGTCAACCAGCAAAATCAGGCATTTGAAAATTGGTTGGTAAGCACAATCGCAGATCAAACATTAACCGAGCAACAGCGTGAACAGCAATTATTAGCATGGCAGCAAGCTCCAGCTGCACGCTTTAATCACCCCAGAGAAGAGCACTTGTTACCGCTACATGTATGCTATGGCGCTGCTATGTGTGCAAGCACTGAGGTATTTGAATTAAATATTGCCAATAAGCGAGCCAGTATGTATTTGTGGCAATAATAAAAACACGCCAGACTTTGCTAGGCGTGTTTTTTGGTTCTACTGTATTTATTACAGTGGTTAAGCGTAAGCAATTACCATTTCATTTCGCCTTTATGAACTTTAGCGCCAATGCTAAGAGCCATAGGTAATACAGCCTCTGGGTATGAGTTGGTCATTTTATCTATCAGCAGCTTACTGCTATCACTACTTTGCTTAGCGTGTGCAAAATCCTTTAAATACTGAATTGAAAAATCAATATTTGCAGCATCTAATTGAGTGCCTGCTTTCATATGCCCAGGGATCACCACGTCAGGGTTGAGTGCTTTCATTTCATTAAGTTGCTTTGCCCATGCATTTTGCTCTGCCTGAGTTTGTGCATCGGCCATCCATAAATGAACATTAGCGTATACAGCCACATTCCCTAAAATAGCCTTGTTATCAGGTATCCATAAATATGGGCGATGATTATGCTCACCCTCTGTGCCACGAATTTCAATGGTATGGCCTTCTATTTTTAAGCTATTACCATTAAATACCTTAGGTACGACGGGGTTTTTTGGTGCGTTTTTACCCATTTTTGGGGTCCAGAAAGCAAGTTTACCTTTAAGCTTTGCTACTATTTTTTGGTGCACTGCCGGTGTGGTAATAACCTCTGCATTTGGGAAAAACTGTTGTAACACTTCAGCGCCAAAGTAGTAATCAGGGTCGGCCTGGCTAATAAAAATAGTTTTTAATTGTTTACCAGAGTCAATTACTTTGGCGGCAATGCGCAGTGCATCGGCTTTGGTAAATCCGGTATCAATTAAAATTGCATCGGTACGGCCATAAACCAGCGTGGCATTAACATGAAAGCTATTGCTGTCAGCGTTATACACATCAAGGGTTAATGGGGTTTCGTCTGCAATAGCGATATTGCTGGTTAATAGTGTGCTTAATAAAAGCGTGCGTAGGTTCATGGTATTCTCATCATTGGTTGCTAATGCGAGCATAATAAAGGTTTGATATGTTCAGAAAAACAACCAATAATTAGCATCATTGTTTCATAAATAGTGCAAATACTATGGATAAACTCACCGCAGCGCAGGTTTTTGTTGATGTTGCCTACTCAGGCAGTTTTACTGCCACTGCCGATCGGCTTGAAATGTCACGCCCTATGGTTACTCGTCATATTGAGTCGGCAGAGGCATGGCTCAATACTCGTTTGCTACACCGAACTACCCGCAAAGTTACACTTACCACCGCTGGCGAGGCCTGTTTACCCGAAATAGAGCAATGGTTAGCACAGGCTAACCGTTTAGTTGAACAAACTAAAAGCCAGCAACAGTTGTCAGGTAAAATACGAGTAGCGACCAGTATGTCGTTAGGTTTTGCACAATTAGCCCCTATATTTACACGCTTTATGAAACGTCACTCTAACGTGCAAATAGACATAGATCTTGAAGACTCAACCACAGATCTAATAGAGCAACGTGTTGATTTGGCAATACGTATTGCAGCCAATCCTGATCCTTCGTTAATAGGTAAACCTATTGCCGAGTGTGAATCTATATTAGTGGCCTCAGCTGATTACCTCGCAGATTATCCGCCAATAACGACACCACAAGAGTTAAGCACTCATCAATGTTTAGGCTATAAAAACTTTGACCGATATATTTGGCATTTACACAACGGGGATGAATTTCAATCGGTTGATGTTAAATGTAATTTAAGTGCAAACGAGGCCACCACATTACTTCATGCAGCCATAGCCGGTGGTGGTATTTCAGTGCAGCCTACGTATTTGGCAAATCAATATATACTGGATGGTCGCTTGCAACGTGTATTAGCGCCATGGACACTAAACCCAATGAAAATATATGTGCTTTACCCTTCTCGTCAGCATTTATCGGCAACAGTAAGAGCACTAATCGACACGCTCAGTGAAGAATTTAAAAATCCAGCATGGTAATAAATTATAAAAGTTTGGGTTTAAACCATAGCTTTGTGCGTTAAGCATACTGATATTCTGTAGGTTATTTTGTTACAGTAAATGTAATAAGCGCCTTAATCCATAAAGGTCAGCAGACCCAAGGAACAATAATAATGAATCTGATCAAAACATCGGGCTTGGCACTGGCCATTGTTGCGGGCTTAGGCTTGCAAGCATGTTCAAGTACCAGCATAACAACCAACAATAATGCAGCGATGAGTACCGTGAATAACCCATTAAGCCTAACGCAAATTTATAAAGATAAAGAATTTAAAACCCAGCGAAGCACTTATTTTAAGTGGCTAGACGATGGTACTGGCTACACTGTGCTTGAAGAGCGCGAAAGCGAAAAAGAAGATGATAACAACGCCGATGACGAAAAAGAGCACGGCGTAAAAGGCAACGACATTGTATTTTACAATGCTGACGGCACAGGCCGTAAAGTATTGGTTGAGTTTGAAAAACTGTTGCCAGAGGGCGCAGACGAGCCATTTGCAATCGAAAGCTATCAGTGGTCAAAAGACGGTAAATGGTTGATGGTATTTACCAACAGCGAGCAAGTTTGGCGTTCGCGAAGCAGAGGCGACTTTTGGTTACTTAACCTTGAGACCAACCAATTACAGCAATTAGGTGGCTTGGATGTTGAGCCAACTAAGTTAATGTTTGCTAAGTTCTCGCCAGATAGCTCAAAAGTGGCTTACGTACGCGACAACAATATTTATATGCAAGCGGTTGGCAGTAACGATGTAACCGCGCTCACAACCGATGGTAACGCCACCATTGTTAACGGTAATTTTGATTGGGTATACGAAGAAGAATTTACTATTGCCGATGGTTTTCGTTGGAGCCCCGACAACAAATCAATCGCCTATTGGCAGCTTGATACCAGTGACGTTAAATTTTTCACTATGATTAACAACACCGACGAGCTCTACCCTACCCTTAAAGAATTCCCTTATCCTAAGGCCGGTGAAACCAACTCTGCCGTGCGTGTTGGTGTGGTAAGCCTTGCTGATAAACAAACCCGTTGGGCTGAGCTTGAAGGCGATAACCGCGACCGTTATATTCCGCGTATTAGCTGGGCAGGCACCGGTAATGAATTAATGATTCAAGACTTAAACCGCCCACAAAGCCACAACAAAGTGTGGTTGTTTGATTGGCAAAAGCAGCAACTGACCAAGATTTTAGAAGACAAAGACGATGCGTTTATCGAATGGTTTTATAAAGCAAACTGGTCAAAAGACGGCGAGTTTTTTATTTGGCATAGCGAACGCGACGGCTGGCGTCATCTTTATCGTGTATCGCGCGATGGCAAAACTATTATCGACCTAACGCCAGGCGATTACGACATTATTGATATGCTGAGCATCAATGAAGATAAAAACGTAATGTATTTTATTGCCTCGCCAAACGATCCTGGTCAGCGTTATTTATACAGCACACCGCTTGATGGCAGCAGCAAACCGGTACGGGTAACACCTGCTGAGTTTGAGGGATCAAACAGCTACTACATGTCAAAAGATGCCTCGTGGGCAATGCATACTTACTCAAAATTTGGTACGCCACCGACTAAAGAGATCATTAAAGTGAGCGATCACAGTAATGTAAAAACCTTAGTTGAGAATACAAAGCTTAAAGAAAAGCTTGCTGAACAAAGCTTACCCAAGCATGAGTTTTTTAAAGTAAACGCGCAAGATGGTACCGAGCTTGACGGCTACATTATGTTCCCAGAGAACATGGATAAAAGTAAAAAATACCCAATTGTGTTTTACGTATACGGCGAACCATGGGGTTCAACCGTGCAAGACCGCTGGGAAGGTAACAGTTACTTATATAAATCGTTACTAACGCAAAAAGGCTTTATTGTGGCATCGGTTGATAATCGTGGTACACGTGCACCAAAAGGCCGAGATTGGCGCAAATCGATTTATAAAAAAATTGGTTCTATCACAGTGCAAGACCAAGTAGACGCCCTAGATGCTATGGCTAAACGTTGGGATGTAATAGACACTGACCGCGTTGGCGTGTGGGGTCATTCAGGCGGCGGTAGCTCAACCCTTAACTTACTGTTCCGCCATGGTGATAAATTTAAAGTAGGCATTGCCTCAGCACCCGTGCCAGACATTCGTTTGTACGACACCATTTATCAAGAGCGTTATGCGGGCAACCCAAACACCGATCCTGAGAGTTACGATAACACCTCGCCGATTACCTTTGCTAAAAACCTAACCGGTAAGCTATTGCTTATTCACGGCACAGGCGATGATAACGTGCATTATCAAGGCTCAGAGCGTTTAATTGACGAACTCGTTAAGCACAACAAGCAGTTTGAGTTTTTCTCATACCCTAACCGCTCACATAGCTTACGTGAAGGCAAAGGCACCACTTTGCATTACCACACTATGATGGCTGATTTTTTTGAAAAGCACTTACTAAACAAGTAATCGCTTTAAAAAAATAAAATACTAAAGCCGCACACTAATTATTAGTGTGCGGCTTTTTTAATCAAAATGTAATGGGGGTTTACAAAGCGTAAGTTGGATAGAGTGCAACGAAACCCAACAATAATAAAAAATGACTTATACACTCAATGTCATCTAAAACAGCCAAGGCTCACCATGTTATTAGCCATTTTTCAATTTCGATAGCATCATCACGATCAAACACCATTAAACTTGAATGAGAGCGAGCATTAAAAGTTATTTTTTTTACTAACTCATTTTGTATAGATGAAAAGTAAGCCGGGGGGGATAGAGAGTCAACATCTGAGTTAATTAACAATACAGGCTTTTTAGTCTCAGTTAATTTAGGCAATAAATTTGTTTCTTGAATGGTTACTCCTGCCTCAAACATTGCCTGGTTAACAATATTATCAATCTCGCTATGAAAAAAATGACTAAGCAAAGGCGATTTATAAGGTAAGTACTCCTTAGCTGCAACGTCAAAACTCATCATTGGGGCAAGTAAAATAGCAGCGTCAACATATTCTGATGATAATAAGTTACTTGCAGTAAGTGCTCCCATAGAATGGCCGACTACAACAGTCTGGTTATTTATTTGATTTAAAAGTGATTCAGCAAGCAGTTCATTTAAAATGCCGTGCTCTTTTGCTGCAAATACAAATGCTTCAGTTGATTCACCATGGCCAAAAAGATCTGGAATAATAACGTTCATACCAAGCGCTCTAAAATAGATAGCTGAAGCCATCATTGCTTCTTTACTGCCCCCATAGCCATGAAGTAATAAAGCAGTGCCTTCAAAACGATTAAATGTGTCTGGTGTCATTCTGTGTGAAATTGTATTTTCTACATTATTACCAGTAGCATGAAGGTTGTAATAAACAGAACTCTCTTGCGAAAATTCGGCTGCTTGATAAGGTTCAGCAGTCAGATATGTAATGCATTGAGTGGTACTAAAAGAGCAAAACTTTTGTTTTTCAAAGCCAATGTCGCTAGGTTTTGCTTTTATAAACTGTGCTTCAGAAAGATAGATACCGGGGTTTGACATGACGTAACTGCCAATTGAAGTACAGCCAGACAAAGAAAATATATAAAGTGTAATTGCTAATAGTTTGGTGAAATTTTCCATTTTCGCTTCATTAGTTAAACTTGAACATCAACACTTTAATTAAGCAGATAACGTCCTATGAGGTGGAGGAGGTTTTAGCCGTTAGTTAGGCATTTTTTATCATTTCAAAGTACCTTAACAGTATCTTCTATCCACCTCAATTTTCTCAAGTAAATAAATCTGTTTGGCATTAAGTAGACACTTGCTTATTAATCAAAACCCAAATTTAGTGCTTAGTTACGACTTTAAGTTACTTTTTTATCAAAGTTTTATGGATTTAGGGGCTGAAATTTCACTCTCTTTTTAATCAAAATGGTGCGGAGGTTTACAAAGCGTTCGTTGGGTTGATTGCAACGAAACCCAACAAGAAAAAAGCTCAATAGGCAATAATTAAATCGTTTTTTGCTAAACAAAGTTTGGTATTTAAGAGGCATTAAAAAAAGTAGCATCCTTGCTACTACAAGTGCGATATTAACTGCTTGGTTGCGAAGGTTGATACTTATTAACGAGAATGTGCTGCAAACTTTTAAGAGCCCGCTTTATCGCTTGCAGCATACTTCTTCCTTTTGTATTTACATTAATACTGGGTAGCCCAGGCAAAAGAATATTAATTTTGCATTGCTGCAAAGTGCCGTGGCGCTCACTCGAAAGATCATTTATTTGAATCTCAACTTTACGAATATTTAAAGCATGTTTTGCCAATTGGCTTTTTATCAACTTCAAAAGCGACATCTTTTCACTTGCGTTAATTATCTTATTTTTAACTGTAAGTTTTAGCTTCATGCAATTACACCTTTTAATAGTAACTATGTTGCAGGCATGACTGTAATCTACTAACTTAGTGGCAAAGGAAAAAGCTGATTATTTCTTACTTTAAAACAGGTATTTTCGAATGATTACCAATATTAACTACAATCACTTATATTATTTTTGGCAGGTAAGTAAGCACGGCAGTATTGCAGCGGCGAGTAAAATACTTAATTTAACGCCGCAAACGGTCAGCTCGCAAATTACTAACTTAGAACAACGGTTAGGAAAACCGCTATTTATTCGCCAAGGGCGAGGCCTACAGTTAACGGAGTTTGGCCATGTAACCCAACAATACACTGATGATATGTTTGCTATTGCTCACGAATGGCTAGAAACCACGCAAGGTGATACCACGCAATACTCACGAACGTTAAAGGTGGGTATTTCAGACGTGTTGCCTAAATCACTGGTGTCGAAGTGGCTAGCGCCTTTAATTAATAACGACCGTATTACCAACTTGCACTGTATTGACGGCCAACAAGATGAACTGCTTGCACAAATGGCGATTCATAAGCTCGATTTAGTGTTAGCTGATAAACCACTCGATACTACTTTGCCATTTAAGGCGTTTTGCCATGAAATAGGTAAAAGCCAAATCGCTCTTTTTGGTAACGAAACATGGCATTCGCAGTTACATAAGCAGTTTCCGCAGTCTTTAAATAACAAGCCTTTAGTGCTCCCTGCAAAAGAAAGCCCCGTCGCGCGTGCTATTTATTATTGGCTGCAAGAGCAAGAGATTGAAATGACAATAGCTGGCCATGTTGACGACAGCGCATTAATGAAGTCACTCGGTGAGCAAGGGTTTGGTATATTCCCTGCGCCTATTTTGGTAAGAGCCGAAGTAGAGCGCCATTACGGCGTTAATTACATTGGTACAATTGATAATGTTTATCAGCATTATTATGCTTTTACGCCTGACAGGCTAATTAAAGACAGTATTTATGATGAATTTATAAAACACGCGCAAATGACGTAGATTTTAGTTAATCGCCTTAAGATGTTAAAGGTTAAAGGTTAAAGAGTTCGGACTCTAACGCTTAACACCGACGCGGGGTGAACCCGCTGCTACTAGTCGCTAATATTCTAGGTAGCAGCGGCTTTATGCCGCGTCTTTTTAAGGCTCATATAAATGCTCTTATCGAGTAAACATATTAATTGCCATTACAATTAATAAGCCGGCAAATATTTTTTTAATGGTTGAAACTGGTAAGTAGTGTGTGGCTTTAGCACCGAGCGGCGCAGTAAACCATGACGTGCATACAATACCCAATAAAGCGGGCAAATACACAAAACCTGCAAATCCTTGTTTTAATGTAAATAACTGGCTGCCTGAGCTGATATAACCCATTGAACCAAACAGCGCTATCACAATGCCTGAGGCCGAGGCGCAGCCAATGGCTTTTTTCATATCAACAGAAAAAAACGTCAGTAACGGCACCAATACTGCCCCGCCGCCAATACCAATCATGGCAGACAAGCCACCGGTTATGGTCGTATAAACACTGAGTAACCCTTTGTTTGGCAACGGGCGCGCTATTGCTGAATCATTCTTACCTGAAAAAATCATTTTTAATGCAATTAACACCACACTTACAGCAAATACAACGCACTACATGCTCAGGTAACAGCGCAGCCATAAAGCCACTAATAAGCGCGCCAAAGGCAACGCCCGCCATCACCCAAGGTGCAATATCCCACGGTACATTGCCATTTTTATGATGCGCAATAGCCGACGAGGTCGAGGTAAATAAAATAGAGGCCAGCGAGGTCGCAATGGCAACTACCACTACTTGTTCAGGTGGCAAAGCATTAAAGTGCAGTAATATCATGCTGAGTATGGGCACAATTACCAGCCCGCCCCCTATTCCTAATAAGCCTGCTAAAAAACCAACACCGCTACCTAATATGGCGCAGTATATAATTAACACTATTAAATCACTCATTCCTTTTGTCTCTTCTTATGTTAGGGGTTGTTATGCTCTGTGGCGGTGAGTTGCGTGTAAAAAACGTTTAATAAAACATCTAATCTCACCAAGGTTTATTCGAGTATATCAACAACCGTTTATGCAAATGGCACTTTAAGTACTTATAAGTATTGAATAATACTCACGTTTTGTATGAATAAATCACAACACCCGTAAAAACATCTAGAAATCTAGACTTCTAAAGTGGTTTTTGTGAGAGGGTCATAGGTAATTAGCTGAATTTACCCATTTAACTTTGCTACAGAATGAATCTGGCTCATGTTTTACCTGAAATAATACCGTTTTTCTTCATGCTACATAGCGCGTATAAATTTATTAACTCTGCACAGCACCATTACAGCTAACCCGTTATGTCGGTTTTAACAGCGAGTAATGCGCCATTAATAAAAGCAGCAACAACTCAAATTGAAAGGATACGGCTATGAGCACTGATCTTACATTTACTATTAAAAGCACTAACTTGGATGAAAACTACCATCCATCAAATAACACACGTATTACGACCAACTTCGCTAATTTAGCAAGGGGGGAAAGTCGCCAACAAAACCTGCGTAATACCCTAAAAATGATCAACAATCGTTTTAATGCACTGGCCAGTTGGGATAACCCACAAGGGGATCGTTACGAGGTTGAGCTCAAGATCATTTCGGTTGATTTAGACATTGCAGGCAGTGGCCAAGCATTTCCGTCAATTGAGGTATTAAAAACCAATATTATTGACCGCCAAACGAACGAGCGAATAGAAGGCATAGTGGGTAATAACTTTTCATCCTATGTGCGCGACTACGACTTTAGCGTGTTATTGCTTGAGCATAACAAAAGCAAACCGCAATTTAGTATTCCCGATAACTTTGGTGACTTACACGGCAAGTTGTTTAAATGCTTTGTAAACTCAAATACCTATAAACAGCACTTTAAAAAGCCACCGGTTATTTGTTTAAGCGTGTCTGATAATAAAACCTATCAGCAAACCGAAAACTTACACCCCATTTTAGGCGTAGAGTATCAGCCTAATGAGTCGTCGTTAACAGAGCAATATTTTAAAAAAATGGGCTTACAAGTGCGCTACTTTATGCCACCAAACAGCGTTGCACCGTTAGCCTTTTACTTTTTTGGTGACCTACTTAACGACTACAGCAACCTTGAGCTAATTAGCACTATTAGCACCATGGAAACGTTTCAAAAAATTTATCGTCCAGAAATTTATAACGCCAATGCCGCCGCAGGTAGCCGTTATAAACCAAATTTAAAAAATGATGATCATTCATTAACGCAAATTGTGTATGACCGCGCAGAGCGAGGTCAATTAGCGGTTGAGCAAGGCAAATTCACCGAGCAGCATTTTATTAAGCCTTATCAATCAGTGCTGCAGCAGTTCTCAGCAAGTATCGCTTAATCACACAACAAAATTAAAGGCAGCATTTATTATGAAAAAACTATTACCCACATCATCTGCTGGCAGCTTGCCAAAACCGTCATGGCTTGCTGAGCCCGAAACCTTATGGTCACCGTGGAAATTAAAAAGCAATGAGCTGGTTGATGGCAAACACGACGCCCTGCGTATTTCCCTACACGAGCAACAAACCGCAGGCGTTGATATAGTCAGCGATGGCGAACAAACCCGCCAACACTTTGTAACCACCTTTATTGAACACTTAAATGGCGTTGATTTTGAAAACCGTAAAACAGTTAAAATTCGCGACCGTTACGACGCCAGCGTACCCACAGTGATTGGCCCTGTGTCTCGCACTAAATCGGTATTTGTTGAAGACGCTAAGTTTTTACGCCAGCAAACCAGCCAACCAATTAAATGGGCATTGCCTGGGCCAATGACCATGATCGACACCCTGTATGACGATCATTATAAAAGCCGTGAAAAACTAGCATGGGAATTTGCTAAAATACTCAACCAAGAAGCCAAAGAACTAGAAGCCGCTGGGGTCGACATAATTCAATTTGATGAACCCGCTTTTAACGTGTTTTTTGACGAGGTAAACGACTGGGGCATAGCCTGCCTAGAGCGAGCCATTGAGGGGTTAAAATGCGAAACCGCCGTGCATATTTGTTACGGCTACGGCATTAAAGCCAACACCGATTGGAAGAAAACCCTTGGCACCGAGTGGCGACAATACGAAGAAGTATTCCCTAAGCTGCAAAAATCGAATATAGATATTATTTCGCTCGAATGCCAAAACTCACATGTACCCATAGAGCTACTCGAACTGGTACGCGGTAAAAAAATAATGGTGGGCGCAATCGATGTAGCCACCAATACTATAGAAACACCCGAAGAGGTGGCCAAAACCCTACGCGAAGCGCTTAAATACGTAGATGCCGACAAACTCTACCCCTGCACCAACTGCGGCATGGCCCCCCTACCCCGCGATATCGCAAAGGGCAAACTTAACGCCCTAAGCAAAGGCGCAGAGTTAGTACGTAACGAACTATTAGCAGCAAATGTCGCTTAATTTTTAGTTATAGCTGCTGTAAAAAGCCACACCTTAGCACATGTTGAGATGTGGCTTTTTTAATCAAAATGTCATGGGGGTTTACAGCTGAAATGCAAGGTTAAAGGCAAAAGGTGAAAGGTTTTAAGTTAGTTGAATATTGGTTGGATAGAGTGCAACAAAACCAGCAAAAATAGTTAAATTTAACCGGGCCGCTAGGTACTATCGATTGAGTGGAAAGTGCCCCATTTGCATGCTGTCAGGATCTATAATTTCTGAAGTCAAGATTTGCCCCCTTTTGCTTAATAGTGTGGGTGAAGAGCAGGGGGCAGGTGATACTGATGGGCATATACTGCATAGCAGTAATGATGGTACTTTAAAAGACAGTAAATCTAGAGATGCCACAGAGAATGAAAAAAGCAAAATTGTTGTACGTGCTAAAGCTGAAAAAGCTAGAATAAATGATCTAGTTCAAGAGTTAAGATCTGAAACAGGTGAAAAGTATGAAACAGCAAAGAGTAATTATGGTTTTGTTGATAACAGCGAATTTAAAACTACCGCTGATCTCTTAATAAAAGATGCTGGGAAAATAGATGCAAAACTTAGTGAAATTATTAAAAACCCATCATCTATTAAAGTAATTGATACAAATGATGTAGGATTTGAAGGTACTTATAATATAATTACTGTTGAGATATCAATGACTACAACTTATTTAAATGGTAGTTCAGTGAGTGGTCTTATACACGAGATTTCACATTCATTTGGAGGGGAGCACCCGAATGGAGGTTACCATTTTAATAAAAAGGAGATTAGTATTCGTGCTAATAATGCTCGGTATCGCCCTTTTTATACAGACACTCAGGCGTTAGACAGTCAAAGGTTAGATAGAGCTGCTCTATATAAAAATGTTTATACACTTGATTTTGTGCTCCAAAATAAGAGGTTATAAGTGATTGATAAATTAATACTGTTGGGGGGTGCTATTTTATCATCTCACACTATGTCTAGCATGGCTGCTGAACATAGTGTTGATTTGTATAATAAGGTCTATATTGATGTGACTTGTTCAGTGGTTAAAGGCATTGCTACTTTAAAGTTTCACAATATGACTGGCACCTATGTAAATATAGAAGGTGCAAATGACAAGTTCGGCATTTGGGAGTCGGATGCCATTAAAGTTGTTCAAAAGAAATCATATTCAGAGCATTACACACGTTGGGAATATGCTAGAAAGAACAAGTTTTCTAGTTATGAAGGTAATGACCCTATATCGAGTTTAGTCCTTGCTCCATATTCAAAGCGAGAGTTTGATGTTTTTTATGATAAAGAATTTGAATTAAAATCAGGCGACGAATACATGTTATACCTAACATTTTCTGCTTATATAAATAGTTATCCGCTCGACTTTAAAGTCTTTAGGTCCAACAGGCTTTTGACCTCAAGCGATAATTGCTACTGATAGAATTAAAATGAGGTGAATAGGGTCACCCATTAGAAAGTTCCGATCAAGCAGGCAGCTGTGTTTTCTTGATCTTTTTATTCAAAAAGCCAAGTGTTCTTATTATTTAAACTCAATTTAAATATGACTACGCACCTAGTAATGACGTCGACTGGTGTGAATATACACCAGTCACCCATATGAATTTAGGCGGTTAAGCATCGTTGATGATTAGTTAAGGCCCTTGGCTTTCGCCCCTTCGCCAGAGTCAAATCTTGACTTCATACATTAAATTTATTGACTGACCAATTATTCTTATTTTAATTATCAGGTAAAGTCTAAATCAATAAGATAATTAAGTAACCCTCTACTTTTAGCTATTACTTAATTAGATTTATAACTAGCCCTTATAAACTCAACAACCCTTCTACCCATTCTAAAACGAGGCGAGTATTTCGGGTTTGAAAGCGCTGCTTATTAGGTATGTAGTAGCAAAAGTCAGATTCAACTACGTGGGTATTAAAGTTTTTAAGTAACTCGGTGTCTAATAATCGTTGTACTAGCGTGGTTGAGCAAAAAACCAGTCCTGAGCCTGCCATAGCTTCTTGAATACCAAATAACTCTTGGTCAAAGGTTTTAATACTAAATAAAGCAGGATCTAAATTGTTTTGAGTAAGCCATTGTTTAATTGGAGGCTCACTTAGCGCATTGTTTTTCCATTTAGTGGTATAGAGCGTAACTGGGCCATTTTGCCATGGGATATCCGCGGCTTTGTATGATCCAAACAGGTTAAATTGCTCGGTTTTAATAATATCATCTGCGTTTATATTCTGCTGTTGACCAAAGCGAATCGGTAAGGTGTGTAATTGCTTATCAACGGCTTCACTGGTTGATATATCCACCTCAAGATTAGGCTGACTTTTTGATAGCTCCTGTAATGCGGGTATTAAACGCAGTGCGGCCAGTGATGACGTAGTGGTTATTTTAACGGCGGTGCCTTTAGCTTGTACGGTAGCTAGCGCTTGGTTAATAAGGTTAAAGCCATTGCTTGTTGCTTCACTTAAATATTCACCGGTGGGGGTAAGAGTGATTTTTCTAACTTGGCGGTAAAATAAATCGACGTTTAAACGGTTTTCAAGGTTATTTATATGATGCGAAATCGCGGTTGGCGTGAGCGATAGTTCATCCGCGGCGGCTTTAAAACTGCCTAAACGCGCCGCAGCTTCAAAGGCTTTGAGTGCTTGTAGTGATACTTGCATAGGGGATTGTTTACACCAAATAGAATTAACTTATAGGTGAGTATAACTTATTTATAGCTAAGGTTTACTCGTTTGTGAAATATGCCTGTTAATAAGATGATTAACCTACATTTACTAACAGGATAAACAGTATGACTACCCTACTTCACGTTGATGCAAGCGTAAGGGCTATTAAAAACGACAACCCAGATCACGATTCAATTTCTAAAAATATTGCTAAGAAATTTATTGATAGCTTTGTACAACACCAAGCTATAGATGAGTATTTTTACCGTGATGTTGGTGTGAATCCTCCGCCTTTTATTACCCAAGACTGGATAGGCGCAGTATTTACCCCTGATGATAAAAAGGCTGCTGAGCAACATCAGTTACTGGCCTTGTCAGACACATTAATCGCTGAAATTGCCGCAGCCGATATTATTGTGATTTCCTCGCCTATGTATAACTATGGTATGCCCGCACAGTTAAAAGCATGGTTTGATCAAGTAATACGTATAAACCAAACTTTTGATTTTGATCTTGCCCGTGGGGATTTCCCACTGCAGCCTTTGCTGGACGGTAAAATATTAGTTGTGATCACCTCAACCGGTGAATTTGGTTTTGAGCAAGGCGGCATACGTGAGCATATGAGCCATTTAGTGCCGCACTTACGTACGTTGAGCAAATATTTAGGCGTGAGCACCATTCATGAAATTGCCTCAGAGTATCAAGAGTTTGCCGATGTACGCCATCAACTATCGCTCGATAATGCTTATAGCCAAGCAGCAGCGCTAGGGCTACAGTTAAGTAATCAATAATATTTAAATATAAAATACCGCATTTACCTTGCGGTATTTTTACCCAAACCGTAACGGGGGTTTACAGTAACTGCTTAGAACGCTGGTGCTTTTACTGTACTTTATTAGCTGATAAGGTAATTAATACAAAGCAATAAAATTGCGTTTTAGTAACGATTTAAACAGGAGTGATTAATGGCAACTACACTGGCGTTTGATGTATACGGTACGCTTATTAACACCCATGGCGTTGTGTCGTTACTTGAAAATATGATTGGCGACAACGCGCACGCATTTTCAACTACTTGGCGCGAAAAACAGCTTGAATATTCGTTTAGACGCGGATTAATGCAAAACTATGTGCCGTTTTCGGTGTGTACTGAGCAGGCACTTAATTATGCGTGTTTACTGTACAAGGTAACTTTAAGCGATGAGCAAAAAGCACAGTTATTAGCACGCTATAAAACCCTCCCCGCATTCGATGATGTTAAATCAGGGCTTGAGAGTTTAAAAGCACAAAACTATCGGTTGTTTGCGTTTTCTAATGGTGCGGCCAGTGCGGTAAATACCTTGCTAGAAACGGCGGGTATAAGTGATTATTTTGAAGGCGTAGTGAGCGCCGATGACATTAAAACTTTTAAACCCAACCCCGGTGTTTATAGTCATTTTTTACGCGAGGCACATTCAACAGGTGCTAATACCTGGTTGATATCGAGTAATCCGTTTGATGTGATTGGGGCATTATCGCACGGTATGCGTGCTGCGTGGATACAGCGCTCAAGTGAGGCTATTTTTGATCCCTGGGAACTAACGCCTACAATAACGGCGTGCGATTTACATGATTTAAAAACCAAGCTGGCCAGTAATAACCAATGATTTAGTGGGCAGGGGTTAAATAACACCAATGAAAGGCTAGGTTTGCGCTTACAAACCTAGCCGTTTTAGGGTCTGTTGATCTTTCAAGGTTAAATTTGCAGCAGTCTGTTTGGTATTTAGGCAAGGCTGAGCCTATGTGGTGTGGTTACTCCCCATAAATAGGCGATAACGCAGCATCAATGCCAAACAGGCGCTGCCCTTCGGGTTCTGCCTAGGGGCGATTTACTCTTTGTTGCTCGGTTTTTACTTAGCCCACTAGGTTACAAACCTCGCGCCGCGATTAAACCGCCCCTAGTTTGAACAAATTTTAATCCGCAAAGGTCAACAGACCCTAGTCTTTAATTGCAATGGCAATTTCTATCTCGTTACTGCTTTTATAGTACTCAAAGTCGCTAGTGTAGGTGCGGGCATAACGGCAATCGTCTGAGCTGAAGTATTGCCAAATTTCGCCCCATAAATCGATTACTGCATCGGGCATTTCACCCTCACCTTTAAATACCAAATAACGCCCCGCTTGGGTGGTTACTTTTTTAGCTTCAGGGAGTTTAATTGATAAATTATCGCAGCAGGCAATTACGTCAAAGTCCCCAGTGAGATCGCTTTCGTAATTAGTATACACACCATACACTTTGGTGTTTTCTGTAAGGCTGTTGGCAAACTTTTCACCAAATTTTTGCCAAAGTTCAGCTATATTTGCAGTGCCAGCATTCATTTCATTGGCGTTGCAGGTTCTTACTTTTAAGCCGATTAAGGTCTGACTTGCTAATTGTTTTACTTCCATCATGACGTCCTTTAGCGTTAATACAAACACCAACGTAACAGAAAAACCGCCAATACTTTAAATTTTGTATTAAATATTTCATAAACAGTGATTATTAACCTCAATTTCGTGTTTATTGCTCATGTTTAAATAGGTGCCAATCGCTAAACGTAGCTTTGCTACCG
The DNA here is from genome assembly GCF_000518425.1 of Pseudoalteromonas sp. 23_GOM-1509m. NCBI lineage: Bacteria > Pseudomonadati > Pseudomonadota > Gammaproteobacteria > Alteromonadales > Pseudoalteromonadaceae > Pseudoalteromonas > Pseudoalteromonas sp. 23_GOM-1509m. The sequence continues at coordinate 121,007 of NZ_JADO01000012.1, forward strand.
CTAAAATAATTGCTCAACTTCCCTCTTTTTTAACTTTATTTTTGCATGTAATGCTTGTCGTTTAATAATATGGCTTATCGATTTTTGTTAAAAATATACGACAAGCTTATTAGCTCTAATTTAAAAAAAGTTGCTATCTAACCTTTTTTCATTATTGTAAATAGAAATAATTATCATTAAGATCCTTGCACCTAAAAAGTGTACTCAAGGAATGTTGATGTGTCTCAATCTCACGTGTTAAATATTAATACCATTGAAAAACAGGCTGTATTTGAACAAAGCGGCCTGCCCCCACAATTCAATTTAGAGCAGTTCATTAATTATCAAATAGCGTCATTGCAAGGGTTGTCGGCGGTACAGCAAGCGATGGCTAAAGCCCAAAAGCCATTTTCAGGTGTGTCGGTAAATGCGTTAGCAAAAGTAGTAAACGATGTTGATTTATCAAAGCCTTTGGCTGACTTTCCGGCGGTGCTTGAAGAACTAAAAGGCGTGTATTTAGATCATGCCGTGTATTTTCATCATCCTCGCTATATGGCTCATTTAAACTGCCCTGTAACCTACCCTGCTGTGGTGGCCGAACACATTATTGCCGCTATTAATACCTCGGTAGATACGTGGGATCAAAGTGCAGGCGCGACGTTAATTGAGCAAAAGCTGATTGATTGGACATGCCAAAAAGCAGCATTGCCAAGCACTGCCGATGGAGTATTTACTAGTGGCGGCACACAATCAAACTTAATGGCAATGTTGGTTGCTCGTGAAGTGGCTGTTAGCCGCTATGCGCCAGAACATCAGGTAAAACTTCAGGGCTTACCAGCTGTTGCCTCGCGCTTTAAAATTTACTGCTCTGAGGTTGCGCATTTTAGTATTCAAAAAGCAGCGGCGTTACTAGGCTTAGGTTACAACGCCGTGGTGCCGGTGGCTACAAACCGCGAAATGCAAATGGATATGGAGGCACTTAAAACCGCCATAGCAACAAGCAAAGCGCAAGGTGATATACCCATTGCAGTGGTTATTACCGCAGGCACAACCGATTTTGGCTCTATCGATCCAATCCATAATATTGCCATGCTAGCTAAAGAAGAGCAGCTATGGTGCCACGTAGATGGCGCGTATGGTGGCGGTTTGTTGGTGAGCGAGCACCACCGCAATGCGCTTAATGGCATTGAGTTGGTTGATTCAATAACGATTGATTATCACAAATCATTTATGCAACCGGTTAGTTGTAGTGCCTTTTTATTAAGCGATAAACGCCATTTTAGCCACATTACTTTATATGCCGATTATTTAAACCCATTAGCAGAGGCGGGAAATGGCACGCCTAATTTGGTTGATAAAAGCCTACAAACCACTCGCCGTTTTGATGCCTTAAAGTTATGGCTAACACTGCGCACCACTGGAGAAGCGCCGCTTGGTCGCGCGTTCGATAAAGTTATTGGTCTTGCGCGCCAAACGCATATTGTACTTAACGACCATCCCGACTTTGAAGTAGTAAATTACCCCGAGCTTAGTGCCTTAGTATTTAGATTTGCTCCTGATGATTTAAAACATGACCTTGATTTACTCGACTCTTTAAACCTGCATGTACGACAAACGTTTTTACAAACCGGTGAAGCCATGGTTGCCCGTACAAAAATAAGTGGCCGCCATTATCTTAAATTTACATTGCTTAATGCGCAGTGCCAATTAACAGATGTACGCGCTGTTATTGAGAAAATTAGCCACATTGCATGGCAAACTTATAGGGAAATTGCATAATGGATAATCAACCTTACGATTTTATCGCTATTGGCCTTGGGCCATTTAACTTATCTTTAGCGTGTTTAAGTGAACCGCTCGAAGATGTAAAAAGCCTGTTTTTGGAGCAGCGCAGTGAGTTTGATTGGCACCCTGGAATGATGCTGGAGGGCGTTACATTACAAACTCCGTTTATGTCGGATTTAGTAACCATGGCAGATCCAACCAGCCAATATAGCTTTTTAAATTATGCCAAATTGAATAATCGGTTATACCCGTTTTATATTCGCGAAAGCTTTTTTTTATTGCGCCGTGAATACAACTTATATTGCCAATGGGTTTGCTCGCAGCTTTCAAATGTTAACTTTGAACAAACAGTCACTCACGTTGAGTTTTGCCCGCAAAGTGAGTGTTATACCGTTAGCTGTAACACCCCCAATGGTATGCAACATTATGTGACTCGCCATATTGTTTTGGGCACAGGGCCTGCACCGTATATTCCTGATTGCGCTGTGCAAAGTAACTCAAATAACGTAATGCACAGTAGCGATTTTTGTCATCGGCTTGATGAATTAAAGGCAGCTAAACGGGTTACTGTGGTAGGGGCTGGGCAAAGTGCAGCAGAAATTTACCACACTTTATTGCAGCAAGCAGTACCGCAAGGCTTGCAGTTAGATTGGATAGCACGTTCACCGCGCTATTTTCCGCTTGAGTATACTAAGCTCACCCTTGAAATGACCTCTCCTGAGTATGTAGATTACTTTTATAATTTAAAAACTGAGCAGCGAGATTGGCTCAATCAAAACCAAAAAAATCTATTTAAAGGCATTAATGGCGATTTAATTAACGACATTTTCGACACCCTCTACGCGCAAAGTCTTGATGGGCCAATTTCTACTACATTTAAAACTAACAGCAGGCTAACAGGTACTCAAAAAGCAGGTAAGCGTTTACTGACTGAGTTTTATCATCAGGAGCTTGAGCAGCCCTTTTCAATAGAAACCGACTTTTTAATTTGTGCTACAGGCTTTAAATATCAGCGCCCTGCTTTTTTAAATAATATTGCCCACCAATTACCCGAAGATGAGCAAGGTCGTTATTTAGTGAGTCGTGAATATGCGGTAGATAGCGAACAAAAACGTATTTTTGTACAAAATGCCGAGCAGCATACTCATGGTTTTGTAACTCCAGATTTAGGTATGGCTTGCTACCGTAATAGTATTATTTTACGTGAAATTTTAGGTTATTCGCCTTATCAGGTTGAGCAAAAAATTGCTTTTCAAAACTTTGATTTAAGTGATGTAACCCTATCAGCACAACAGCAGAGTAGCGCCGCATGAGTCTTCGTTTAGCGCTAATTTTGCTGACGGTTATTTCGGTGGTATGCGATACCTTGTTGCTACCGTTTTATCCGCAATTTTTTGCTAGTGAATTTGCTATTAGTAACGCCACGTTAATCGGCCTCTTTGTGGCTAACTGTTGTATTACTGTAATGCTGGCTTTACCACTATGGGCTAAGGTCGCTAAAAAATACAATGAGTTGGCTTTGTGGTTAGTAACCCAAGTAGTAGCCGCTGGTTTTGGCCTGCTTTGCTACTTTGCGACCAATGTGTGGGAGTTTTGGATTTACTACCAACTTATGTTGGTGCTAAAGGCAAGCTACCTACTTATATACCCATTTGCACTGCGATTAGAGCAACAAACTAAGCATTTATCTATTATTGGTTTGTTTTCTGTATTGATGCATTTTGGTGCGATTGGTGGTGCTTTAATTGGTGGTTACTTCTTTAGTTTAGCAGAGCCACGCTATGCGTTATTACTCAGTAGTGCCGGTGACCTAGTTCAGGTTTTATTATGCGCCTACTTAATGTATTCATTAAAAACAGGTATTTATCAGCAAGCAATAGCGACTGAAAAACCGCGAGAACGTATTCCCTATTTTATTTGGCAATTTTGCTTTTTAAGTGTGGTGGTTTATTTTAGCGCGTTTTTAATTCGCCCCTTCTTTACTACTCATTGGCAAGCATTAAACGCACAAAGCAGCACGTTGCAAAGCGCTGTTGTATACGCCATTCCTGCTTTTGCTGCGCTTGTTATGCTGGTTTTTAACCATTTCAGGCAGCATTTACCACTTCCAACATTAAGCCGCACGAGCACTTTGTTATGTGCACTTATTTTGGGCGCGCTTGGGCTTTATTTACAAGCGCAGGAGTCGGTGGGGTTAGTGATTTTATCACGTGTTTTATATGGTTTTGCGCTATTTCAAGTGATGGTACTGCTAGAAGTAATGCTATTTGCCAAAAGTGAGCCTGCACATTACGGCAGCGACTTTGCCAAAGTGCACATTGCTCAAAACATCGGGGTTATTTTAGCGTCGTTACTAGTGGGTATGAGCGTAGAGCATCTTTCAACAACGGTTGTGTTTTACTTTGCTGCTATTGGCTTTGCAAGCCTTGCCTTTATTTTGCTTTGGCGGGTTAAGGCTGTTGCTCGAACTGCGCGTTCAGCGTCTTAGTTTTTAAGATTTATTGGAGTTTTTATGTATTTTTCATCTTTTGTAACCACCCTACAGCATACCGGTAAAGTGACGATGCGGTTATTACAACAAACAGATATGCCAACTGTTTGCGATTGGCTTAAGCAACCGTATGCGCACTTTTGGGGGATGCAGCAGCAAACCGAGCAACAAATAACTAAAGCGTATCAAGATATTTTTGTTACGCCTCATCATCAGGCATACGTGATCGAGCAAAATAATAACCTATTGGCTTTAGTTGAGCTTTATAGCCCAGAGCACGAAAGCTTAATGAAAGCGGCGTACGAGGTTGAACCTAATGATGTGGGTATGCATATTTTATTAGCGCCTAACACGGCACCTAAGCGCCATTTTAGTTTTGAAATGATGCAGTGCGTGCTGCAAAGTATTTTTACTCAAAACAGTGCCGCCCGTGTTGTGGTTGAGCCCGACATTGCAAATAATAAAATTCATACTTTAAATAAACGTTTGGGATTTGTGCACACCCAGCAAATTCAACTAGGCGAAAAAGCCGCTTATTTAGGCTTTTGTAATAAAGCAGCCTTTGATAGGCACAGCCAACTATTTACTGATTCGTTAGCACCTTTGCAAACTGATTACGTGATACAGCCACATTGGCAATGGGCAAATCGGCATTTACAAGCTAAAGCACTCACCGAGCTTGTGCACGAGCGTTTATTGGCCGCAGAGACAACAAAGCAAGGCTTTAAAGTGAATGTTGAAGGCGGTTACTTTATTTTTAATGGCCGTGCTATGGCACTGAATCATATAGATATAGATGAGCCAAGCCTATGCTTTTACAACCTTAACGAAGAGCTGCAGCCGCTAGATGTGTTGCACTTTTTCAGTATGCAAGGGCCTGCGCTAGGTTTAACGGGTAAGCGCCTTGCCACCTACCTTGAAGAGCTAAATGCTACTTTAGCCAGTGCGTGCTTTAAACGTGAAAATAACACGTTAACAGCGGCGCAGTTAGCTAATTTAGGGCTGCAAAAAATAGAAGCTGCAATGAGTGAAGGTCACCCTGCGTTTGTGGCTAATAATGGCCGCATTGGTTTTAGTAAAGCTGACTTTTTACGTTATGCGCCAGAAGTAGGCAAACCGTTTAAAATACTGTGGTTAGCAGCGCATAAAGGGGTATGCGACTTTGCCCATAGTGAATACTTTGCTGATTATCCAAGCCATATAAGTGATGAGCTAGATTTAACCACCCGAGATGCGTTTAACAAAGCGCTAAAAGCTCAAAACCTTAACCCCGATGATTACTTACTCATTCCTGCTCACCCTTGGCAGTACCAACACAAATTGAGTGTGGTATTTGCAAATGAGTTGGCAAATCAGCGATTAGTGTATTTAGGTGAAGGTGACGATTTATATCAAGCGCAACAATCAATTCGGACCTTATATAACTGCTCGCACCCGCATAAACCGTATTTAAAAGTGGCGTTGTCGATTTTAAATATGGGATTTATGCGTGGCCTATCGCGTGCTTACATGGCGGTGACTCCTGCCATTAACGATTGGGTATTTGCTAAGGTTAGCCAAGATCAACAACTCGCAGGCGCTAATTTTACAGCGCTTAGAGAATACGCCACCTTAGGTTATGCCCATCATACGTTTGAGCAACACGCGCTAGGAGATACACCCTATCGTAAAATGTTTGCCTGTTTATGGCGAGAAAACCCAAATCACAATTTAAATAGTGATGAACAACTGACCACCATGGCAGCGTTATTACACTTAGATAATAATGGCCAAAGTTTAGTGGGCGAATGGATAACGCAAAGTGGTTTGAGCACGCAGCAGTGGTTACATGCGTACTTTAATGCCTATTTAATTCCGCTAGTACATTGCTTTTACGCGCATAAATTAGTGTTTATGCCCCACGGTGAAAACCTCATTTTAAAGCTTAAAAATTCGGTGCCAGTGGGCGCATATATGAAAGACATAGGTGAAGAGGTTGCCTTACTTAATAGCGCTGAAGTATTGCCTGCAGGGGTTGAACGTATTCATGTTTCTATGCCTAAAGAGCTTGAGCTGTTAAGTATATTTACCGATGTATTTGACTGTTTCTTTAGATACTTAGTAGCAATTCTAGTGCGAGAAGAGCGTATTACAGAGCATGACTTTTGGCAGTGTGTTACCCAAAGTGTTAAAGCATATCAACATGCTAATCCTGCTTTAAATGAGCGATTTAAAGAGTATGACTTTTTTAGTGATGAGTTTGCTCACTCTTGTTTAAACCGCTTACAGCTGGGTAATAATGAGCAAATGGTTGATTTAACCGATCCGGCAGGTAGTTTGCAGTTTGCTGGTAACTTAAACAACCCCGTATCGGCAAAGCTGTATGGCTAAACCGATTACCCTTGCGCAGTTTTTATATTGCCATCAACCCGTACAACGAACTTTTAAACCGAGCTTATTATTAGTGCGCGCTTTAACAGTTCGTTGTAAGGCGCAGTATCCTACTGCGCCTAAGCAATTTATTAGTCGGCATTTGTATTTGCAGCTTTGCTGGCAAGCTATTTACGCTTATTGCTATTGGTTTGCTTGCAAGCAAAGTACGGCTGATCCCATTAACATGCCGTTAGCGCTAAATGGCGCTTATTGTCGTGGGTTTAACCTAAATAATGGCGTGTTAGTAAGTAAAACTGAGCAAATCCAAGCGTTTACTCATTTTATAAGCCAAGTTGGTGAATGGGTAAATACCGACTATGCGCTGGGTAAAAAAGAACAAGCACGGTTATTACTCGATTCGTTAAGTAGCGCTATTGAGCGAGCTCATAGCTTAGCCCTTGCTACCACTTTACATATCAATAATTGCCATCGTCAGCTGCACACCCTTATTTGTGAGCACTTTAGCCTTGATGCGCCATTTACTGAAAAACCCCAGCGTTTAACCTGTTGCCGCTATTATTTAGCAGGTTACAGCAAATGCCAAACCTGCCCTAAAAAGGACATTAAAACCAATGAACCAACGTCTTAAAACGATTGATCTTGCGCGTGGTGCGAGCGTTTTCATTATGATTATTGTGCATACCTTATGGATGTATGCCACCACAGCGCTTCAAAGTGAAAGCGCATTTGGTACGGTTGTGCATATACTTGGCAAAGGCACCGCCTCGTTTTTGGTGGCAATGGGACTGTCTATGGCACTTTCGCGTAGGCAAACACCCTTACTTTTAATTAAGCGAGGTTTACAGCTTTTACTGCTTGCCTATTTAATGAATGTGGCTAAGTTTTGGCTACCTATTGAAGTATTTAATACCATGCCCGAGGCGTTTATAAATGCTTATGGCTGGCAAAGCCCACTCAGTGCTGGGCAGTTACAATTTATGGTGTTAACAGGTGATATTTTACAACTGGCTGGAGTTAGCTTATTGCTGTTTGGGGCACTTAATATTGCCCGTTGGAAAACAACATGGATTGCGGTTTTAGCCATTGCAATTGCAGTTTTGAGCCAGTTTGTAAGGGGGCAGCAATTTACGCTTTCACCTTATATTAGTGATTTGTTTTTCGCTAATAACTATCAGGTGTATTTTCCGGTATTTCCTTGGGTAAGTGCGATATTAACGGGGTATGTACTTGGTCGTTTATACCTTAGTAACCAACAGAATGCAGATTACTTATATAAAGTATGTGCACAATTTGGTGCTGCTTTACTAGTTATTGGCGGCATATGGTTAGCCATTGATTTTAAAGGTCAGTTTGGCAACTTTTTCCATTTAAATGGCGGCGGTATTAGCTATTTAATTGGCTTAAATTTATGTGCACTAGCGGCTATACAGTTTATTTTTGCTGATAAATATAATGGCCCCATTACACGTGCTCTTTTATATGCCAGTAAACATGTAACCGCGCTATATGTTATTCAATGGGTACTTATTTGCTGGTTTATGGGGGCGCTTGGTTATCATACCCTCAGCCTTTGGCCGACACTATGTATGATGGTACTGATGACTTTACTGACTTTTGCTGTGCACAAGGTTTATTTAAAAAGCAAACAAAGCTTCATAGATATTACGCAAAAAACCAAACGTACAGCTTAAGCTGTAAAGGGGCTTTACGGGCGCTGATTTGGGTGCCCTAGCTTGCTTTTATTGCGTCAATAACGCTATGCATACGCTTTGCTAACGGCCTATTTCGGTGATGGCACACATAAATATTTTCGCTAATTGGATTTGTTAAATGATGCGTTTTAATAAGCGCAGGTTTATTAAAAGCACTTACTGCGTGTGCTGGTAAAACCGTAAAACCCAGCCCTAAACTTACCGGTTCCAGTATTAAACTTATTTGGTTAGAAAACCCCGTTTGCTTAATTTGATCAACATGTTCAAATTCACTGTAGTTTTCGCTAAGTAAAAGCTGTGCATGATGTTTTGCATCGGGGTGGCTAATAAAGCCCAGTTCATTTAATGCGCTCCATGTTGGGCTTTTTATTGCGGCCGGTGTTACCAATAGTAAAGGCTCTTGGCCTATTTTATGGCTGGTTACTTCGCTAAGGGCAGGCGCTTGAGTTAAAAAGCCAATATCGGCACTATGGTTTGCCACTGCTTGTTCAACACTGGTATTTGGAGCAAAGCGGTAATCTATAATTAGCTCCTTGTGCTCTACTTGCAGTGCTAATAGTTGATTGTAAAACTGCAGCCCGCAACTGCCAGGCGACTGTATTTTAACTAAACCGCTGTACGGTGAATCATCTTTTAATTGCTGCTCTAAAAACTGCCATTCTTTGAGTAACTGACTACCCTGCTGATATAAATTTTGACCCTGAACGGTAAGGGTAAATTGTTTACCGTGGCGCTCAAGCAAGGCGCAATCTACTTGCTGCTCTAACTTTTTTATATGTTGGCTTACGCCTGACTGGGTCATATAAAGGCGCTCGGCGGTTTGGGTAAAATGGTTTACCTCAACTAAAGTACAAAATGTATTTAGCCATGTAGGATTTATCATTACAAAATATACTCAAAATGATGATTAATGATAATTTTACTTAATGTTGGTCAATTCGTAAACTAACTCCATCAACTAAACATAGTTAAGTAGGAGTATTTATTATGAGTCATACATATCCACGTAGTTTTTCGCACATTGGTATTTCAGTACCGGATGTTGAAAAAGCCGTAGAGTTTTACACTAAAGTGATGGGCTGGTACACCATAATGGAGCCTACCGTGATCACTGAAGATAACAGCCCAATTGGCGAAATGTGTACCGATGTATTTGGTCCAAATTGGGAAAAATTTAAAATAGCGCACCTTTCAACAGGCGATCGTATTGGTGTAGAAATTTTTGAATTTAAAGACCAAGAAAACCCTAAAGACAACTTTGAATACTGGAAAACCGGTATCTTCCACTTCTGTGTACAAGACCCAGATGTAGAAGGCTTAGCGGATCGTATTGTTGCTGCAGGTGGTAAAAAACGTATGCCAGAGCCACGTTACTACTACCCTGGCGAAAAGCCGTACCGCATGATCTACATGGAAGACCCGTTTGGTAACATCCTTGAGATTTACAGCCACAGTTACGAGCTTATATACAGCGCTGGTGCTTATTAAACTTAGCTAGTCTAAAAAAGTTTAGCTAAAAACAAAGGCCGCAGTATTTATACTGCGGCTTTTTTATTTGAATAGCTTTACTAATTAGCTAAGTAATACGCCGGATATTGGCATTTTGAAAAAGTAACTACATTTTATTATTGGGGTGATGTAACATCTTTACTATTCTTACACATACCTTTGAAAAGTTTTTCATCTATATTTTTGCGCTTAATAGCATCGTATATACTGAATAAATTTTTCCTGTCGGTCTGTTCTGCGTCTGTACCAACCGTAAAATTTTGATTAATCACAGTACAGCCATATATTGGACCCGATTCACCTAGGCCACCCACATACACAGTTCTTGTTTCTCCATCGTCTGTAGTATCTTTATCTTTTAATGAAGAGTCTTCGCTTATGGGTGTTCTTTCATTCGCATTACTCACTTCAAAGTATTGTATTTGATTGTTTTCAATCCAGCCCTCGTTGGCATCCATTTGTGTAACGAGTATACCTGATGGTGGTATTTCATATACCCGAGAGCCGTCTTCGTATTTCGGTGGATGCCCGTTTGGTGCATTAAATATTATGTATAGAGAACCAACATAATTTTCAGGTATAAGGTAAATTACGGGTTCACTTTTTTTTACCTCTGTACAGGCTGATAATAACGATATCATTGAACCAAAAAACAATATTTTTAAAAAGTGTGCTTTAAAGATGGGTTTCATCGAGTCGCCTTTTTACTTAAGTAAGCCATTAAAACAGTTTTCTAAACTCGCTTTTTCAAGCAGCATACAATGACCGCTATTTGCTGGAATAGAAGTGAAACGATAATTCCAATCCGCTATTTTATGAAAGCTTAATTTGGGGTATTTATTTGCCTGTCTAAATAGTTCATCGCCTACGGTCCCTTTAAAACTACCATTATTGTTGAGAGGCAAACGGAGTGCGCTTACAATCATTGGGTAATCAGCATTAAGAGATAAGCTTAGTGGTGGCGCACCTTTGCGAACATGTATACCAAGGGAGATAGATTGCCCACCAGGACCAACAATAAATGCTTCACAATTAGGAAAAGCATCGCCAGTGATATAAGTAACTATATCCATGTGACCGCTAACAGTATCAATGTCTATAATAATTTTATACTTAACATTTAAAGTTGGCACGTATGAAAAGTCTAATCTTTCTTGCATCTGAGGAGAACCTGGCATTGCGTGATTAACTCCTCCGTATTGGCCGTCTAACTGATACTGATAAATACTATTATTAGTTGGAGGTTTTTCTTTGAGGGTAACACGCCCTTTTGGTGCAAGGTTACCAGAATATATTCTTTTCTTATCTTCCCACGGTGCTTTTGATGGATCTGATATTGTATCAATAGAACTAATTTTACTATTTTTTGTAGAAAGCCGTAGACGATGCCAAATCCTTGAGGTCGTAGGTTTAATACCACTAGGTTTTAGCGAAAACCCTCGATTATCTCCTTCAAACATTAGTCCAGACCAGCCAAAGTCTTTTTCAGGGTGAAATGAGCGTATATTAATTTCGTAGTTTGCTAATTGAATAGCCATAACCTTAATTCCATTTATTGATAATTAAAAATCCGTTTCGATAATAGTAACACCAGCTTAAGAGCATAACAATTCTGAAAAGCTTCAAAAGCACAGTACTATTGTTTGTTATCAATAAAGAATTACACGTGTTATGTAAACAAAGCCGCAGTATTTATTACTGCGGCTTTTTTGTGCCTAAAAAGAATACATTGCCTAGATGTATTAGTGCTGATAACGTGATAAAACAAAACTACTTATAACTCCATGTTTGAAATTAAGGACAATAATGAACATTTTATTGGAAGATATCACCTCTGCTAATTACGAAGAGGTATGCGATTTAGACGTTACCGAAGCGCAACAAGAATATGTAGCGTGTAATATGTGGTCGCTTGTTGAGTCTCATTATAATGTTGGGCATACCTGTAAAGCTATTTACCAAAATAATGAGCCTGTAGGCTTTTTTATGTGGGTGCAAGAAACCCCTACAAAAGTTTCTATTTGGCGTTTTATGGTAGATGAACATCATCAAAATAAAGGTATTGGCCGCCAAGCACTGACCATGGCAATTGCAGAGATTAAAATGACTTCTAAGCTTGAACAAATCGAGATTTGTTATAACCCGCAAAACCCTGTTGCTAAAGATTTTTATTCAAGTTTTGGGTTTGAAGAAGTTGGCCTAGATGAAGACGAAGAAGATATGTTAGCCATTATTAATATATAAAATTAACCCAATTGTGTTTAGCGCGTTGCTTATCGTCATAAAAATTAGTGCTTAGTAAGATGTGGAGGATGTTGCAATGCCAAATTTTTTAGCTGTGTAATGCATGAAAGCGCTAAGTCATGATATTCATCGTCACTATACAATATCTCGTTTAACAGATTAATAGATTGTATGAGTGCATTGTGCGCAGCACTTTGTTCGCCTAAAAAGTGAAGTGTGGAATAAAGGCGCTCTGTAAGAGAGGTAATTTGTATGATTTGCTGATTATTTGCACAATTATACATTTGAGCTAATAAGGACGCACTTTCAAGTGCACACCCCAAATACGGCAATGCTTGTGCAAATTGGTATCGTTTAAACAGCGCTTCGCCACTTAACTGCGCATTTTGAATATCTATAATTGCTTGCTCTGGTTGACATAAAACATGTTGTTTGTGTCGAGCACATAAAAAAGGTAAGGCCATGGGGCGTTCCATATCTGTTTATTTTTTAAGACTGTAAAACAGAAACCCCTAAACATCAAATGATAATTGTTTTTATTTGTATTTATGGGTTTGAAGCAGTTTGTTGTGTATACTAATGTCATTGTTTTGATTCTTATTTTTATAAAAACCGATATGAAAAACCCATTTTTAGCACTTCTTTTACTCAGTGGATTATCAGGCTGCAGTATAAACACAGTATCAGTATCTCAAAATTCATCCTTGTATAATTACGGGCTTTATAATGCAAAGGGCCAGCGAGTTAATTCAATATTGTCAGAGTCCACGCTTTTGAATGCCGATGTTGTTTTAGTCGGTGAGTGGCATACACACCCCGGTGTGCACTTATTTCAGGCTGAGCTGTTTCAGCAATTAAACACAAAAAATAAGCCTATTGCCTTATCGCTTGAGCAATTTAGCCGCGCTGATCAGCAAACACTAAACCTTTACCTTGAGAGTAAAATTGGCGAACAATACTTAATTGATAACACTAAGGCTTGGCCTAATTATAAGAGTGATTATCGTGTGTTAGTGGAATTGGCGAAGATGCAAAATAGCGATGTAATAGCTGCTAATGCGCCTAAGCATATTGTTACCTGTATTGGTCGCCAAGGTATTAATTATATTAATAAGCTCGACGCACAGCAGCGCAGTTTTATTGCAAAAGAGATAGATATTTCTCCAAGCCTTTATAAAGAGCGCTTTATGCAATCTATGCATCATGGAACGGCGAGTAAAAACGAAAAACTTTACGCCGCGCAAGTTACTTGGGACGAAACCATGGCTGAGTCTATCGTTAACTATATTAGTCAAAATAAGGGCACGCAGGTTATACATTTAGCCGGTGACTTTCATGTGAGAAATGGTGAAGGCATAGCGCGGGTAATTAAGCGAATTGCCCCAGAGCTTAATGTTGTATGGGTTTCGCCAGTATCAAAAGTACAACCTGAGCAAAATGGTTATCAATTAGAAGTTAACGCTTTGCCTGCTCGCTATGTGCAAAAAGCACATCAACAAGCGGCATTTAAAGCTTTAGCCAAACGAGGGGAGAAAACACAGTGCCAATAATAGGTTGGCACTGTGTTTGTGTAATACACTTTTTAATATTTACTTAAGCGTAAATGTGCCTTTCATCATGGCGTAATGGCCAGGGAAAGAACAAAAGAAAGTGTAATTGGTTCCGGCGGTTAAGCCGCTGGTTTTAAAAGTAACTTCGGTTGTTTTGCCGCCGCCAATAATGTCTGTAGCACCAATCACGCGACTATCATTAGGCTTTATGTGGTGGTTGCTAAGCCCTGCTGCGTTGCCATCTGTGATAATACCTTGCATGTTTTAATCGTAGATAGTACCCAGTTATGACCCATTACATTGGCAGGTAATTTACCGGTGTGACTAAGCTTTACGGTCACTTGTTTACAGCTTTTAGGGGCGCTTAGTGTTTTAGTTGAAAACTGCATCATATCGTTTGCATCTATATTTAGTGTGCATTCGTCTGCATATGCAGCATTGGTACTCAGTAGCAGTGAAGTACTTAGTAAGGCTATTAATTTTTTCATACTGTCTCTGCTAGTTGGTTTGAGCTGTTTCGTGCTTGATTTGTTAAGGCTACAAGTGCTTTTCGCACGGCTATTGGGCTATCGCACTCGTTCGCAAAATTAATAAAGTAATTACGCTTGTGGCTTTGTATATAAAAGCCTGTGGGTAGTAGGCCGCTCATTATTGGGGTGTTATCAGCTACGCTGTAGTGCTGCATTAATATCAGCGACATGGCATCTTGATGATCTTCATTCATATGAGTGATCATGCTTTGCTGCTGGCTTTCATCCCACTTTTTAGGCTGAGCTTGCCATTCGTTTTGTTCAAGCCAAAATATTTTTCCAAAGCCGCCAATATAACGTACACGGACTACATCTAATTGCCAAAGCTGAAAATCATGCGCATTGCGATAGCCTGCAGCCTCAGGATACAAAGCTATATATTTATCAAGTAGTACTTCGCATCGATCCTTTGTCACAATAGAGCCATCACCTACAAGTGTTACTCGCCCATGTTCGTTTTGATCGCCATAATCGGCGGCATCAAAAATAGTCAGACTCATGCGTGAGTCCTGTTTTAAATTTTTGGTGTGCTGAGCTATGTCACTAATAAAAAAGTAGATGCGACCTTGTTCGTCACACATATAAGGTGTAACAGAGCCAAACGGATAGCCGCGTAAATTATTTGAAATGGTCGACATTACGCCGGCATGGGTTTTAAAAACGAGCGTACGTGCGTCGTTTAATGCTTGCTCTCTCATGAAAACTCCTGACGTTGAGAAAAAACCATGGGCGCATCGTTATAAGGATGAGGGTTAACGTGCAATTTCATGGCGTACATTTGTTGTAAGTTTTGTGCTGTTAAAACGGTATTTATAGACCCGCTTTGCAGCACTTTTTGGTTGTGTAATAAAATAGCGTTGGTTGCATAAAGGCTTGCTAAATTAAGATCGTGTATAGCAATAATGGCGCTGTTTCCTTGCTCTACAAAGGTTCTAACACAGCTAAGTAAAGTGTGTTGATGACGCATATCTAGCGCTGATGTTGGCTCATCGAGCAACATTAATTTAGGCTCAGTTTGCGCAGTAAAAGCATCTAACTGGGCTAATGTGCGCGCCATATGAACACGCTGCTGTTCGCCGCCCGAAAGCGCACTCATTCGACGTGTTAGGTAATGGGTTAAATCCATAAGTGAGGCATATTTTTGAACTTTATTGGCTTGTGCTTTAAGAGACTCTGTATAGGGATAGCGACCCATAGCAATGAGTTCAAATACACTAAAATCAAAGCCAACATGGTTACTTTGCATCATTACAGCGCGCTTGCTAGCTAATTGCTCTTTAGAAAATGAATGCAAAGGCTTGGTATTAAATAGTATATCTCCCTCAAAGGGATGCATGCCTGCCAAAGTATGCAGTAAGGTTGATTTACCTGCGCCATTTTCGCCTATCAGTGCGACAAGTTGTCCTGCTTGGATATTGCCGCTAATACCCTCTAAAACACGATGCGTGTTAAAGCCTATATTGAGGTTGTTAAACGTGATCATGACCAATCTCGCTTATTTTTAATGATCAAATATATAAATAGTGGAGCGCCAAGTAACGCCGTTATAATGCCAATTGGCAGCTCCGCAGGCATAACAACCAAGCGTGCCAACCAATCTGAAAGTAGCAACACAATGACACCTAAAAGCATACAAAGTGGTAGCATATTTCGTAAATGAGGCCCAACCATGAGGCGTGCGATGTGAGGGACAACTAAACCAACAAAGCCAATTAAACCTGTTAGCGCAACCACCGCACCTACGCCCAATGCAACTAATATAATGACGTATAATTTAAGCTTGCTGGTATCGACGCCTAAGTATTGAGCTTGTGATTCACCGATAAGAAGTAGATTCATTGGCTCTTTTAATCGCCATAGCCCGATAAGGCTCAGTAAAAGCAAAGGACTCGCCTGTTTTATATTATCCCAGCTCGCACCGCCTAATGAGCCCATGGTCCAATAGTTAATTAACCGCAGTGCGCTGTCATCGGCATAAAAACTTAATAATCCAATAACAGCGAATGCCAATGCATTAATGGCGACACCGACTAATATAAGCGTATTTATATTAATTTGTTTTTGTTGTTTTGAGACTAAATATACCAGCGACGTTACTGATAGTGCGCCCAAAAATGAGGCATACGGTAAGTAGTGTTGGGCGTTAAAATTAAATTGTGCACTAAGGGCGATAAAAGCAACCGCGACCATTGCAGCGCCTGCGCTTATACCAATAATAGAGGGATCAGCAAGCGGGTTACGACACAGCGCTTGGGTTGCAGCCCCTGTTTGTGCAAGTACTAACCCCACCATCACTGCAAGTACAAAACGAGGCAGGCGTATTTGTGTAACCACATTGATTTGTAGCGCATCAAATTGACTAAAATGTTCAGGAGCTAGCCATGCAATCGCTAAACGCCAATCCCATCCTGCTGCTCCATAACCTATGCTAAGTAATGCTAAAGCAAAAATGCAGCCATAACTTAATAGCATCCACTTATGCGGATTACTGAGTGTTATGGCGTTAAAACGATTCAAAGTTAACGTGCTCATAAGCGTGTTTTATACTCATGCAATGCTTGAATCGCAGTTGCAATACGCGGCGACATGCCCAGTGAAAGTAAACTGTCCATGACCAGTAATTGACACTCTTGCGCTGCTTTTAATAAACGAAGTGTAGGCTGTTTACAAAAGGCTTTTTTACCACCAAGGCTTTGCACAACATGCGCTGGCGCCACTAAAAAATCGGGCTGACTTACAGCCAGTACTTCACTGTTAATTGCTTTAAAGCCTGTATGCGTAGCAGCTATATTGGTAATGCCCGCATAATTAAACAGCAAGTTGGGCACCGTTTCTTGTCCTGCTGCGACGAGCCCACGCTCATTAGCTGAAAGTAAAAACAAAGCGTTGTGGGTCTGTGTTTTTGCTTTAGTAGGTAACGATTTTTTTATTTTAGTAATCAGATTTTGAGCTTTTAGGTTTGCATCTAAATCACTACCAAGGTGCTTAATTAGTTCAAGTAGTTCATTTACAGAAGTCGGTTTTTTATAGTGAATAACCTTCACTCCGGTCGCTTCTATTTGCTTGAGTGCCTGCTCCCTTCCCGCACCTTCAAGTGCAAGTAACGTAGTTGGGCGCATTGAAAGCACTCCCTCAGCGGCTAGATCTCGATAGTAACCTACCTGTGGCAACTGTGTTGCTTGTTGCGGATACATACTTGATTGGTCAACCGCTACTAAACTATTTTGCTTTTCTAGTGCGTAGATTATTTCAGTTAATGTACCGCCAGCGCTGATCACACGCTCTTTAGCGAGTGCTGATTGAGTGGCTAAAGCCAGAAAAAAAATTAGGTACTTCATAACAAACTCCGATTTTATTTTTTAGTATTATAACCATTTTAATCTAAATGAAAATGATTATCATAATCAATTGATCTTGGTTTGGGTTAGTTGTACCATTTAAAAGTAAATAATAACTATTATCATTTGGAGTGGAGATGAATCCCTTTTCTTTTAAATTTACAGCATTAGCCTCTTTGTTAATTAGCTCTGGTAGCACACTGGCCGAAAATGTTATTGACGATCATATTGTGGTTAGTGGTTCTCGTTTTGAACAAAAGCTTGAAGATGTGACTGGCTCAGTAACGGTTATTACCGAACAAGATATTGAGCGTCAACTCGCTGTAGATTTACAAACTATGTTTAAATACGATCCAAGTATCTCAAGTACTGGCAGTGGCGCAGGCGCGCAAACATTAACTGTACGAGGTGTTGGTGGCAACAGAGTTGTTTTTATTAAAGATGGAAGACGCACTAACGATGGCTACGCTGGCGGCGGCGGTTATTTAGTGGGTCGAAACTACTTTGATGTTGCGGGTGTTAAACAAGTTGAAGTTGCAAAAGGGGCGGCATCATCGCTATATGGTTCTGATGCACTAGGGGGAATTGTAGTAATAACAACTAAAGACCCGAGCGATTATTTAGTGGATCAACAAAGCTTGGTAAAAGTAGCGTTAGGTTATCAAGGCCAAAGTAATCAGGTTGCTGCTGATATTACAGCAGCAAAAGATTTAGGTGACTTTGCTATTAGCGCTGTTTATAGCCATCGCGATAGTGAAGAAGTACAAAACTACGTTGAAGATTTACCAGGTTACGATGCCCGCTCGGACGCTTTGCTGTTTAAAGTTGAGCAAAAGCTTGATGAAAAACGCACCCTTAAGTATACCTTAGATTACTTTAATCAAACGACAGAACAAGTAATCACTCCATCCATTCAAGAAACCGAAGACGAAGACACAAATATCTCATTTGCACTCGATTATGATTCAGATATGGCAACAGCTATATTTGATAAATGGTATGGGCAACTATCTTATAGTCGATACGAGCAACAAAGTGACCAAATAAGCGCAGCTAGAAATTACATCGATTATAATGACTACGGGTTTGAGCAAGATATTTTAGGCTTAAAAGCGGTATTTAGTAAGGAAGTTAAAGGAGAAAATACCGAGCATGAATTTGTTTATGGAATCGATATTGATTTATATGATACTACTCGACCACGCTTAAAAACCCGTGTATTAAATGATGGTACTGTTGATTTTACGAATGAAAAACAAAAAGCATTTCCTGGCGCCGATACTTCTTTAGTTGGTGTATATATGCAAGACAGTATTAAATTTAATGAGACTGATTGGTCGTTAGTTGCGGGTATTCGTTACGATTATTATGCACTTGAAGCAAAAAAAGATGCGCTATACGCTGACGCCGAACTTGATGATATTACCGAATCTGCGTTTTCACCAAAGCTGGGTGTGATTTATCAGGTAGACGATAATTTATCTTGGTATGGGCAATATGTTCGAGGCTTTAAAATACCGCCACACGACCAAGCTTATCAAAGCCATGGTGTTGAGCCATTTTATCAAATATTACCAAACGCAGATTTAGACCCTGAAAGCAGTGACTCATTCGAGATCGGATTAAGATACGCAAGTAGCGATATTAGTGTAAATCTAAGTACTTTTTATGCTGCCTATGATGACTTTATCGAAACAACAATCGCGGGTGTTGAACCAACTTATATTCCTAATGTAAATAAAACATTTTACCAATATCAAAATATTAGCGAAACCCAGATCAGCGGTGTAGAAGCTGGTATTGCTATGTATGTTACCGACGATATTTTATTAGAAGCCAATGTTGCTTACGTAGATGGTGAAAACAAAGACTCTGACCAGCCACTTACTAGTATTAGCCCGTTAAATGGTTCTATATTAGTAAGCACTGAGTTTGGCAATGTTAATTGGACCGCTGCTTGGCGTTTAGCCAAGGCACAGTCTGATGTAGTACGTGATACTAATGGTAATAAAACAACACAAGGTAACGGTTATGGTGTTGTTGATTTATATGCAAATTATCAGTGGCAAGCATGGCAAATGAATGTAGGTTTACTTAACCTACTCGATAAAGAGTACGTACCGTTTGAACTTATTGCTGGTCAATCCAAAGGTACTGATTTTAGCCAATATAGCCAACCAGGACGTAATGTTTCGGCTCGGATAAGCTATCAGTTTTAATTAATATTAAAAGTTGTATATATACCAATCGGCATAAATATCTGAATAATTTAACGGATTGAATTTTTTTATGTCTAAGCTGATTGGTATATAAAGCACTAGAAAACACTGCGTATTGCACCATAGTGTAAAGGGGATTTACGTCCCTATAATTTTCGTACTGCTCATATATTTCAATAACACTATGCATACATTTTCAAAAGAGTGCGTTTAAATCAATATTGGTTTACTAAAGGCACTTATGACATGCGTATTCAACACGAGAAACCTAAGCTAATTATAAAAAGGAGGTATCAGCTCGAACAGGTTACATCACTCATATCAAAAGTATGCGTTAAACTATCAGAATTTTTATCAATTACTATCAGGTTATTCTTTTCAATGTAAAACGTATATTCGCGCATCCAATTGAGTTTAGCAATTCGCTTTAGCTCATAACGGCCAAATGCTAGTGGGCAATTTAAATACGCATAATGATAGGCTTTCCCCATCGCGCCAGGGTCTGCGGTGTAAATATAAATAGTACGATCAGTAAACGTGCTTTGTTTGTGAATATAATCAGGCGTTGATAATGAAGAACCATTGACTAAAATCCCTAAACACAAAAAAGGAATTTGTATTACACCGACTAATGTAAGAATGATATAGAACAACCACTGGGCTATTTTATTTTTAATTATGCTTTTAATTTTTTTAGGTTTGGTGAAAAGCAGTATTAAACCCGTAATTACCAACACTAATTTTATATAAAGTAGATTATGGCTTAATGTATCCATAAGCCGTGGTGAGTGCCAATTTAACCCCCATAGCGCTCCCCCGTGCATGCTTTCTAGGAATGGTAACAATAAACATGCAGAAATAAGAAAAATAATTAACGAGCTATTATTGCTGCTTGTATCCATTTATTTTTGTCCTTTAAATCTAACCGGAGTCGCTGTATTTTAGTGTGATATTTATAACATGTTTTATAATACAGCGTACCTAAAATGTCATAATGCAAACAGCTATTTTATGATATGAAAGTGACTGTAAAGGGGGTTAACAGCGGCTATGTATTATACAAAAAAATAAAAAAAGCGCCTTAACCACTACATTAAGACGCTTTGGATGAAAAACTATAAATAACTAGACGTTAAAATAGCTAATCGGGACTATGAAATTGTTAGAATTGATAGGCCAATGACATCTTAAATTGAGTAGGCGCACCTGGGTAAACCCATAATGCGTTGTAGCTACTTTGGGCATATTCTTCATCAAAAATGTTGTTAACACTGATATTTAACTTGGTGCGCTCGGTTAAATTTACTTGTCCAAAAATGCCAACTAATTGATAACTCGGTAAGTTAAATGTTAAATCGGCGGCATCGCCTAATCGTTCACTGGTGTACTGATAACTAGCCCCTAGCTCAAGCTCTTTACCAAGCAAGGCTGTTTGATGGCTAAGTGTTAGGTTTAAGTTGTTTTTAGGTACATTGACTAATGGGCTGCCTTTTTTTATTGGCACGCCCCAATCAGCATTTATTATGTCGTTTGCCGTACTGGCATCTATATAAGCGTAAGATAAATTAAACTTTGTATCATCAGTAATGTAAGTACTTAAATCGAGTTCAACACCTTTACTGTTTGCTTTACCAATAGGCGCTGAAAAGCCAACGTTTACAGGGTCGGCTACTAACATATTACTTTTAGTGGCATCAAATAATGCCAGGGTACCCGCTATGCCTTGGTAGCTAAATTTAGCGCCTACTTCAATTGAGTCACTGTATTCAAAGCCAAATGGGTCGCCACTTGCATCTGTGCCACTTAATGGTAAAAAGCCTTCAGAGTAACTGCTGTATAAGGTTACAGCGTTGTTTAGCTCGTATACTAAGCCTATTCGCGGGCTTACTTGGCTCTGTGAGCTACTTGAAAGCACAGCACTTTTGGTTTCTAAAATGTCTTGATCTACGCTATCAAACCTAAGGCCAACTAATAGCTTAAATTTATCAGTCAGATCCATTTGATCTTGAACGTATATACCATAAGCATCTTGTTGTTCGTTGTTTTCGTAGAGTAAACCTACTTCAGGACGCGCAACGTTATAATTAGGTTGATAAATATCAATTGTGTAGGTGCCGTTACCGCCGCGATAACGATAAAGTCCAGTGCGTAAGTCGTATTTGTATGCATCGGCTCCGATTAATAAATGATGGGTAATGCCTGCGGTATCAAAATGCCCGCTTAGCTCAAATTTAAGGCTGGTATCATCAACTTCATAATCGCGGTAGCGCTGTTGGCGGGTAAGTGTGCGGCCATCATCGAATAATGATTGGCGCGAGGGTGCAAGTTCAGCATCAGACGAAAACCCAGTTAGTGAAGAGCTGCGGTAGTTTGCGCCTACAACGAGTGACCATTCATTGTTTATATCATGATTTAAAGTCACTTGGTGACCACGAGAATATACTTGCGTGTCACCATCGTTTGGATTGCCTAAATAGCGCGAGTTAGGGACAGTATTAAAATTATCATTAAGTACAACAACCCCACGGTCAAATAGCTGGGCTAAATCAACGTATTCAAATTCATAAGTGATGCTGGTTGAAGCGTTTATTTGATGATAAATCGATGGTGTAACCACCTTTTTATGGGTGTACACGTCATCGCGGTAGCTGTCGCTATCTTGCCATGCGCCATTTATTCTAAATGCAGTGTTATCGTTAATGCCGTTTGTATAGTCACCTTCAACGCGATTAAAATTATCACTACCTAAGCTGAGCTTTAGCTCACCCTGTTGCTCAAACTGAGGTTTTTTGGTCACGATATTAACTGTACCGCCGGGCTCTGAGCGGCCATAAAGTGCGGAGCCTGGGCCTTTTAATACTTCAATGTACTCAATGTTTGATACATCACGAGGGCCGCTGAATCCGCGCCCACCGCTAAAACCATTAATTAAGTAACCCGATGGCATGTTTTCGTTACCCGATAATCCACGAATCGAAAAGCTATCCCATAATGCGCCACTGTTATTTTTACGTGAAATACTGGCAGAAAAATCCAGCGCATCTTGTAATTGAGTTATTCCTTTTTGATCAAGTATCGCGTTATCGAGGGTTTCGATTGATTGTGGCATTTGCTTTTGAGGAATATCGCCTCGGTAAGCTTGTTTATATGTAACCGCAATTTTCTCTATTGGTTGACTTTGGGCAAGGCTTTGTGCGCTTGCACTTAAGCAGGCTAAGTAAATTAATGAGTACTTCATAAAATGCTTTTTAGTAACGTTATATTATAACCAAAACTATAGCATGTGTTACTTTATAACAAAATGTTTTTTTGCGCTCTATGTGTGCGTCTAATTTTTACACTAGCGACTATGCAGCTATCACGTTAAGATGGATAAAAATAACACAATAAGAACAATATAATGTTAACAAAAACAAATGCATTAATTTACTTTTTAGCCTTTAGTAGTGGCTTTAGTATTATGGGAATAGAGCTATTAGGTGGGCGAATTTTAGCGCCTTACTTTGGCAGTAGTGTGCATATCTGGGGCAGTATTATTACTGTATTTATGCTTAGCTTATCATTTGGGTATTTACTGGGGGGTAAGCTGTCTATTCGTCATCCTTCGTTGACCAAATATGGGTTAATCTTTTTAGTTGCCAGTATTATGGTACTACCCATTGCTTTGTTTGCTGAGCCAATTATGGCATTTATTTTTTCGCATATTGAAGACAGTCGCTATGGCTCGTTACTCGCCTCAACCGCGTTATTTTTTATACCCACCATTATTTTAGGCATGATCTCGCCCTACTCCGTACGTTTACTGGTCACAAATAGTGAGCGCAGCGGCCAAGTAGCAGGTGGCCTTTATTTTGTAAGTACCTTAGGCAGCGCACTGGGCACCATTATTACCTCTTTTTATATGGTACTGGCGTTTGATGTTAACGCGATTATTTTAGCTTTTGCTGGTGTATTGGGCACGCTTGGGCTAATTGCTATTACCTTTGACAAACTTAAAGTACGAGAGGCCGTTTATGCTTAAGTTTAAATCCCTGTTTGTTTGTATTACGGCGCTACTGCTTTCATCATACAGTGCAGCTAATGTTGTGCATAAAGAGCGCTCCTTGTATCGAAATCTACTCGTTGAAGAAACTGGCGATTTACGCTGTTTAAAGTTTGATGAAAAAACCCGACAAAGCAGCCAAAGTTGCATGTACATTAGCGACCCTAAAAAACTCGTGTTTAACTACACTAAGCTGGCTTTTTCTAGTTTGTTACTGATTGATAACCCTAAAAATGTGCTCATTATTGGTTTAGGTGGCGGTACGCTTTCTAATATGATTCACGAGCTATACCCGAGTGCGCATATTGAAAATGTAGAAATAGATCCTGCGGTAATTAAAGTGGCGCGCGATTATTTTAACTTTATAGAAACCGATAACGTAACTGCTAAAGTGCAAGATGGGCGTATTTTTATTAAACGTGCGGCGCTTAAAAAACAGCAATTTGATTGGATTATTTTAGATGCGTTTAATGGCGATTACATTCCTGAGCACTTACTCACAAAAGAGTTTTTTGAAGAGATAAAAAGCGTATTAGCAGAAGGCGGAATTGTGGCTGCTAAC
This sequence comes from Pseudoalteromonas sp. 23_GOM-1509m, assembly GCF_000518425.1. NCBI lineage: Bacteria > Pseudomonadati > Pseudomonadota > Gammaproteobacteria > Alteromonadales > Pseudoalteromonadaceae > Pseudoalteromonas > Pseudoalteromonas sp. 23_GOM-1509m. The sequence goes on from NZ_JADO01000012.1 coordinate 145,341, forward strand.
ACTTTTTCATCAAGTAAACTCTATGAGCATGAGTCGGCAACCTATCATGCGGTATTTGGCGATTTTATTAATGTAACAGCCAATAATAATAGTAATCGTATTATTTTGGCTGGTTATAGCAATATCCCTACAGAGCAACAAATAGCGCAGCGGGTGACGCAGCTAGCTCCGTTACTTGCCCCTTATGACGTAGATATAAAGGCAATTAGCCAGCGTATGTTTTTCACCAAAGATGGTAAAGATTGGCCAAGTGATACTAAGGTGCTAACCGATCAATACTCTCCAGCAAATTTACTTAACTTTTAGGGGTTGTTACAAGGTCACTTATATCCGGTGACCATTACTTATTAAAAAGATAATATTTTAAGGAAGCGATAATGCACATTCACTTTATTATTCATGAACATTTTGAAGCGCCAGGCGCTTATGAAACCTGGGCAAAAATGAATGGTCACACGTTGTCTTACACCCGTATTTATTTAGCTGAAAACTTACCGCAACATGCTGATGATATAGACTTTTTAATCGTAATGGGTGGGCCACAATCGCCCGCTACATCGCTTGCAGAATGCGCTTATTTTGATAGCAAAAAAGAACAAGCCTTTATTGCCAGTGCGATCACGGCAAACAAAGTAGTGTTGGGCGTTTGTTTGGGGTCGCAATTAATTGGTGAAGCGTTAGGCGCGGCTTATCAACCTAGTCCAGAAAAGGAAATTGGTAAGTTTGCTATTACCCTCACTGATGCAGGTTTGAATCATCCGTTATTTAGCCATTTTGGCAGTGAGCTTAATGTGGGGCATTGGCATAACGATATGCCAGGGCTGACTACTACAGCCAGTATTATTGCCTATAGCGAAGGTTGTCCAAGGCAAATAGTCGCTTATAGCGATTTAGTATTTGGTTTTCAATGCCACATGGAATTGACCACCGAGGTGGTTACCCTCCTCATTGCCAACGATGATTTAAGCAATGCCCAAAACCATCGCTTTGTAGAAAATCCCGAAAAGCTCTTAAGTCACGACTATAGTGAAATGAACAATAAGCTTTATACTTTCTTAGATAAGCTTGCCGTACACTATTTATCTAAATAATACTTATTTACGTGAAGTTAAAATACCAAATATTTACTTAGCCTGCTAACTAATGCTAAAATTTGCTAGATATTCACAAGTAAGAGTTCCTATGAGTAGCACTATTCCTTTTCATGAAACACTCGATTTAACCTTATGCGGCAATATGGGCCGAGTGCACCGTTTATGTCGAGAAGCGGTGACACTGGCGGTTGAACCCTTAGGTTTAACTCAGTCGCGCTGGACGGCAATGATCCACTTACATCATTTACCTTTAGGGGCAACACAGCAAGCGTTGGCGACCAGTTTAGGTATTGAAATGCCCTCATTAACGCGCACCATTAAGCAATTAGAGCAGCAAAATCTGGTTATTCGACAAGTTGATGAACACGATAAACGCAGTAAAAAATTGTACTTTACCGATGAGGGTATAAAGTTATTAGAACATTTAAAAGAGCTAACAAGCGATATTAAACAGCGTTTATATGCCGGTTTAAGTACTGAGCAACTTGATGGTATGGCGCATAGTTTAGTGCAAATGGAAGAAAACGCGCGGCGTTGTATTGCAAGCTTATCTGGAGATAAATAAGTATGACACCTGATCAAAAATTTGCCCGCTACGTTAAAGTTTCGCTTGTTGGTTTTATTGTTGTCTTTTTTTATTATATTGTTGCCGATGTGTGGTTGCCGGTTACGCCACAAGCACGGGTTTATCATCCGGTTGTGCAAATATCACCGCAAATAAATGGCCGTGTTACCGATGTATTGGTCAGTAATAACCAAGCGGTTAAAGCGGGTGATGTATTATTTGAGATAGATAAAAATACTTACCAACTAGCACTTGAGCAAGCACAGCTTGCCCTTGACGATGCTAAACTTCAAAATAAACGCCTTGATACCAATGTAAAAGCGCTTGAGGCACAAATAAGTGCAGCTAACGCTAAATTGCATGAGCAGCAGCTATTAAAAAAGCGTGGCGAAACGCTTTATAAACAAAACTCTATTTCGGAACAAGAGCTTGAAAGCATTCGTGCAAATTTTGCAGCAAGCCAATCTAATTTAGCCGCCTTTGAAGCACAGCTTTCTGAAGCTGTTTTGGCGCGAGGCGACTCGGGGCAAAATAATTTAGCGCTGCGCCATGCGGCCAATCAGTTAGCGCAAGCCGAGCTTAACTTATCCTATACGCAAGTGCGTGCTTTAAGTGATGGTGTAGTGGCTAATTTACAGTTACTTGAGGGTTCCTATGCTGTTGCGGGTAAGCCATTACTTGCTATTGTGGCAAGAAAAGCAGATTTAGTGGCTGATTTTCGTGAAAAGTCACTATTAAATATGCAGCCAGGCAGTTTAGCAAAAGTAGTGTTTGACAGCCGACCAGGTGAAGTATTCGACGCTAAAATTGAAACCTTCGAAGCAGGTGTTAGTGACGGGCAACTTAGTGCGAATGGATTACTTAGCACCACCGAAACCAGCAACCGCTGGGTTCGTGACGCTCAGCGTCAACGTATTCATTTAGTGCTGCCAAATAACACTCAGCTTATAAATAATATGCCCAGTGGTGCGCGTGCCACTGTGCAGTTACTTCCACAATCGGCTATAGGTCAATGGTTGGGATCAGTACAGATCCGCTTTATTAGTTGGTTACATTACATTTATTAGTGGGGCGAGTAATGACACAACATGTTAGCCAAGCGCCACAACTCGATTCAAATGGTTTACGCCAAGCGCTACGGATTGCTGGCGGCTGCACTATTGGTTTTACTTTGTGCAAGTTAATGAATTGGCCCAATGGAATATTTTTTACAGTTTACCCTATGTTATTACTGGGTTTAGTGCCAAGTATTAACAAAGGCGTGATCCATCAATTTGTTGCCAGTGCTGCCTACAGTGCGTTTATAGTGCTTATTTTACAGGGCTTATTTTCACACTTGCCGGTGTTAATGACGCTCATTATTTTTGCCAGCTTTTGTATATTGTTTTACTTAATGAGCTCTGGTGGAGCATTTTTATTTGGTGCTTTGGGGGCGGTGAGTTTATCGATTCAGTTGCACTTTGCCAGCCATGTTGATCAAGGAAGCAGCATTTACCCGCTTATTTTAAGTAATGGTATGGCTATTTTTATTACTATTATTATTGCGCTCTTGATGCATGGTTTGTTTCCTGATGTGACAGCGCGGCCCATGCGGGCTGTGCCACACAAGGATAAAGAAAGTATTCGTCACGAGGTGTTGCTATGCGCTAGCGTTGCGACTTTATCATTCGTGGTTTTTCAGGTACTTGACTTACAAGATTCAATTTCGGCGCAAGCGGCGTCTATTTTAATTTTGTTTTCGTTGTGTTTTAAGGCTGCGGGCACCGCAAGTTGGCAACGTATTATTGGTACACTGATAGGCTGTAATGCTGCCTTAGTTGCGCAATTGTTTTTGTATAACCATACTGACGTTTTGCTTTTTCCGGTGGCTATATTATGGATTTTGTCTTTTATATTCAGTCGTTTTCATATTTTAGGCGGTGGTCCACCGGGTGTTGGGTTTGGGGTATTAACCACGTTTGGCATTTTATTTGGTCAGTCGTTAGGCCCAGGGCAAGATTTAATATACAGCGCCATGTATCGATTTAGCTCGGTGGCTGTTGCAGTAACAGTAAGCTTAAGTGCAGTGTATGTAGTGCATCGAATCCTCAACCGATTTAGCGTCACCCGCCATCATACTTATGATTAAATTAAAGGCTGCATCCGCAGCCTTTTTATATACTTAACCACAGTACAGGTTACTAAAGTTATAGCTTAATATTACCGCGTAGGGCTTTGGTTTGGCCGTGTTTGGTTTTTTTGTCCATGCGTTTACGCTGTGAGTTACGGCTAGGTTTGGTAGCACGACGTGCTTTATTAACTTTAGTCGCGCTTAAAATTAAATCTTTTAGCCGTTTTAATGCATCTTCCCTGTTGAGCTCTTGGGTGCGATGGCTTTGCGCTTTAATAACCAATACCCCTTCTTTGGTGATCCTTGAATCTTTTAAAGCAAGTAATCGTTCTTTATAAAAGTCAGGTAATTTAGAGCGATTAATATCAAAGCGTAAATGTATAGCACTGGCTACTTTATTAACATTTTGCCCGCCTGCACCTTGTGAGCGAATAGCGCTGAGCTCTACTTCCCATTCATCTATGGTTACGGTATTTGAAATAGTTAACATAGTGCCCCGCTCTTTTTGCAAAAAATGTATTATATCATCAGTACATTGACTTGTGGTGAATCAAGCGGTCATTGCTATTTACAGTCTAATATTTGTTAAATAAACACATAAAAACTAATTTATTCTACACTTACTATATTGCTTTTTAATTCGCTTTAATTATATGAAACAAATATCTATTTTAATGTTTTTGGTGTGTATGCTCGCTATTTCATATGCTGTTTATGCTAAATCATCACAAACATTTAGTGCTGGTGTAATTGCACAAGAACAAGTTTATCCAATCAAAGTATTAGCTTTGGGTGATTTTCAGCGTTGCTTTGTTGTTGCTGCGCAAAAAGAAGATGCTCTGTATTCTGCGTGTTATATCAAAAAGAGCGCGCAATCGATTTGGGTTGCTGAATCTGCGGGAGCGCGTTGTGAAATAAAATGTGAGTCGCATTTAAACAGTGATGGCAAAACACAGGCGCAGTACTTTACTACTGATTTATAGTAAAAATGCTGTGCCAAGGTTTCTTTATCGCGGTGGTGAGCCCTTTTATTTGTTTAATCACTTGCGTATCACAAGCTGTTTGCTTTGCATTATGAGGTCCTGACAGCATCAAATAGTGGGCTTTACCTTTTATTGCTCGTTCTGCTATGAACAGTGATGGGTTTTCTCTTAGCAGTTTTTTGTTAACGGATTTTTTAGAGGTATATGCACCATACTGGCAAAAATAAGTCTCAGTATTTTTGGTTTCCACATTGCTCCACTCTCCTATTTTTCGCCACTGTGGTGAGGCATATCGCCTTGCATCAACCATAAAGCTACCATGAAGCGCTGGTATTGAATAAACATCATTAATGGTTTGTTGTGCTTTAGCTGCATTGTTATATGGGCCTGCAACGAGGTAATAGCTATCACGACGTTCATGCTTATATAACTGCAAAGCATAGGCTGCTTTATCAATTTTATTCGCAACAGTAAGTGCCGATTGAAACTTTTTGAATACGCCTAATTGCACAAAATAAGGTGTTTGTTGGTTTGATTCAGCCGCTATTGTAGCTTGTTCAGTTAAGGTATCAGCGTTATTTGTGTATACAATAATATCTTGCAATATTATGGTATCGCCGCTTTTTTCAGTGATGACCTGCTCAGGAAGATTTTTTATAGTTATGTTTTCTGAGAGTTGCTCATTTTTTTCTATTTCAAGCATATAATTTCCTTGAGAAACATTGGGGAAATAATAATAACCATCATATTCAGTGACCGTTGAATAATGCTTTTCGCCGTCTTTTTCTTTAAGTACAACCGTGAGTCCTGCGATAGGTTTACTCTTTTCATTGCTCGATAGATAAATAGTCCCCTCAACCTCGTTGTAGACCACTAAAGGAATATTTACTTTGGTTTGTCCGCCTCTATGAGCCAATGTTTTAATTTTTCCTAAAGAGGGCTGCAAGTAAGGATTAGACAACGAGCGTAAATTAACATCTAAAACCTGGCCACCGTAACTGCTTGGTAGCAAGACCTTTCCGTCATTATTGGTGTATTTATCTCGCCATAGGTAGTTGCCAGTAAAATTAACGTCTTGAATTGGCTCATCGCCTTGGTCAAAGATTTCATTTTCATTCCAATCTATGAACGAACTAACTTCTATTTGCCCGGAATTTAATGAGCGAGGAGTGTCAAAGTTAAAGTCTGCTTCTAAATGATCAAAACTAAATGTGCCATTTAAACCTAAAGATAAGCGCCAATCTCCTTGATTATCAACTTGCCCTGATACTTGTATATTAAATATCTCATGGCGGTAAGTATATTGATGATTTAAAAGCGTACTTGCCGCAGAGTTAGACTGATACGTCAGCTGGGTTTGATTAAAGGTGCTTTGTGTTTGTGGCCAGCGTAAACTACTTCTCAAACGAGTGAGTTCTGCGCCATTATTAGCCTGCCAATCTAAGGTGTTGGTCCATTTCCAAGAGGCAATATCTATTGAAGAATAAAGCCGGTTTATTAGGTTATTGGTATCGTCATCATAAAATAGTTGGCTTGACCATGTTCCTGCGACATAACTTTTATTGATGCCTAATGAGAACCGATTTTTAGTGTTAGTATTTTTACGTACTTCATTGTTCCATCTCATATTCCAGTTAAGGGAGTTAAAAAAATCAGTGCGGCCATTGAGGCTCAGTGACACCCTATTTTTGAGTGAGTTCTCTTGTGCTACAAATAAAGCGCTAGAAAAGTTATTAAGGGCACTGTATTCAACATTAACATTAATATCGTTATAAAGTTTATTAGAAAGTAGGCCTCTAAAACCGGCAAAATAAGCATAGCCAGCATCGAGTTGTTTTGTGGCTAAAAAACGGTAACTGCCGTGATCTGTAAGTGTGTTTAGCCCAGATGATAGGTAGCTGCTGTTATTTTGTTCAGTTTGCAAATGAGTAATTTGAGCGTCATAAGTAATAAACTCACTAATGCCATAAGAGAGATTACTTTTAAAGGCATTACTCATCGCCGTTGAGGAGTTACTGGATTGATTAAAAAAGCTTTTATCTGTTTCTAAAAACTCCACCTGATAGCTTATTTTTCCGGGCGATAGTGCGTCTTGCCCTATTGTATATTTTTGAGTGCGTGTAATTTGCTCACCCTGTGAGCCAAAAAGTTTAATTTCAAAGATATTATTGCCGTAAAAAGTTTCAACATCGGTAAATCGAACCAAATTTTCGTCGTTAGCTTGAGTCGTGGCAATAAATTGGCCATTTCGATGCAGCTCTGCTTGCCAGCCCGGTAGTGCCGGTTCTTCAATGGTAATAGTTGAAAAATTTTGTGCCGAATGCGGGTTAGCATTTGAAATATAAAATCCCCGGCCTTGGTTTGAGCTAGTAATAAGCTGATCTGACTGAGATTGAATATCTCCCAATTGGTAGTGAATGCGTGCCAGTGAGTGATCTTGTTCACTTAAGTTAAAGTCTTTAGTTATTTTTAAAAAGGTATTAGCGGTGTTTTCGTTTTTGTTGAATCGTAGTTCAGCTCGATGATGAAATAAGTCAAAGTAGCTATTAAGCCTGAGTAGTCCCTTATAACGATTATTAGACGATTTATAGCTTGCTGATAGCGAATATTCAGACACGGGGTAGGTTAGCGCTTGGTATTGGTCGTCTATAAAGTGGTCGTATTGCAGTGCTTTGGACTTAATTTTTTTTGTAATACCACTCGTTACTTGGTTGTTATTATAAGTAAGCAAGTTACTAGAAAATGAAACCTGCATCAGTGAGTAATCAAAGCGCGAGTCGGTATTTAAAAGTGTATTTATAACAGATAAATCAACATAGTGGTCGTAGTCATCGACAGCCCACAATGAAACATTTTCTGAGGGGGCTAAAGTTGAGGAAAGCTCAGCATTCAGCACCTGCTCACTTGAGTCAACGTTAGCAGACAGTGTATTTTGTGACACGTTTAAGCTAATTCCCATGGTCGATTTCAGGCCGCTTATGGGAAGTAGCAACTTATTTGATTTTGAGTAGTAAGCTTCTAAGTCGGAGACAACAGAACGGCCATTAACTCTTACATTTATAATCACAAAAGACTCCTCATCAATAGGCCATTGATAAAGAGTCGGTAACTGCTTTGCGATGATTGCTTTGGGTACAATTAACAGTAATGTACAAAGTAACAAGCGAGCCGTTATACCATAGTATAAGGCATTAATGTGTAGCATTTGTTATTTGATATTAATAGGGATCGCTAACTCGATTTTACCGCCGTAAAGCTCGTTTTCTTTGTAATTGAGTGTCACAGGCCCTGTCACAGGGGCTTGTAAAGTGATGTATACCTTGCGACGTGATAAAGGGGTATAAACGGCCACATTGGCTATTTCACCAATCATTACATTATTCTCATCGACTAATTCAAAGTTTCCATACACAGAGCGATTCCCTGTGAGTGTTTGCCAAAATGTTAGAGTCGGACGCCCATTTTGAGTAATTAATTGCGGGTTTATTAATTCTGAGTCAGCCTCTAATTGGCCATGACGAACAATAACAGGCACGCTGTAAGCAACTTTAGGTCTAATGCTTATTCCATCAATGTCGGGGTTTTGTGACTCAGAGGCTATGATTTTAAGCACCGCCCTGTATTCGCCTACAGCAAGCTCAGCTTTTTTGCGAATGGTCATTCTGATAGCTTGCATCCCTTTTGGGGCAATAGTGCCGCGACGTGGAGAAAACCGTAGCATGTTTTTGGCAGAGCGTCCTTCAACTTGTTGCGGATTAACATCTATAAGTGCTCCTTCTTCGGTCATATCTTTATGGGTAACAACAAGTTTAAAATCGAGATTTTTATTAGAGGTATTTCTGATAAGTAGTGAATTATTTTTAGTACGTCCATCAAAGTATAAACGGTATTCAGACAGCGCAAGGTTGGCACTACAAATTTCAGGTAGTAAAAGAGTTAGGCAAAGGGCGGCCCAACAAAAAAGTTTAAGAATCATGGGACAACTCAACAACATGATAATAAAAAGTGGAGCGCGTTGCTCCACACATTTTATTTTTAATGCGCAATTGCGCAAAAAATAAACTGAGGCTAACTTAGTAAGTTAGCCTCAGCTTTCATAGTCTTATTGGAAAGACACATCTACAGTGTAATCTACAGTGTAAGCAGCGCCCGCTGTCAGTGTAGAATCAACTGTCATATCACCATATACACTAACAGTAATATCGGTTGCACTTGCATCAGTAGTGAAAGCAGACGCAACATTGTCAGCAGTTGTTACACTGGTTGTGCCATCTGTAGCCGTTGTTACTGGAACAAAAGTTAAGTTAGTGCCTGTGCTTCCAGATACAGTAATATTCATTGCTGAATTTGGCGCTAAACCAGATACAGTAATTCCACCTAATTGAATGTTTGCATCTGACGCATCACAGTCACCCGATACAACGCCAGCATTATCCATCGTACAGGTTGAGCTTGTAGATAAGCGAATTTTACCAAAGTGCAGTGGGCTATCTTCTGCAAAAGTAGGCTCAGTCCAACCATTTACACTTGCTTGAAATGTTTGGTTAGATGCAAGTAAAGAAGTTGATGAAATTGCTAGCAAAGCGGAAGCAGCAAAGATTTTTTTATTCATAGTTTTTCCATTTTTAAAAATTATTATTTTTTTACTTCCGTGCAAATTAGTTTTGAGGGTTATCTCAGTCCATTGTTTCGGATTTAAACACAATTGTTATCAAAATGAAATCTTTTGTTAACATTAAGGCTTTTTAAAAGAGATAATTAGTATGAAGTTATTAATTTTGACCAGCAAAATGCAACAAGAAAAATAGCACCGATGTTAATTATTTTTTAACGCTAGAGGGAGTTATTTTAAGGCATAGTCAAAGCGACTTAATTGATGTTGAGCCTATATGAATGTTTATAAACTATTTTTAATCTTTCATAACCACTTTGTAGTTTTTTATGGCAGTCGCTCTGTGCTTAAGCGGTGAAATAAAGTGACTGCAACATCTATGCGAAATGTTTGTTTTTTGAGCATGATTTACGCGTTGTATCTCTATTGTTACCTTCCCAGTTAAAATCATTACGGATTAAACTGCATTTATCAAAGATCAGATTTTTACTAACATGTCGGTTTAAAAGTATAAGATTTAATTTTTCAAGCCTGTTTTTTCATCGTTTTGGTTGTTTTTTAGCTTTCTTTGGTAATAAGTTAGTAAAAAATCGGTTTATGCCAGCGGTATTTTATGCCTTGTTGGTAAAATACTGATCCAGTGTTATTTGAGAGAAATTTATAGCTTAAAAGGTCTCTAATTATTAGCTTCTTATATCAAAATTACCTGTTAAGGCTATGGAAAAACTTATTAAATAGAGTGCTTTATTTAACTTTTAATTTCATACACGGACGTGTGTTTACTGTGTCTTTATGTATTTAGCCGGTAACAGCAACGCATCCAGAGTAAGCATTTACTTAGATAGGTTATTTTATAGCTGACTTTTAATCTTTATATAGATCACTATTTAACTAACTCAATTAAATGCCTATTACTGCATTCAAATACAAATAAGAATTACTATCTTTTGTATTTGTTGGCGTTATAATATCGCCATCTTTTTTTAGCTATGTTTAAAAGGAATTTGCAGTTTATGCAGGCCTCCAACCGTCTTTTAGACTTTCCCAAACCCGTTTTTTCTATGTTATGGCAATTTATGCAACGCTTTAGCTATGAATTAGCGGTTTTATCGCGTTTTTTTATTGCCATTGTTGGCGGGTATTTTTTTACAGCCGTTAGTGTGTCGCTATTAAGTACAGTAGTGCCTGTACCTAAAGTTGACGCGGTTTTGCTTAGTGTGTCTGCGAGTATTTTAATTTATGCCCTAGTGTTTATTTATAGCTTTTATATTCATTCATTAAAAACTGTTTGGATCAGTATTTTACTAAGTATTGCAGCGCAACTTGTCGTGTTGTCGCTATTGAAGGGATGGTTATGAAAGGGAGTTTTTTTCGTTCAATGACGTGGTTACATACATGGGTGGGTTTGCTCGTGTGTTGGTTACTGTATTTAATATTTTTTGCAGGCACTATTAGCTTTTTTAGAGATGAAGTGAGCTTATGGAATCAGCCAAGTGTCCATAATATTGAGCAGCAGGCAGATCGTATTGGCGCGCAAAAGCAACAAATTGTGTCGGGTGTTGAGTATTTAAATGCGCAAGCACCTAATGCGCCTAATTGGCGTATAACGCTTCCTGAGGAGCGTATACCGTATTTAACGTATGGTTATGCAAAACCAAAAGAGCCTGGACAGCGCAGAGCCTCTTTTGAAAATACCCGTTTAGATCCAAATAATATGCAGCCTTTAGCACCCTTTGTAGATACCCGTGGGGGGAATTTCTTTTATCGCTTGCATTTTGATTTGCATTATATTGATGTAAAAACGGCGCGTTGGATTGTCTGTTTTGCTAGTTTATTTATGCTCATTGCGTTGATATCTGGCGTCGTTATTCACAAACGTATTTTTAAAGATATGTTTGTTTTTAGAGCTAATAAAGGCAGCCGTAGCTGGTTAGATGTGCATAATTTAAGTTCGGTATTTGCCTTACCGTTTCATTTAATGATTACTTATACGGGCATTATTACCCTGATATTTATGATTTTCCCCTACCCCGCGCAAACCGTTTATGAGGATGGAATACGAGGCTTTTTTAATGATGTTTCGCCAAGTAGTTCTGCAACAGAGTCGTTGCAAGGCACTGCACCGTTAGTGCCTATCAATACTGTTTTGGATCAGGTTTATACTAAGTGGCCAGAGGCTGATATAACTCGGGTGATTATAAATAAGCCGAATAAGGCCGCTGCGACTATTATGGTTTTGGTCAGTCCTGGAAAAACATTAAGGGATCAAGCACCGCGTTTGATATTTAGTGGAGCGAATGGTGAGCTTGTTGCTCAAACTGATGATGAACTCACCGGCAGTAAAGCGCTGTATGAGTCACTAAATTCAATGCACACTGGGCGTTTAGCAAAGCCATTATTACGTGTTTTATACTTTTTAGGCGGCATTGCTGGCTGCATAATGATAGCCACGGGCTGTATTATGTGGGCGAAGCGTATTCGGGAGCGAATGAAAAAAAATGCCCAGCCATCATGGGGTTTAAAACTCGTCGAAGCGCTTAATTTAGGAACTTTAATGGGATTGCCCTTGGCAACGTCTGCGTTCTTTTTAGCAAACCGATTAATCAGCACACGCGCAATGGAGCGCGCGGATAAAGAGATACTTGCCTTCTTTTTAACTTGGCTGTGTGTACTTATTATCGCTTTTGTAAAGCGTGACAAGTTGCAGTGGTGTGTTATGGCTGCCATAAACAGCATTGCTTGTTTTAGTGTGCCAGTGGTTAATGCGCTAACAACACAAGGGAATATAATCAGTTATTTACGTAATGAACAGTGGGCTTTATTTATGTTTGATAGTCTCTTTTTACTGTTTGGTTTGCTGTTTTTGTTACAAACCGAAAAATTACGTACTGCGCTGCAAGCTAAAAAACCTAGTCCGATAAACACTCAGGAGCAAAAAGTATGATGGCATTGCTCCCTTTTAGTTTATGTTTGGTGGCTTTTAACTGCTTTGCACTGGCTAAGTTTAATCATTTTAAGGATGTTTTTAACAAGCGCCCTACTGATCAGCAGCGTTTAATTTTATTGAGTGTTGCTTGGATCAGTATTTTACTAAGTTTGCTGCTTTGCGTTAGCGAATTACACGGCTATGGCGCTCTACAGTTTTGCGGGTTTATGTCGTTAAGTGCTTTAATTATAATGATTTTTTATAGTTTTTTAGTCAATTTAACTAAGCTTTTTAACTTGCTTGTATTATTGATATTAGCCACGAGTACGTTATTTTTTGGTTTAAATGGGCTTTAGTTAGTAAAAACCTGATCCCAAAGAATAGGCTAAATTGAGGTAAAAAAATGGCAAGCCATCAGGCTTGCCAATAAAAAAGGGGGATTGTCATTATGTCTTGTACTTGCCTTTCCTTTTGCAAGTAGGGCTAATATAGCCCCTCTTTATTTAGTTTACCTTACAGTAAGGTGAACGTTTTATTACAACCTAGGGGCATGTAAACCCCCTTTACAGCGATTTTTGATTTACCCAAATAATCTCATCTGTTGCAAAACCAAGCGCTTTTACTTGGCTTAAAAAGTGCTGCTTGAGCTCTTTACTCACTGTAGGTGTTCTCGATAAAAACCATAAGTAATCTTTGCTATAACTGGTAATAAAGGCATATTGATAATCAGGTTGGTCGAGCTCAAAAATAATATAGGCACCATAAAACGGGCCAAAAAATGACACTTTAAAATGCCCTGTATCGGCGTTTTCTACAAATTTAGCTAAGCCTTCAGCTTCGTCCCATTTTTGTTCTTTACTAATAAACCCTTTGTTTAATACCTTTACCGTTCCATCATCGTTAATTGAATAAGTGGCTGTTACTTGCTCCATTCCTTGTTCAAAAGAGTGGTCTAATCGTGCTATTTCATACCACTTGCCTTGGTATTTCTCTAAATCAAAGTTTTTAACAGGAGTTATTCCTTCGGGTGCGCTGGTACAGGCACTGAGTAAAAACACGGTGGTAATAAATAATGCGGTTTTAAAAGCGAGTTTCATGTTGTTTCCTTTTCTTTAGAAATTGCTATAGGATCGCTTTAATACTAAAGCAATTTAAAGAACTTAGCATGAAAATTTGGGTTGATGCTGACGCTTGTCCGGTGGTAATAAAAGAAATTTTATTTAGAGCCGCAGAGCGTACGCAAACAGAAACTATACTGGTTGCAAATCATGCCATGCGCATCCCACCGTCAAAATTTATTAGCCGACTACAAGTGTCATCGGGCTTTGATGTGGCTGATGATGAAATAGTAAAACGGATTGAAAAAGGCGATTTAGTGATCACAGGAGATATTCCACTGGCAAGTGAAGTGATTGATAATGGCGGCCAAGCACTTAATCCGCGCGGTGAGCTTTACACCACTGAAAACATTCGTTCATTACTAAATGTACGCGATTTTATGGATACTATGCGCTCAAGTGGCGTAGAAATGAGTGGTGGGCCGCCTCCATTAAGCCAAAGTGACAGACAAAACTTTGCTAACAATCTTGATCGTATTTTAGCGCAAAATAAGAGCAATTAAGGTGAGCAGCCAGTTAATAGGGTTAGGTGATAATTCATTCAGTGTTGCTGTGTATGTAGCAAAAGCGCCCCCTATGCCTTACTTTGAAACACTTGCGCAGCTAGAGCCTGTAGTTAGTGGGCAAATAAATAGCATAAACCAGCACTGTGGCAATGGCTGGCGAAAAGTTTTTAATGTGTACGCCAAAGTGTTATTTGCGCTGCCAAGCGAGTATTACTCATTTGCTAAACAAGCAGTGAGTTGGCAAGCATATCGAGATGAGCTGTTGTTACAGCAACATAGCGGGACTGCATTACTCTTTAGTGCGCCGGTGCTCACTGAGCATAAAAATCAATTGCACATTATAGCAGGGCGAACTCACGCTAAAAACTTGATACAACAAGGTAAATTAAACGCCCAACTTGATTGGCTTGATGATGAGTTTGCTATAGATAAAAGCCAGAATATTATTGTATGCCCCTATTTTGATTATAGGCAGCTGAGTAATATTAAAATTGCCCGTTTGAGTGAATTAGTGGCTCAGTTGCGAATAATCTGAGCCACTTTCGTTTTTTAGGTAAGTGTTACGCTCAGTGTGTTAGCGCTATCAACTAGCATGAGCGAGCCCAAAATAAATAGGATGCAGGCCGATGCACGGCCAAATTTTAGTGAGAGCGCCGGATTATTGCTGAGGATTTTTCTGGCACTTACCCCTATTAACCAATATACCAGCGCACAGCCAACTAAATGAATAATGCTAAGTACCAGCAATTGTTCAGTAATAGAAAATGACAGTGTTGGTAAAACAAACTGCGGCAATAAGGCTAAAAATAACAGCATCACTTTGGGATTCAAGCCACTAATTATAAAGCCCTTTCTCATCCACTTTAGGGGCGTGTCTGAGGTGTGTTCTTGGCCATCGTTATAGGCTGCAGGCATTGGAGGAAATCGGTACAGTGATACGGCAATCCAAATTATGTACAAAGCACCAAATAAAGTTAACAGCTTTATAAAAATGGCATGCGACGCTAATAACGCGCCTAAACCTACCACCACTATTAAACTGGCCATTAAATGCCCAAGTATTAACCCCGCTACTGCAGGAATGATTTTATCACCCGCTATACCTGCACTGATTGTATAAGCCCAATCGGCACCGGGGGTAAGTACAAACAAGATTGATACCAGCCAAAAAGAAAAAATAATATTAATATCCATACGTATCCATGCGCTAAAACCCAAAATAAGTGAGCTGCTATTTTATTTCTTTCTGATGAGTAAAAGTTACTGTATTTTACTGACATAAGCGTTCATTTTAGGAAATAATCAACTATGGATACCATAGATAGGAAAATTCTTGCTGAGTTGCAAGTTGATGGCAGGCTCACCCTTTCTGAATTGGCTGATCGTGTTGGGCTAAGCGTGTCACCTTGTCATCGTCGTGTAAAAGAGCTTGAGAAAAGCAAAGCAATTGTTGGCTACAGAACAGAAATATCACCTGAAAAAGTGGGTTTAAACTTTTCTGCGTTAGTATTTATTACTATTAAAGAAGGTGATAAAGCGTCGTTAAGCAAATTAGAGCAAGCGGTGGATGCTATCCCTCAGATCACCAATGCACAACGCTTATTTGGCACCCCTGATTACTTATTACACGTCGTTACTAAAGATTTAGCCGCGTTTCAGCAACTCTACGATGACAAGCTATCAGCCTTACCGGGTGTACAACGTTTAACCTCAACCATTGTGATGAAAGATATTGTAAGAGCGCGTAACTTGCACTTTTAACAGGTTATGTTTTACACGAACTTTAAAAAGTTAAGCCGATGACGCTGCAAAGCCTATGGCAGCGGGCTTTGCCTAAATAGGTAAAAATAAAGTGTAAATAAAGCTTGTTATAAAGTGTATTGCTGTTATTCTGCTTGCCATCGGGTTGATAGAAAGCCCTGTTTATTTGTAAGTACCTCGTTGTTATTAGTAATAATCCTTCGCGATATCCTCAAGTTAAATGTTTGTTTTCTTCCTGTTAAACGCCTATTTTAAGGCAAATTTTTTATTTATTTTTTTAGGATATTATTATGTCTAATACAACTACTGGTACAGTAAAATTTTTCAATGAAGCAAAAGGTTTTGGTTTTATTGAGCAAGAATCTGGCGCAGACGTTTTCGCACATTTCAGTGCTATCTCTGGCGACGGTTTCAAAACATTAGCCGAAGGCCAAAAAGTACAGTTTACTGTAACGCAAGGTCAAAAAGGCCCGCAAGCTGAAAACATCGTTTGCATCTAAATAGTTTTAATTGATGGGTTAGTGTTAACCCATCAATATTTATAAGTTTGAAAGAAGTTTTGTTTTATTTGTTAGTACCCCGTTGTTTTAGTAATAATCCTACGCGATATCCTCAAGTTAACTATTTTTTCGGCTCAATCGCCTCTTTTCAGGCACACTTTAATTAATTTTTAGGATACATATTATGTCTAATACAACTACTGGTTCAGTAAAATGGTTTAACGAAGCAAAAGGTTTTGGTTTTATCGAGCAAGAATCTGGCGCAGACGTTTTCGCACATTTCAGTGCTATCTCTGGCGACGGTTTTAAAACATTAGCTGAAGGCCAACGTGTACAGTTTACTGTTACTCAAGGTCAAAAAGGCCCGCAAGCTGAAAACATCGTTTGCATCTAATTATAGAGGGAGTAGGCTTTAAAGCGCACTCACTCCGCTTAAACTCGTGTTAAGCAATAAAGCTAATATCATTATGATATTAGCTTTTTTTTTGACAAAAATTTATACAACGTAACCGCTAAAGCCAAGTGCTTTAAAATAAAGCTTTGGAATACCAAATCCACATTCATTCAGTAGTTCACTAAAGCGCATACGATCTAGGGGGTAAAACTCTCTTTCGAGGTTATGCCCCATTTGAGTTTTGCCAGCTTCAGTTAAGCCTAATTGAGCACAGGTGTTTAATTGTGACTCACGCTCAAATGTTGTTTCTGGGCGCATTAAATCAGCAATGTAAAGATTCGCTCCTTTTTTAAGGTTAGTTTTAATGCTTTTAAGAATTTGTTTTTTGTCGCCGTTATCTTCTACAAAATGCATCACCAGTAAACATAATACGGCGTCTGCTTTCGCTTTTACTTTATCAACTGGGCTACATTCAATAGTGACACGGCTATCAATACCTTGCTCTGCAAAGCGCTGTTTTGCAATATCGAGCATATCACTGGAGGTGTCTTGGGCAGTAAACTGCCATTTAGGATTTATTTGTGCTAATGCTAATACTTCCTTACCTGTGCCGGCACCAATCACTAAAATGTGTGCATCGTCGCTTAACGTGGTTTGCAGTTGTGCATTGGTTAGTTGATGAAGTAGCTCATAGCCTGGGACTAAACGGGTAATGCGGTTATCATATTCTTGTGCTTCTTCGCCTTTGAAAGTGGGCATGCTGTCTCCTTAAATTACGTTTATGGTGGAGTATCCACCCGGTTTTTTAGCGACATGAATTTGCGTAGCAACGCGTTCGCTTATTTCACTTACATGTGAAATTACACCGACCTTTCTACCTTGCGCTTGCAATGAATCTAGCGCGTCCATGGCAATACTGAGTGTTTCACTATCTAGTGTTCCAAAGCCCTCGTCAACAAATAACGAGTTAATTTGCACTTTGTTCGAAGATAGTGAGGCAAGTCCCAGTGCTAATGCCAACGACACTAAAAACGATTCACCGCCAGATAGCGTATTGACCGAGCGTTGTTCATCGGCCATATCGCGGTCGATAATGGCTATATCAAGTGACTCAGCAATTGCAGTGAGCTCATAACGCTTGTTAAGGGTTTTTAAATGGCTATTAGCATAATGCAGCAATATTTTGAGTGTTTGTGTTTGCGCTAAATTACGCATTGTTTTACCTGTGGCATCACCTAGTACTTTATTAAGTAAATGCCATTGGTCAACCTGTTGCTTGAGCTGGCTCAGTTCAGCTTGTTTGCCCTCAAGCGCTTTTGCATTTTGGTTGTGCTGCTCAATCGCGGTGTTGATGGTGAGTAAGCTATTTTGCAATTGTGTTTGCTGGGTATTTAAGTGGTTTTGTTGCTCAATTAGCTGTGCTTCGCTTTGCGTTGGCTGATTATTTTGTTGATGCTGTTCATTAGCTTGTTGCTGTTGCTTTAACGCGGCACTGGCATCAACGACTGCTTGCGATAGTTGCTCGCCTTGTTTTAACTGAGTTTTAATATCGTCGTTGCTGATAGTTAGTAAAAATGTGACTTGCTCATGACTGATATCGCCATGAAGGATGTTAAATTCTTTAAACCAGTCGTTGTAACGCGTTTCAAGCATCACTAACTCTTGGTGGTTATCTGCCAGACGATGCTCAAGGTTTTTAAGCGTGATGGCGTGTTCATCGCGCTGTTTTACGGCACTGTCGTGTGCTTGTTGGCTGGCACTTAATTGGTTTTGGCAGTGCTCTAGCTGTGCTGACAGTTTAGCTTGGTAGTCATCGGCGCTAATAGTTTGGTTATCAAATAAGGCTAAGCGCTGTTGCTGCGTATTATTGTGCTGTTGCTGTGTTTGAGTTAATTCTTCATTGAGCGTGTTAACTCGCTGCTCTGCTTTGGTTATAAGCGGTGTTAGTTGTTGTAACTGTACATTGGCGCTGTCGAATTGTTTTTGACTTTGCTCAAGCTGTGCTTGGATTTGCTGATATTGTTCTACCTGCTGAGCTAAATCGCTAAGCGTTAACGATCCTGCTTGCAATGCGTGCCAAAAATCACTGTGTTCAAAATGTAAATTGAGCTCTTTTATAAACGCTTCGCTTTGAGTTGCTAGTTCATCGCATTTGTTATTAAGCTGAGATTGCTGATTGCTCAGCTCAACATGTTGTGTGTTTAATTGTTGCTGTGTCGCTTGTTCTTTTTTAACTGTGCTTTGCAGCTGGTTAACAGTTTCTTGCAAATTACTGAGCTGTTTTTGCGCCGAAAAATACTGTGTTTTTTGTTCACTTAATTGCTTATAAGTTTCATCAAGCTGCTCAACTGTTAACTCATTAAGCTCGGTTTTAGCCGCTTGCATGGTATTTTTAATTTCCAGCATTTTGGCTTGTGCATCACTAATGGCTTGGTTGTGCTGAGTATGCTCTGCCACCAAAACCGCGTGTTGTGTTTGGTGCTGATGAAGCTGTGTTTGAGCATCTTGGTGTTGCTGCTTTTCGTTATTATATGCATTTTCAAAGTCGGTTATTAGGTTTGTAAAAGGTTGGCTTTGATTGCTCGCGAACGGGTGCTCTGTAGCCCCACAAACGGCACACGACTCATTTGGAACCAGTTGTGCGCGTAAATGCTCAACATGCTCACTGGCACGAAGCCTCGCTTGATTAAGCGCTTGCTCTGCGTGTTTAAGTGCCTGCTCTTTGATGGTTAAATGCGTAAGCAGCGTAGTTTTAGTGTGTTCACTGTGGCTGAGCTTTTCTGCCACATCACGTTGCTGTTGCACCGTGTGTTTTAATTCTTGGTTAAACTGCTTATAGCGTGTGCGCTGATCTTTTAAATAATCAATGTTTTTAAGCTTAATGTCGCATTGTTCAATGTTAAATTGAGCGTGCTGCTGGTTTAGCTTATTTAGGCTTTGCTGCTGCGTTGTAAGCGTTTGCTCTGCTTGTTCGAGTTGTTTATTTTGCTCGCTAAGTTTTGCTGTGAGTATTGTTTGTTGCTCTGCGTGAGCCTGAGCTTGCTGCTGGGTTGTTTTTAGTTGTGTCTGAGTATTAAAAAACTGCTTAAAACTATGATGAAAATAGTTCCAATCAGTTGCCAATGGCTTTAATTGACTCTGCTCGTTCAACCAGTGCTGATGCCCTGTGATTTGAGTTGTGGCTTGCTCTGCACTTATTTTGTTTTGTTGTAGCTGCTGTTGTAAATCACTTAATTGTTGCTGCTCTTTGGCGCTTTGTTGAGTCAGACTTTTTATAGTTTGGTTATATATTGCTAATTGGCTGTCGAGCTCTCGCGCTTTTGCAATCAGAGGCTCTGCCGTTAGCTTTTGTTGTTTTGCTGTATCTAATTCGTTTTGCTGTTTTTTAACGTTACTGGCTTGCTCGGTGATCAGCGCGTTGTGATCAAGCTCGTTTAATTGTTTTATTTGTGTATTTAACTGGCTATTTTGCGCTGTTAAGCTTTCACAGCGCTGGCGGTTATCTTTAATTTCAAGCGCACTTTGCGCTTGTTTTGCTTGCTCAGTTTGCGCTTTAACAGCATTGAGTGCGGCATGTGCTTGTTGCTCGTTTTGCTGAGCATTTTTTAATGTCAGCTCCAAGCTATGTGCTTGCTTATACCAATTAACGCCTTGCTCTGTCGTTGCTAAAGTTGTTTTAGTGTGTTCAATTTGTTGTTTTAAATCAGCCAGCGTTTGTTGTTTTTCACTCAGCTCATCGTCAGACAATAACGTATAACTGGCTAAACTTGCCGTTAGTAATTCAAATTTATCTTTAATAGCTTTGTTGCGCTCAAATATACGCTGCCCTATTCGACTAAATTTATCGGTGCCAGTCAGGCACTCTAAAAGCTGCGCGCGCTCATCGCCAGTGGCTTTTAAAAAGGCGGCAAACTCATGTTGTGCTAGTAGCACCGCACGCGAGAATTGCTCAAAGGTTAAACCTATTTTATTTTCTATGGCTTTTAAGGTGCCACTTTTGTCAGCAATTAAGGTTTCATCGGGTAGGCTATGTAAAGTATGTTCGGCCACTTTAAGTTTGCCGGTTACTTTTTTATGCGTACGTTGAATACTATAACGTGCTCTGTAAAGCTGTTGGTCTTGGCCACTAAAATCTACTTCGGCGTACCCTTCCCATTTGCCACGGCGCAATAAATTGCGGGCATCGTTAAGCTTAATGTTATCGCCATTAAAATCAATTAGGTTACCTTTATCGCCTTTCAAACGCGCAGTTTTAGTATAAAGTGCTAAGCAGATAGCATCGAGTACGGTGCTTTTACCTGCGCCGGTGTCACCTGTAATGGCAAAGAGGCCTGCGTCTTTGAGTGGCGAGGCTAAAAAGTCGATTTCGGCATCGGCAATGGAGGCTAAATTATGAATACGAACAGCCGTTATTTTCATAGCAGTTGCTCCTGTTCAAGTTCTTCAATTACGTCGGTTAACAGTGCTTTTAATTCATTGGGCACGGTCGCTGCGGCCATATCTTTATCATTATTAAATGCTTGTTCGAGTAAGCTAATTGGGTTGAGCATTTCAACAAAGCTTAAATCTTCAAATACCGTTTCTGAGGAATTACTCATTTGCTGGTCACGAACTCGCTCTATGCCACAAAAATTAACCTGTTTTCCTTTAAGTGCTTGCTCAATTTGTTCTCGAAAGGTGGTATCGATATCACTTGATTTAAGTTTTACTCGTAAGTAAGGAGCAATGTCGTATTGCTCTGTATCGAGTGCTTTTATTTGCTCACACAGCTGCGCTAAAGGCACACATTCTCCTTCAGGAAGTACAATTACTTCAGCTAAGCGCGGAATGTAAAGGGGGTTTACAGTGGTGTTTAACGGTTGTTTTTTTTGCGCGCTAAATTCAACCACATTTACTTGATGGGTATACTTTCTCTCTGAAAACGACATTGGAATAGGCGTGCCGCTGTAACGTATTTGCTCATTTTTAGCCACTAGTTGCGCTTTATGTAAGTGGCCTAGTGCGACGTAATTGGCTTGCTTACCAAATACCGACGCTGAAATAGCTTCTTCACCGCCAATGACCAAATTACGTTCAGAGTCACCTGAAATATTACCGCCTTTTGCATGCAAATGACCCATAACAATTAAAGGCGTATTTTCAGCGTTAAGTGTTAGCGCATGTTCAAGAGCAAGTTCATAGGCTTTTGCAACGCCCTGTGCGTAACTGGGGCCATTTTCGGTTTGGCTAAGCGTGCTTATGTCACTGGTGCGTAAAAAAGGCATAGCGATTACCACAGCGCGTTTATCATCGTTATTAATCGTTATTACAACGTCACTGGGTTTAGCAGGATCAAACCGCCCTACCACATGAGTATCAAACTGGGCTAATAAGGGCTGTGCAGCCAAAATACGATTAGCGGAGTCATGATTACCCGCAATAATAACAACGTGTAATTGTGGGCACTGGGCTTTGGCGTTTTTTATAAATTGATAGAGTTGGTTTTCGGCGTTAGCACTCGGTGTGGCAGTATGATAAATGTCACCTGCAACAAGCAATAAATCGATTTGTTGGTTAACGAGGGTGGTTAACAGCCAAGAGAAAAAAGCATGGTGTTCATGACGGCGATCATGTTCATAAAATTGCTGACCTAGGTGCCAGTCTGAAGTGTGAAGAACTTTCATTTTGCGCTCTTAAAAAACCATAAGAGCGCCAATATACCCAAGGCAATTAAAGATGCAAGTATCGCTTTAGGTTAAAGCATACCAGGCTATAAAAATAACGGGCAAAGCAGCGAGCGCGATTGTTAAAGGCCACTTTAATGCTTTGGCTTTTTTAGCTTGTAATACTTGCAGTGCATTAGTTTCATTACAAGCAGCGACTTTATCAATATACAGATAACCCGAGTTTATGTACTGCTTACAATTTTGCACGTCTGCTGGTATTGCAATTAGTTTTTGCTGCTTTTTTAGGACATAAAAATCCATAAACTCACCACACTTGTTACGACTAGTTAGAACAAAAAATATTTGAGAGAAACGCTAAAAAAATGCTCTCAAATTAAAAAAGTGGGCGATTCTAATTACAAACCATAGTAAAGATCAACCTAAAACTGCGTTATTTAGCTTTTTTAATGAAAATAGCTGTGTTTTTTGCTTTTATCTCTACTTTTAGTGATAGCCAGTCTATTTTGTAAACCCCCTTTACAGTTTTGTTTAGCGTATTAATGGCCTTTGTTTTTTTATTCAATTTCTGACGAAATTTCCGTTCTTTTTTGTTGTATAAAACGCTATTTATTGTATTTACAAAAAGGTGTGGAATATCACCCTATAAAAGCAGGGTTTTATCGCTATTTTATTGAAGCTAAGCTGTAAATTTGTCACAGTAGCGTTACTAAAATCGATCAGGATTAACAATGAAGAAAAATTTATTTACACTGAGCGCGTTTGTATTGCCTTTGGCAATGGCAAGCTCTGTGCTTGCCTCATCTGTTGAGCAAACTAAAGGCAGCTATGTTGATAAGTTTCGTCAACTAGATGAAGCTTTACCTACGCCTAACGTTTACCGCAGTGCAGCTGGTGCCCCTGCTGAAAATTATTGGCAACAACGCGTTGATTACGATATTGATGTAAAGCTTGATGAGCAAAAGCGTCGCTTAACGGGGAGTCAAACAATTGAATATAAAAATAACTCTCCGCATACATTAAAGTATTTATGGCTTCAGCTTGATCAAAATATTTTTAAAAATGACTCAATTGCAGAAACCACGCAAACATTTAAAAGTACCCTACAGAACGAGCCAGATGCAAAGCCTGCTAAGTTAAGCTTAGGTGATTTACGTCGTCAGCAATTTATGGACGATAATGAACTGGGTTACACCATCAGCAATGTTAAAGATGAAGATGGTAAAGCGCTGCGCGTGACTGTGGTTGATACCTTAATGCGCATTGATTTAAATACGCCACTTAAACCCGGTAAAGATGTTGAGTTTAGTATGGACTTTGCGTTTAACCTCGTTGAAGAAGACGCGGTAGGCGCACGTGCAGGTTACGAGCATTTTGAAGAAGACGGTAACGATATTTTCTTAGTTGCACAGTGGTTTCCTCGCTTAGCGGCTTACACCGATTACGAAGCATGGACAAACAAACCGTTTTTAGGCAGTGGTGAGTTCACTTTAGAGTTTGGTGACTACGATGTTGAAATTACGGTTCCTGCGGATCATATTGTATCGGCAACTGGTAAGCTTGATAACCCAAGCTCGGTATTGACCAGCACTCAGCGCAAGCGTTTAAAAGAAGCTGAAACAGCAAAACGCCCTGTGTTTGTTGTTACCGAAGAAGAAGCGCTCGAAAACGAAAAAGCCGGTACAGACAAAACAAAAACATGGCATTTTAAAGCAGAAAATGTTCGTGACTTTGCTTGGGCATCATCACGTAAATTTATGTGGGATGCTAAAGGTTACCAGCAAGGTGGTGATGAACAACCACTCGTTATGGCGATGTCGTTCTTCCCTAAAGAAGGTGGCGACTTATGGAAGAAATACTCAACTGAAGCGGTTGTACACACGATGGAAGTGTATTCACAGTATTCATTTGATTACCCATACCCAACTGCGCAGTCAGTTAATGGCCCTGTAGGGGGTATGGAATACCCAATGATCACTTTTAATGGCCCACGTACAGATTTACAAGACGATGGTACACGCACTTACTCTCAAGCAGAAAAGCGCTTTTTAATTGGTGTTGTTATTCATGAAGTTGGTCATATCTACTTTCCAATGATTGTAAACTCAGATGAGCGCCAATGGACTTGGATGGATGAAGGTTTAAATAGCTTTTTAGACGGTGTTGCTGGGCGTGAATGGGATCCAACCATTCCATGGGGCGTTGAACCACGTGACATTGTTGCTTACATGAAGTCAGAGACTCAAGTGCCTATCATGACGCAATCAGACAGCGTGCTACGTTTAGGCCCTAACGCCTACACTAAACCAGCTGCGGCATTAAATATTTTACGTGAAGTGATTTTAGGGCGTGAATTATTTGATTTTGCCTTTAAAGAGTACGCTCAGCGCTGGAAGTATAAACGCCCTACTCCCGCTGATTTTTTCCGTACTATGGAAGAAGCCTCAGGTGTTGATTTAGATTGGTTTTGGCGTGGTTGGTTCTACACCACAGACCATGTTGATATCTCGCTTGATAAAGTATATCAATTACGTTTAGACACTAAAAATCCAGATATCGACTTTAAACGTTTACGTGATATTGAAGCGAATAAGCCAAGTTCATTATTTGTTGAGCGTAATCGCGCTGAAGGTAAAAAAACGTGGGTTGAACAAAATCCAGATGTGACAGACTTTTATGACGAAAACGACCGCTTTACCGTTACAAACAAAGAGCGTAATACGTACAACAAGTTTTTAAAAGGCTTAAAGCCGTGGGAGCGTAAAACACTTGATCGCGCGCTTGAAGAAGACAAAAACTACTACGTGATGGAGTTTTCAAACCTCGGTGGCTTAGTGATGCCAATTCTTTTAGAGCTAACGTATGAAGATGGCACTAAAGAGGAACGTTATATTCCTGCAGAAATTTGGCGTCGTAATCACAAAAACGTACAAAAGCTGATTATTACCGACAAAAACAAACCGCTTACCTCAGTATCGGTTGATCCAGGCTGGGAAACAGCAGATGTTGATGTAGAAAATAACCACTACCCACGTCGTATTATTCCTTCGCGTATTGAAGTGTATAAACGTGAAAAGAGCAAGGCAAAAGTAAGCCGTGATATTATGCAAGATATCAAAACAGAGCTGAAAAAAGACGAGCCAAAAGACGAAAAAAATAACGACGAGGACCAATAATAATGCGATTTTTGCTTATTATTGTTTGTTTTTTAATTGCTGCGCCAAGTATGGCGCATCAATTAAAATCATCCGTTACAACTGTGTTATTTAATCAGCGTACGCACAATATTGAATTGATGCATCGTTTTTATTTACATGACACAGAGCATGCTGTTGGTAACTTGTTTAAAGGCAAAGTGGATATTATGAGTAACAAGCGTGACCAAAAACGCTTTGCCAAGTATGTTGAATCTCATGTTGCCTTACAAACCTTGAGCGGTGAGCCCCTCACCCTTAATTATGTAGGTGCACAAGTGGATGGTAAGTTTTTTTGGGTGTACCAAGAAGCTGCTATTCCCGATGAGATTGAGGGCATTAGAATGAGTCATGGTGCACTGCGTGATTTGTGGCCTGCACAAGTGAATATGGTGAATGTTGAAGGGCGAGGACAGATAAAAACCTTAAACTTTAGCCAAGACGATACCTGGCTTGAAGCGAAATTTGAGCCGAAATAACCACTATTATTGTGCACCTTTAGAGGGTGCGCACTTTCCTTTATAGCTGATCGAGTTAATTAATTGCATCGTACAGTCTTTATTATACCAGTTATACAAACCCAAACTATTACGTTATCGAATGAGCTATAATTAAATTTCAATGGACTGAGCTGTTTTTTATATGTTTATTGATATACTTTTTATTAAAGGTTTAGATAACCTAAGCCAAACCTAGCATACTGAGCTAATTATTTAGCGCAAGGAATGAAATGAAAACGCAAATTGAGGCAATCAAAGGTGTTATTTTTGATTTAGACGGAACTTTAGTATCTTCAGAATTAAACTTTTCATTGATAAAAGCCCAAGTAGGTTGCCCTGCAGAGCAAGACTTACTCGATTACATAGAACAACTGCCTTCCCCCTATATGCGTGAAGAAGCAATGAATATAGTGCATCAGCATGAGTTGTTAGATGCACAATCGGCTAAGCTTCTACCTGGCGTTGTAGAGGCTGTTAAAGCGCTACAAGCTAAAAACATACCTATGGCTATTGTTACACGTAATTTTGATAAGGCGGCGACATTAAAGTTACAGAATAACCCGCTACCAATAGAAACAGTACTCACCCGAACAGACGCACCAGCAAAACCCGATCCGAGCGCTTTATTAACGGTTGCAACTCAATGGGAAATGCCGGTTGATAATGTGATTTATGTTGGTGATTATTTATATGACATACAAGCGGCGCACAATGCCAATATGCGTGCCTGTTTGTATGCACCTGATGTAACCCCCGGGTATGCCGAACAAGCCGATTTTGTTATTCATGCGTTTGATGAGTTGGTGTCATTAATTGACAATTACGCTGAAAAAGTTGAGTTATGTTAAATTGAGCTTCGTTTTATTTATTTAATGACATAATGGGTATTATTTAAATTAATACCCAGCTGCTTTTGCACAGCATAGCATGTTGAACCACTAGCCCAATACGGTTTGAATTGGTAAAATATCGCAAACCAAATGTATTCAATAGAGGCACAAGATGGGCAGAGCATTTGAAGTCCGCAAAAGTTCGATGGCTAAAACAGCCAACGCAAAAACTAAAGTAAATTCGAAGTACGGTAAAGAAATTTACGTTGCAGCCAAAAGTGGTGAACCCGATCCCGATGTAAATCAAACATTGCGCCGCTTAATTGAAAAAGCAAAAAAAGACCAAGTTCCTGCGCACGTAATCGAAAAAGCAATTGAAAAAGCAGCCGGTGGGGCAGGGGAAGATTACTCTTCAGCCCGTTACGAGGGTTACGGCCCTGGTAATTGTATGGTGATTGTTGACTGTTTAACCGACAACCCAAACCGTACAATTAAAGATGTACGCTTACCGTTTACTAAAACAGACTCAAAAATAGGTACGCCTGGGTGTGTTGCACATATGTTTGATCATCTTGCTGTTTTAGGATTTGCGGGCGATGACGACGAAGTTGTGTTAGAAGCCCTGATGATGGCTGACGTTGATGTAACCGATGTAGAAGCCGAAGATGGCAAGATATCGGTGTTTGCACCGCATACTGAGTATTTTAAAGCTAAAACGGCACTGGAAGAGGCATTTGAAGGCATTAACTTTGAAGTTGATGAAATTACCTTTGTGCCACAAGTACATGTTGAAATCACTGATGAAGAAGTTATTGCCAACTTTGATAAATTTATCAATATGCTTGAAGATTGCGATGACGTACAAAATGTTTATCACAACGCGACCATTAAAAATTAATTCGTAGTGATTTGAATAGTGATTATTCACTAGCGTTATTAAAAATTAGCTTAGGGTCTGTTGACCTTTGCGGATTGAAATTTGTTCAAACTAGGGGCGGTTTAATCGCGGCGCGAGGTTTGTAACCTAGTGGGCTAAGTAAAAACCGAGCAAAGCTTCCGCGTCCTGCTCACGCCCCTTACCTACATCCATGTAGGCAACAAAGAGTAAATCGCCCCTAGGCAGAACCCGAAGGGCAGCGCCTGTTTGGCATTGATGCTGCGTTATCGCCTATTTATGGGGAATAACCACACCACATAGGCTCTGCCTTGCCTAAATACCAAACAGACTGCTGCAAATTTAACCTTGAAAGGTCAACAGACCCTAGTAAAGCTGATTTTTTTATTTTTAGGTTAAGTTTTAAGTTAGTGCTGTGCTTTATATTTCAAGCGGTAGCTGTGTAGTAGCGGCTCTGTGTAACCGCTCGGTTGGCTAACCCCTTCAAATACCAGTGCTAAAGCAGCTTGATACGCAATACTTTTAGCTAATGTCTGCTCATTAGTTGCCATTGGCGTGTAAAGGCTGTCATGCTCGTTTTGGCCATCAACAACCTTAGCCATTTTTGCCATCACTTTTTGTACTTGCTCTTTGCTACATACACCATGATGTAGCCAGTTGGCGATATGTTGGCTTGAAATACGTAAGGTGGCTCTGTCTTCCATTAAACCAATATGATTAATGTCAGGCACTTTAGAGCAGCCTATTCCTTGGTCAATCCAACGTACTACGTAGCCTAAAATACCTTGCGCGTTGTTTTCAAGCTCGCTTTGAATATCTTCTTTTGATAGCGTTTCAGGGTTTGGCATGAGCGGCGGTGTAAGTAAGCCCTCTAGGCTTGCTATTTGACGCGTGGCAATGCTTTGCTGCAGGCTAAATACATCAACATCATGATAATGCATTGCGTGTAATGTGGCGGCAGTAGGGGAGGGCACCCAAGCGGTATTTGCGCCAGATTGAGGGTGCGCTATTTTTTGCTCCATCATCATCGCCATTTTATCTGGCATTGCCCACATACCTTTACCAATTTGCGCTTTATGGCTTAAGCCACAGGCTAGGCCAATATCAACGTTGCGATCTTCGTAAGCGCTGATCCAAGGCTGTGCTTTAATAGCCGCTTTCGGCAGCACAACACCCGCTTGCATTGAGGTATGAATTTCATCGCCAGTGCGGTCTAAAAAGCCAGTGTTAATAAACACAACACGCTCTTTTGCTGCATGAATACATGCTTTTAAGTTGGCTGATGTTCGACGTTCTTCATCCATAATACCCATTTTAAGGGTGTTTTTAGGCAAGCTCAGTGCCTCTTCAACCATACCAAATAAAGTATTAGCAAAGGCGACTTCATCAGGGCCATGCATTTTCGGTTTTACAATATTAATACTTTGCGCGGTTGAATTTTTAATCGTGTTTTTAGTGTTCAAATCGTGCAAAGCAGCTGTTGCGGTGAACATGGCATCCATAATGCCTTCAAACACATCATTGCCGCTTACATCGGTAATGGCTGGATTTGTCATTAAATGTCCCACGTTACGCACAAACATCATACTGCGCCCTTTGAGGGTCAGTTTTTGGCCATCAAGACCTGTATATTGTCGGTCAGCTTGTAACGTTCGGTCGACCATTTTGTCGCCTTTTCTAAACGTTTCAACCAAGTTGCCTTGCATTAAACCAAGCCAGTTTTTGTAAACTTGTACTTTATCTTCTGCATCCACTGCGGCAACCGAGTCTTCACAGTCCATAATGGTTGTTAGTGCGGCTTCTAGCACCACATCTTTTAACCCTGCTTTATCAGCTTGACCAATAGGGTGGTGATGGTCTATTTGCAGCTCAATATGCAATCCATTGTTTTTAAGTAAAATAACACTCGGGTTTTGTGCTTCACCTTGATAGCCAATCAGTTGCTCAGGGTTTTTAAGTGTGGTGTGCGAACTGTCGCGCAGGGTAATAGCAAGGGCGCCGTCAACAATAGAATAATTTGTACTTTCAATGTGCGAGCCATTTTCAAGCGGTAATGCTTTGTCTAAAAACTGCCTTGCGTAAGCCATTACTTTAAAGCCACGAACAGGGTTGTATTGGCTGCCTTTTTCGGCGCCGTCGTCTTCGCTTAATACATCGGTTCCATATAAAGCATCGTACAACGACCCCCAACGTGCATTAGCTGCATTAAGTGCAAAGCGTGCATTACTAACCGGCACCACTAGCTGTGGCCCTGCAGTCAACGCTATTTCTGGCTCTACATTTTGAGTTTCAATACTAAAGTTTTCAGGCTCATCAACTAGGTAGCCAATATCTTTTAAAAACGCTTGATACTGAGCTTGGTCAGCATTTTTATTTGCAAGGTGGTAGTCATCAATTTGCTTTTGTAGCTGTTCACGCTTAGCCAGTAGTGACTTGTTCAATGGTGTAAGTGTTTGCACTATGTTGGCAAAGCTTTTCCAAAACTGGTGTTCATCAAGATGGGTACCAGGTAATAATTGTTTTTTAACAAATTCAGCAAGTTGCTTATCAACGCTGAGTCCTGAATGGGTGAGAGTGTGGCTCATAATTAATATCCTTAAACGGTCCGACAGTGTGCAATTTTTTATATGCGTACACCTACCATATCGCAAAAAAGTGGCTTTGAATGCTTTTTAGTCATTCACTATATGTATAGCCACAATAAAAACTATAAATTTACTAAATCTAAAAAATAAGCCTAATGTTTAATTAAGCGCTACAGAGCTAACGTGATGTAGTCACTCTCTCAACAATAAATATTAATACCCGTTCGAAGGACTTTATTATGACAACATATCAAGGCGAAACAGATACACTAGCAACATTATGCCAATCACAGGGCAGTGCATGGAAAACAATTAATCCTGAATACGCAACACGTATGCGTTTACAAAATCGTTTTCGCTCTGGTGTTGATATTGCACAATTTACAGCAGACATCATGCGTGAAGACATGGCTGCATACGATAAAGACACAAGCCAGTACACACAGTCTTTAGGTTGTTGGCATGGTTTTACTGCGCAACAAATGATGATGGCAATTAAGCGCCATCAAAAAACAACTAAGCGCAGTTACGTATACCTAAGCGGTTGGATGGTTGCAGCGCTTCGCTCTGAGTTTGGTCCTCTTCCAGATCAAAGTATGCATGAAAAAACATCAGTACCGGCACTTATCGAAGAAATCTATACCTTCTTAAAGCAAGCGGATGCACGTGAACTTGACCACTTATTTAACGAATTAGACGACGCAAAAGCAAACGGCGGCGACGTTCAAGCAGTACTTAACAAAATTGATAACTTTGAAACGCACGTTGTACCAATTATTGCTGACATTGATGCCGGTTTTGGTAACGAAGAAGCAACTTACCTACTAGCTAAAAAGATGATTGAAGCGGGTGCATGTGCTATCCAAATCGAAAACCAAGTATCAGATGCTAAGCAATGTGGTCACCAAGCAGGTAAAGTGACGGTTCCACATGAAGACTTTTTAGCAAAAATTAATGCAGTGCGTTACGCGTTCCTAGAGCTAGGTATTGATAACGGTATTATCGTTGCGCGTACCGATTCACTAGGTGCAAGCCTTACGCAAAAAGTACCGGTTTCAAAAAAACCAGGTGACTTAGCAAGCCAATACAATGCATTTTTAGAAACAACCCCAGTAAACAGTGTTGATGACTTAAATGAAGGCGAAACAGCAATGAAGCTTAATGGTCAGCTTTGTAAGCCAACACGCTTAGACAATGGTTTATACCAGTTCCGCGAAGGCACTGAAAAAGACCGTGTAGTACTAGATTGTGTAACGAGCCTACAGTCAGGTGCGGATTTACTGTGGATTGAAACAGAAAAACCACATGTAAAACAAATTGCTGAACTCGTTAATCGCGTAAAAGAGCAAGTACCAGATGCTAAATTAGTATACAACAACTCACCATCGTTCAACTGGACGCTGAAGTTCCGTGAGCAAGTATACCAAGAATGGCAGGAAGAAGGTCGTGACCTGAGCGCTTACCCAAGTCTTGATGATAACAAAGCGCTTATGGCTCCAGAAATGGATGCAACAGAGCTTGCAGCAGCCGCTGACTTATTAGTACAAAACTTCCAACGCGATGGTGCACGTGAAGCGGGTATTTTCCACCACCTAATCACGTTACCAACGTACCACACAGCAGCATTAAGCACAGATATTCTATCTGAAGGTTACTTTGGTGACTTAGGTATGCTGGCTTATGTACGTGATGTACAGCGTCAAGAAATCCGTCGTGAGCAAGCGTCTGTTAAACACCAAGACCTTGCAGGCTCAAACATTGGTGATACACACAAAGAGTACTTCTCAGGTGAGAATGCACTTAAAGCCGGTGGTGAAGCTAACACCATGAACCAATTTTAATTCAACTAGATAGTGTTACTTAAGGGCCGCAAGGCCCTTTTTTTATGCCCGCATAAAGGCAAAATTTAATAGATCAGTATTTTACTAGCTAGTTATTCAGGGATGCAATGCAGGTTAAAAGTGTAAATAAATTTAAAGGATGTTTATGCTCGGCTGTGAGGGCTTAATGTTGATTACGCTTTGCCACTGGTAAGCACAATAAATTACCCGCTTTTTACCACATATAGATCAGAGTTTAACTAACATACTGAAAGCAGATCACGATTTAACTAGCTAGTTAAAATACAGATCAGGTTTTAACTAACCATGATAAAAACAGCCATTCTCTTCATCATTAAGGGTAGATTTGCCTTTCTAATCCTCAATTTGAGCATTTAAATGCTCAAATTGAGGATTTTTAACTAGGGTTTAGAAAGTAATAAACCGATTTTTTACTAACTGTCGCTACTTATAAAACATTTTTTTACTAACTGAGGGCTTATAAACAGTGACTCAAACCGATTTTTTACTAACTCACAGCACTATTTCTTCTATAAACCGATTTTTTACCAACTCAGTCTGAAGCTAAGTCCGATATTTAGTTTGAGTATGTAAGGGGTTACTCACATTATTGCTGTAAAGGGGGTTTACACTTGTGAGCAACGAGCAACGAGCAACGAGCTTATATAGCTCGTCACTCATAACTCTGCGTTTTATTTCGAATGCTTATCAAACCACCATTGAATATATGCCACTTTGGTCATTAAGTTAGATGGACGGGCAGTAATACCATGTGAGGCGTTTGGAATACGCACCATCGCAGTATCAACCCCCTGCAATTTTAAGGCTTGATAAAACTGCTCTGTTTCTGAAATAGGCGTACGGTAGTCTGCCTCACCCGTGAGTAACATGGTTGGGGTTTTAACATTGCCAACATAACTGATGGGTGAGCGTTTCATGTAATGCTCAATATGATCCCAAGGTTTGCCCGGAAACCAATAATCGGCAAAGAAAGGATAGAAGTCGGCAGTGAGTACAAAGCTGATCCAATTAATTACTGGTTTGGCAACCACAGCTGCAGCAAAGCGATCTGTATGACCTACAATCCATGCGGTTAATACACCGCCGCCAGAGCCACCGGTTACAAATAGTTTAGATTCATCAATAAACCCTTTGGCAACGAGTGCATCAACACCCGTCATTAAATCATCGTAGTCATTGCTTGGGTAATTATGATGAATGGTTTGCGCAAACTCTTTACCGTATGAATCACTACCACGTGGGTTCATGTATAAAACCACGTTCCCTTTAGCGGCAAATAGTTGTACTTCGGCACTAAAGTGCGGGCCATAATTAGCGACAGGGCCACCATGAATTTCAAGCACTAGTGGGTATTTTTTTGATTTATCAAAACCCGGTGGGTAAGCAACCCAGCCTTGTATTGGCAGCTCATCGTGGCTTGATTTAAGCCATAGCTCTTCAACCTTGGCGAGCTGTTTAGTTTGTAGTGCATCTGAGTTTAAATCAGTTAAACGCTGTACTTTGCCACGTTTTATTGTAGCTACATCAGCAGGGCGCTGGGTATCAGCCAAGGTAAATGCAATGTCACCATTTTCACTAATATCGAAATCACCACCAGAATAAGGACGCCCAAACGCAACACTGCCTATTTTTTCGGTAATCACTTTGCGTTTGCCACTTCGAGGTTGATAAGCCAGCGCAGTTTGCCCTTCATCGGCATAGCTAAAATAAAGCCCTTTTGAGTTCGCGCTCCACTTAATTTGGCCAACACTTCTATCAAAATCGGTGGTTAGGCTTTGAGTATTCCCTGTTTTTAAATCGCGAATATAGAGTTGGGTGTTTTCGTAATTAGTACGCTTGTCGTCATACCCTGTATAGGCAAGGTATTTGCCATCGGGTGAAACTTTAGGTTGTTGATCAGGTCCATTACGCTCAGTTAGAGGGAAAATTGCTAGCGAGTCTAAATCGAGTTGATAGAGCTCAGTGTTAGTGGGCTTCAATTCATTATTTTCATTGCGATTAGCAGAAAAATACAAAGTTTTACCGTCTTTACTAAAGCTGACTTCCCCACCATTATTAAAATTATCGTTGGTGAGTTGTTGAGCATTACCGCCATTGGCATCAAGTGTAAATAATTGACTAAACCCTTTTTCAGTATAACCCCCTCCATCGGCACGATAATAAACATCGTCAATATATTTAGCAGGCTCTGCCCACGTGGCACCTTTTGGTTTTCCAGGTAAGCTGACAGGCGCAGACGTCGCCATTGGAACAAATATACTAAATACCAGCTGGTTTGAATCAGGAGTCCAAGTTAGTGAGCTTGGATTGCTAGTTAAATTACTAACCTTAGCGATAGCCCCTGTTTTTAACCATTTAATATATATTTGGTTGCTACCATCTCGGTTTGATATGAAAGCAAGTCGCTGTCCGTCAGGAGAGACTACTGGCGAGTAATCCATATATACACCAGAAGTTAATGGTTGTAGTTGCCCTGTGCTGTAATCAACAGACCAAATATTGCCTACTTTACGGTCGGTTTTAATATCCATGCGGTTGCGGACAAAATACACGGTTTTACCGTCTTCTGTTATGTCTATTTGGTTGGCATATTCAAGATTGAAGATATCTTGAAGTTGTAATGTATCGGTATTGGCAACAGCTAATTGACTGCTGCCCAGTATAAGACTCATAGCTAAAAGCGTTTTCATTATTTATCCCTGTTTTAAATCACTGCTCTATTTATAGGGTAGGAGAGGGATAATTAACAGTCAGATGCGACGAAGCCAGTATTTAAAACTACCAATGAATGAAGATGATAAAAGAAAGTAAAAGCTGTAAAGGGGGTTTACAGCTTAGAGGAAGTTATACGCTTGCGCTGCAAAGAGCCTTAATGTCTTCAATAAGCGCAACACCTTGGGCGTTATCACCGTGCACACAAATACTATCGGCGTTAAGTTTTAACGATTTTCCTGACTGGGTAGTCACACTGTTACTAGTTAAAAGCTGTTTAACCTGAGCCAATAATGCTGCTTTATCATGCACACTGCCTGCTATATTTCTTGCTACGAGGTGCCCTTGATCAGTATATAGCCTGTCTGCGAACGCTTCTAAAACAAGCGTTAGTCCAAGGTGACGTGCCATTGTATGGTGGTGTTTAGCATCGGCCGTGGCCAGTATCATTAATTTTAGGTCAGCAGGGTAGCTGGCAACCGCGCCCATCACAGCACTAAGTAGTGGCTGGTGTTTCATCATGTCGTTGTAAAGTGCCCCGTGGGGTTTAACATAGTTAAGGGTTAATCCTTGTGCCTTTGCCATACCATCAAGGGCAGCTATTTGGTAGTGTAAACACTGAGTGAGCTCGGCCACACTCAGGTTCATTGAGCGTCTGCCAAATCCTTGTTTATCGGGGTAGCTTGGGTGAGCGCCAATCATAACATTATGCTGTTTAGCGAGCTTAAGAGTATTGGCCATAACACTAGGATCGCCCGCATGAAAACCACAGGCAATGTTTGCCATATCAATATGCGGCATTACTTGATCATCAAGCCCCATTTTCCACGCGCCAAAGCTTTCACCTAAATCACAATTGAGTTTCATATTAGTGGCTCTTTGATTGTTTAATAGTTACCGGTAAGCTGCCTTTAGCAGGGGCTTGACCGAGTAATACTTTAGCAAGTGCTGTAAATGCAGGCCCAGATACTTGCTCGTTTTTGTCTACGTCAATATTATAAGCATATGAAGCTAATACTGCATCGGCAGAGTCGCCAAACTGCGCAATATCATAAGGAGCTCGCAAACTAATAAACACGGTGGGTATTTGTTGCTTGTTAGCCATTTTAAGTAATGATTCAAGTGCTTTAGGTTGCTCTGCGTTATTGAGGGCAAAGTCTGGGTTATCGGCTAAATCATCCATCCCGCCAATTTCCACCGCGCTTTGATTAGGCGTGGCATTTCCGGCAATAATAATATCAGCTTGGTTTATATTACGCTGAGCCTCAACAGGGTCAAAACCTTGTAAACTGCTACAGCTATAAACTAATGCGTGTGAGCTCAGTGCCATTATGGCTTGTTGTATGGCAATACATTTACGCGTATCGGGCATAATAATATGAATGTGTTGGCCAGCAGTAAGCTTAAGTGGCAAGGTGTTGTTGTTATTTTTTATTTGGGTGATCGCCGCTAATGCCAGTGACGCTTCTAATTCGCGATGTGCTTTATTACCAATAATGTGCTTAGCATTGGCTAATGCTTTAATGGGATCAGGAAAAGCGTTTAATTTAAATTTACTTTTAAGTGAGGTAATACGCTGTGCTGAATGCGCAATTTCCTGTGCGTTTAGTTGCTCTGATTTAACCGCACTGACTAATGACTCAATGAGAGCATCGAGCTTTTTAATGTCATCTGGCGTTCTAATCTCTATTGGCATAAGCGCAATATCAACCCCAGCGGCAAAGGTGTTTATAATTGCTTGAGTTGGACTAAAAAAGTGACTAATACCTGCCATATCAAGTGCATCGGTTACCACCACACCTTGATAGTTAAGTTCTTTACGTAGAATATCGGTCATGATTTTACGCGACATTGTCGCGGGCTTGATCATTTGTTTGCCATCAACATTAGTCAAGGTACTGCTATCAAGCTCAGGGTATTGAATATGCGCAGTCATTATCATGCCCGGACTATGCTGCTCAATAATGTGTTTAAAGGGCGCTAAATCTTGTGCGTAAATCACCTCTTTTGAATGCATCACTTTAGGCAAGCCGGTATGACTATCTACATTGGTGTCGCCATGCCCAGGAAAATGCTTTAGTGCGCTAATAATGCCATTTTTTTCAAATTCACTAACTTGTGCGGCACCTAATACTGCTACATCATTTGGGTTTTCACTAAAAGAGCGGACATTAATTACCGGATTGTCTGGGTTCATATTAACATCAACGGTTGGCGCGTAATTTACATTAATCCCCAATGCTGAAAGCTCCGAGGCAAGAATATTCGCGGTTTGGGTAGCGAAATAAGTGCCATGCTCTGGATAGGTGGCGCCAATTGACATATTACCGGTAAACGAAGTGGCCACATCGCGTGGCAGTCGTGCTACGCGTCCACCTTCTTGGTCAATTGAAATAAAAAGCGGTAAGCCTGATTTAGAGTGAGACGCAGCTTGTTGCAGTTGCTGATTAAGGCTAATTATTTGTTCAATACTTTGGGTGTTTTCAGAAAATAAAATAACCCCGCCAATATCATAACGGCTAATCGCTTTGGCTAGTGTATCTGGTAACTCGGTTAATGCTGTTCTGCAGCGCTTACTGCTGCCTTGGTGACAAAAGTAGCGTAAATCGAGCATAAGTTTTTGCCCAAGTTGCTGTTCAAGCGACAGCGCAGAATCGGCAAAAGAAGATTTTATTGGCATGAAACATCCGATTAAAAAAAGAGAAGACGACAACAGGTACTTATTTAGCAACACACACCTCAAGGCTAAATAAAAATAAAGTGCATGCAGCTTAACTATTATTGAGCTTAACTGCAAAACCCGACATATATAATAAATGTCATTTTATTATTCCAAAAATAACAAAAATTAGGCTACTTAGTTTAATTTCTGTATTATATTTAGGATATATGTAGTACATAGCAGTCGTTTTTATTTGCTTAGGATGATAATAAGTTGCGTTTTCGATCACCATTTACTTTTAAACTTAGGCAATTAATTCTGTTGTTAGCTATCACTGCTACAGCCGCTATTTTGTTCAGTGGTTTATACATTAGTTACCAAGTACAAAAAGAACGGGTAATAGAAGATACTCTCAAAAGTAACCATGTATTTGCTAGTAAGCTTGCCTCGGCGACCGATCACTTTTTAGCCGCCGCGATGCAGCAACTTGAGTTTTCAGCCAAAATTATTGCTAAAGACATTACCAATACTGAGTTACTCCAAGCTGAAACCAACCGCCTTTTAAACCAAACACATAGCTTTAATTCGGTAGCAATTAACATGCAAGGTGTCGTTAAAGCGGCCTCACCTGTTTCATTAAATATTATTAATAAAACCGTTAATTCACCTCATTCTAAACAAGCCTTTAAACTACAGCGTCCATTGGTTAGTCGTCCTTATGTATCGCTTGCGAATAACTTAATTGTTGTACTTTCTTATCCTTTATTTGACGAGATGGGTAACTACTATGGCTATATTGGCGGTAGCTTTTATTTAGAACAACAGAGCATTTTAAACGCCTTATTAAAACAGCATAGTTACGATGGCGGGGCATACTTTTATGTGGTGGCTGATAATAAAACCTTACTTTATCATCCTGAGACTGAGCGGATTGGCGAACAAGTCATTAATAACCCAGTAATAGAGCGTGTTTTGCAAAGCGAAGATGGATACACCCGGGTTTTAAATAGCCAAGGCGTGTCTATGCTTGCTGGATATTCACCCGTTAAACTTGCTAATTGGGGCGTAGTTGCCCAGCGTAGTGAGGTGGCAACACTTGCCACGTTAGATACTTTTCAAGGGCTGGTGCTTAAGCGAATGCTACCAATTGTATTAATTACTTTTGTATTGATTGGTGTGTTAGCGCATTTTATTGCTAAGCCCCTTAGGTTACTAGCTGACAGTGCAAATTTATCGACTGATCAACAAAACGTGGCGAATCTTAAAAGTATTAAATCTTGGTATTTTGAAAGTCAGCAACTTAAAGCAGCCATGTTAGAAGGAGTTAATATACTGCAGTCGAAAATGGGGCAATTACGCCAAGATGCACTCACCGATCCGCTAACTGGTGCGCATAATCGGCGAGGTTTGTATTTATTGTTAGATAAATTAATTCAAGAACAGATCCCCTTTGCGGTTCTAGAAATAGATATCGACTTTTTTAAACGGGTTAATGACACCTTTGGCCATGATGTGGGCGATGAGGTACTAAAAATTTTAA
Organism: Pseudoalteromonas sp. 23_GOM-1509m; assembly: GCF_000518425.1. Lineage (NCBI taxonomy): Bacteria > Pseudomonadati > Pseudomonadota > Gammaproteobacteria > Alteromonadales > Pseudoalteromonadaceae > Pseudoalteromonas > Pseudoalteromonas sp. 23_GOM-1509m. The sequence goes on from NZ_JADO01000012.1 coordinate 184,353, forward strand.
CGTGTGTGATCAAGCAGGTATCTCGCAAAGATGATATTGTCGCGCGAACTGGTGGGGAGGAATTCTTACTTATATTACCGAACGAAAATAGCGATAGTGCGTTTGTTATTGCTGAGCGGTTACGTAATGAAGTGGCGAATACACCGATGGCCAAAGTTGGTTGTATAAATGTCTCCATCGGCATTGCTACATGGCCGCAGCACAGTGATGATATTGATCAAGTATACAAATGTGCTGACAAAGCGCTCTATCATGCAAAAGAAACGGGCCGAAATAAAACCGTTATTGCCAGTCTAAATTAAATTTTTAAAAAATTAATTTACCTTAAGTTTTATTTAAGTTTCGCCTATTAAATTCTACCTATAGATTTAATACAGGCGATGCTTTTATGCAATTAGCTCAACAACAACAGTCATCATCAACACTTTTTCAGTCGTTTACACAGTTTGTGAGCGCCAGAGAATGTGATGAACACCGTCAGCGCCTTGAAGATACAGTAAAACAAGGCTTTTTAGCTGCGTACAATGCCAGCCTAACTTCATTTATGCCATTACTCTGTCAGTATAAAACTCAGCAAGGGCATTGCACTTTAGGGCTTAGAAACGCCACTTCTCCTTTATTTATTGAACAATATTTAGCAGCGCCCATCGAGCAGTTTTTACCAATGGGCACACAGCGCAGTAAAGTGTTTGAGTTAGGTAATCTCTATTCAACACACAGAAAAGCCACATTATCGCATTTTATTATTGTTAATGAAGCTTTAAGAGCTATTGGTGCTACTAATTTGGTTTTTTGTGCCACCAAACATGTACGTGCTTTATTGCGTTTATTAGGGGTAACGTGTAATGAAATTGCATTGGCTAACAGCAGTGTTGTTGAGCAACCAAAAAGCTGGGGAAGTTACTACGCGAACCAGCCTACAGTATGCATTGTTAATTTAGAGCAAGCACATCTACAAGTACTTAATACGCCAATGCTACTTGATATTAAACAACAAAATACACATGGCATTACGGCATTAATCAATGCGCTGGAGGCGGTATGAGTATGTTAAATAGCTTAAATGATTTAGCTATTCAGCCGGCGGTAGTTGCGCATTTTGCGAATCAAACACAACAGTTCACAGGTGCTGAGCTGCTTCAAGAAATAAATAAAGTAGCGGAAATTTTTGCAAATTCAGATGCTGATGCAATTGCATTTCAACTTGATAACACACCTGCATGGTTGGTACTTGATGCTGCGACCAGCGTTGCTAATAAAGTGGCTATACCGATCGCCCATTTTTTTAGTCAACAACAAACGCAATATGTGTTGGCACAGTGTGGTGCACAGCTGTTTATAAGTGATATGCCAAGGCTTTCTTTGGGTGCGCATACATTGTCTATTACTTTGTTTGATCATTACACCTTATATATTTATCAGCTCAACGTTAAAGAACCGATTAGTTACTTTGAGGGCACGCAAAAAATCACCTTCACGTCAGGCTCTACAGGCGAGCCAAAAGGTGTGTGTTTATCAACTCATAGCCAAATGCAAGTTGCACAATCGTTATGTGAGCAAATAGGTATAAGTAAACCAACTCACTTATGTTTACTACCATTACCTGTATTACTGGAAAATATTGCAGGTATTTATGCACCATTATTAAGTGGCGGTTGTGTACATTTAATGCCGTTAAACGAATTGGGTTTTGTTGGCTCAGGGTTAAAAAATCCTGAAAAACTAATTAGTGCAATTGACAGTGTAAAACCTAACACCCTTATTTTAGTGCCTGAGTTATTAACGTGTTTAATTGCGTTTGCAAAACAAGGTTGGCAGCCGCCAAAGTCATTACAGTTTATTGCAGTTGGCGGAGCGCTCGTGAGTGATGCTTTAATTGCCACCGCCAGAGAGCTTAATTTACCTGTTTATCAGGGGTATGGATTATCAGAGGCGGCATCTGTCGTAAGTTTAAATACGCCCAAAAATGATGATTTAAAGAGTGCCGGTACTGTACTACCGCACATACAAACTAAAATCGAAAAAGGCCAGTTGTACATAAAGGGTGAGCTATTTTTAGGGTATTTAAATCAAGCGCCGCATAACCCAAATAACTGGTATGCCACGGGCGATTTAGTGACTCAGCATGGCAATAAGCTCTATATAAAAGGGCGACTTAAAAACCTGATTATTACCAGCATGGGCCGCAATGTCAGTGCTGAATGGCCTGAGTCATTAATATTGAGCCAAAGCGCGATTATACAAGCCGTTGTTTTTGGTGAGGGCAGACCTTTTTTAACCGCGATTATTTATGCAATCCCTGAGTTGAGTGAGCAACAACTCAGTGAGCATATGAAATTTATAAATCAACAGTTACCCGATTATGCACAAGTTAAAAAGTGGCATCGGTTAGCTCAGCCTTTAAGTGTTCAGCAAGGGTTACTAACGACCAATAATCGCCCTAAGCGCCAGGCTATTAGCCAGCAATTTAACCTTATTTTTGAACAATTTTACCGACTTGGAGAAGTGATCCATGACTGATTTTTTTAATACATTAAAAGCACAAACTCAAAACGAGCGCGAGTACTTATTAGCTGCGCCAATTATACAGCGCGTTTTTAAAGGCCAAGCATCACTTGAAGAGTATGCGTCATTTTTAGCGCAAGCCTACCATCATGTAAAACACACTGTGCCATTAATGATGTCGTTAGGTGCCCGTTTAACCGACGAACAAGAATGGTTACGTGAAGCCGTAGCCGAATACATTGAAGAGGAAATTGGCCACCAAGAATGGGTGCTTAACGATATTGCCGCGTGTGGTTTTGATAAAGAAAGTGTGCGCCATAGTAAGCCACAATTTGCTACCGAAATGATGGTCTCGTATGCGTATGACAGTATCGCTCGTAAAAATCCATTAAGCTTTTTTGGCATGGTTCATGTACTCGAAGGGACTTCAATTGCCCTGGCTGATGGCGCAGCTTCAAATATTGCTGATGCAGTTGGTTTACCTAAAAAAGCATTTAGCTATTTAACCTCTCATGGTGCGCTTGATATAGAGCACGTAAAGTTTTTTGAAAACTTGATGAACAAAATTACTAATGAGGCCGATCAGCAAGCTATTTTACATGGCGCAAAATGTTTTTATCGTTTGTACGGTGATATTTTTCGCGCTTTAGATGACGAGCCGTTCTTTAAAGCATCAGCGCAAGAGCAACACGCATGAATACCGGCTTATGTGTGTTAACAGGAGCCACAGGGGGAATTGGCCAAGCGATTGCCAAAACACTGCACGCACAAGGTTGGCAATTACTATTAGTAGGGCGTAATGGCGATGCGCTAAATGTGCTAAGTAGCCAGTGCCCAGGTAGTATGACTTTTGTGGGAGATTTAACCGTTGCAGAAAACATGCTGGCATTGGCAATTAAAGCCAAAAAATTGGGCGGTGCTAAATTACTCATAAACAATGCAGGCATTAATGTTATGCAAAGCTTAAGTAGTTGTAGTAGTGAACAAATTGATAATCTACTGAGCACTAATTTAGCCGTCCCGATGAAACTATGCCAGCTGTTTTTAGAGCAGCTGCAAGCGAATAGAGGCACCATAGTTAATGTTGGGTCGTCTTTTGGCAGCATAGGTTACCCATATCAAACACTTTATTGTGCCAGTAAATTTGGGTTGCGTGGTTTTAGCGAAGCGTTATCACGAGAGCTTTCAGACACTGGCGTTAGAGTTACTTATTTGGCACCTAGAGCAACTGATACCGACATTAATGATGCTCAAACGCGGGCAATGAACAAAGCGCTTGGTAATCAAATGGACTCTCCGCAGTTGGTGGCTGATGAGTTAGTTGCGTTATTAAACTCAAATAAAACCAGACGATTTATTGGTTTTCCTGAGAAACTTTTTGCACGTATCAATGGCGTTTTTCCACGTATTGTAGATAACGCAATTGCTAAACAACTCCCTAAAATAAAAAGCTTTTTAGGTTAGTTGTTCACTAGGGTCTGTTGACCTTTGCGGATTGAAATTTGTTCAAACTAGGGGCGATTTAATCGCGGCGCGAGGTTTGTAACCTAGTAGGCTAAGTCAAAACCGAGCAACAAAGAGTAGATCGCCCCTAGGCAGAACCCTTCGGGCAGCGCCCGTTTGACATTGATGCTGCGTTATCGCCAATTTATGGGGAATAACCACACCACATAGGCTCTGCCTTGCCTAAATACCAAACAGGCTGCTGCAAATTCAACCTTGAAAGGTCAGCAGACCCAAAATAATAGAGGATTTATTATGAAAAAATTTACTTTAGCAGCTTATTTAAGCATTGTTAGTGTGTTTTCATCGCCGGTATTTGCAGACGAACAAAGCGACTTACTCGCTATTCAACAGCAATGGGCGGTCGCTAATTATGAGCTTAAAGATGACGCACAAATCAAAGCCTTTACTCAACTGAGTGAGCAAAGTGCTCAATTTATTGAAAACTATCCTAATTCAGCAAATAGCTATACATGGAACGGCATTGTGCTGGCAAGTTTTGCGGGTGCAAAAGGCGGCTTAGGGGCGTTGGGTTATGCCAAAGATGCAAAGGCATCATTAGAGCAAGCCCTTAAAATAGACGACAGTGCTTTAGGTGGCTCAGCGTATGCCAGCCTGGCAACCTTATACAGTAAAGTACCAGGGTGGCCAATCGGCTTTGGTGATGATGACACCGCCGATAAGTTTTTTAAGCAAGCACTCGCTTTTAATCAAAAAGGCATTGATACTAATTACTTGTATGGTGAGTTTTTATACGACGAACGTGAATATAAGCAAGCCAAAGCCCATTTGTTAGTTGCACAAGCGGCCGGTATTCGTGATACTCGCGCTAAAGCGGACAAATATCGTCAGCAAGCAATTAGCCAATTATTAGCTAAAGTTGATAAAAAACTAAAGAGATAACAAAACAAACAATGCATTTATTATTAGTTGAAGATGATCATCTTGTGGCGCAAGGGCTTTGCCGCTCATTGCGCCAAGAAGGCTACAGTGTAGAACACAGCGCAACGGTTAAGCATGCGTTGCAATGTTTAGGCAGTGGCGAAATAGAGTTGGTTATACTTGACCTAGGCTTACCTGATGGTGATGGTTCGCAAATTTTAAAGCACATAAAAGCACAAAAAAAAGTCATTCCGGTGGTGATACTAACCGCTCGCAGTAGCATAGATGATAAAGTGCAAGGGCTTGATATGGGGGCTGATGATTATTTAGCTAAGCCATTTGAACCAGCCGAATTATTTGCTCGTTTGCGCGTAGCGAGCCGACGTGTAAATCAAGCTCAGTCGAGCTTATTACAATGTGGTGATGTTACTATGGATACGTCAGCGCACAGTGTCACACTTAACGATGAGCTACTTTCTCTGCCGCGAAAAGAGTACATGCTGCTAAAAGCGTTACTGGAAAACCAAGGTCGCGTGCAATCTAAGCAGCAATTAGAAAATAAACTCTATCAATGGGGTGAAGAGGTTGGCTCTAACACCATTGAGGTGCATATTCATCACCTACGAAAAAAATTCCCCAGCGATTTTATTAAAACTCTCCGTGGTATTGGCTATGTTGTGGGAAAGAGATAGCTCACGTGATTAAAACACCCCTAGATTGCACAAACTTGAATTTACAAAGGTAACCATGCTCTATGTCAATTCGTAAGCGTTTAACACTTATCTTACTGTCAATGATGGTGTTAACCTGCTTTTTAGCTTTAGTAAAAGGCTATCAAAAAAGTATGAGCCATGGTGAGCAATTACTCGATAGTGAGCTAAAAGTGGTGGCTGGAGTCTTGATGCAACAGCCTCTATCTATAAACGCTATGGCGCCAAAAATGCAAGAAAGCGCCCAGTTACTGTATCAAATTTGGCAAAGTGGTGAGCTACTTAGCGGTTCTGACGAATTAAATCTTGATTTGAGCCAATATCAAGCAGGTTTTCAAACGCTTAATATTGCAGGGCAGCGAATGCGGGTATTCGTTTTTGCTACTTCTTTACGCACCGTTATTGTTGCCGAGCCGATTGCTAAGCGGTTTGAGCTTGCCGAGGCGGTGATTTTATCAGCCATGTTACCCATGTTATGGGCGGTTCCTTTGCTTGCGCTATTTATTAGCTTTTTTGTTAAATATGCACTGGCACCGTTAACCCGTTTATCAAAACAGTTAGCCCTGCGCCAAGCAAATGATTTCACAGCGATCAGTTGGCAGGTGACGGATGAAGAAATAAAACCAGTGATCAGCCGCTTAAACGACTTATTTAAACGCGTAGAAACGGCCTATTTACGAGAACGTTTTTTTGCCTCAGATGCCGCCCATGAATTACGTACTCCCCTGAGCAGTTTAAAAATTAATGTGCATAATTTGGCCGCCCAACAAGGCGATAACCAAGAATTACAAGCCATGACTCAAGGTATTAATCGACTCACCAATATAGTGGAGCAAATGCTAATACTAGGGCGTACTCAGCCAGAGCAGTGGCAAAAGCAGTTTAAAGAACAGTCATTATTAGCGATCACGCAAGAAGTAGTTAGCCAACTATATGAAAAAATAGAGGCTAAAAATCACACCATTAGCCTTGAGGGAGATGACTTTACTATTAACGGTGATGAGTTTACCTTAGTGACGTTGATTTCAAACCTACTGAGTAATGCTATAAAGTACGCGCCTGCAAACGGACAAATAAAAATTACCCTAAAGCAGATGCACAGGCAGCGTATTTGGCAAATAGAAGACAGCGGTCCAGGTATGACGGACGATCAAAAACAACGGATATTTAACCGTTTTTATCGCGTTGGCGGTGACCAACATCCTTCGGGTGAACAAGGTGCGGGCTTAGGCATGGCAATAGTCCAGCACATTATTGCTATTTATAGCGCTGAAATTAATTTAACAGACAGCGATTTGGGCGGCTTAAAAGTACAGGTAGTTTTTGCAGGAGCTAAATGTGATTAAACGACTTATTCACCCCTATTTATATTGTTGCGTATTTTTATCATTTAACGCCGCCAGTAAAGACTATCTTATTGTACTTAAAGATCATTTGTTTTATCCCGCAGAAATCGTGGTGCCGGCCAATAAAAAGGTACGCTTGTTAATCGAAAATCAAGATAGTACGCCTGAAGAATTCGACAGTTTCGATCTCAACCGAGAGAAAGTACTTTACCCTAATCGCAAAAGCGTTATTTATATTGGGCCGTTAACTCCTGGGCGTTATGAATTTTTTGGCGAGTTTTCACCCAATACGGCGCGTGGTGCTGTAATAGCGACCGAAAAGGAGGGTTCTGATGCTAATAACTAGCCTTGTGATGAGCCTCAATCAGTTATTGCCGGTGGCCATTTTACTTATTTTACTCCAAGTGATTGCCAAGCAAAGTTTAGTGAAGGTACTGGGGATGCTTGTTTTAGGTGTGGGGCTATCATTTTTATTTGTAAAAAGTGCTCCGCTAATTAGTCCCTTGTTCGACTACCAGGGTTTAGAATATACCCAAATTGCTTTATGTATTTTAGTGTTTATCAGTGCGCTGTACTACGCCATTAAACAAGCAACGCCTGCATTTATGATTGCGATTATCAGTGTAATGACTCTTTATTTAAGTCATTACATTATTTACCTGATTGGCTTTTGGCAAAACAACGAAGCAGCACAAAGCTTATTTATTGGCACTTTTTTAGGCTTAGGGATATGCAGTAGCTTTAGTGTGTTGTTGTATTTTTTATTGAGTGCAATCAAACAGCGCTTTGGGCTTATCCCTTTATTGGTATTGTTAGCATTAAACAGTGCGGCAAAACTGGTTGTGGCACTTGATTTGGCGAGCCAAATTGATTTGATAGCAACAACGGCAACCGTATGGGATTTACGTGCTATTTTAACTGAAAACTCAGAGTTTGGACGGGTTTTGCGCGCACTTATCGGTTATGAGGCTACGCCTAATTTAACCAGTGTTTTAAGTTATGTGCTGAGCAGCGTGTTATTTTTATCAGTTTGTTATTTTATTCCTAAATCAATAACTAAGGAACAATCATGAAAGCAATAAACCTATTTGCAGCCACTGTATTAATTGGTTTTTGTTTATTAATACCTAAGCTGGCTTATGCTGATGGCATAGTGGTTGATAAAGTTTATCATCCTTATGTGTTGCCGTTTGAGCGCGAGCTAGAGTGGCGGCTTGTGTCACATCAAACCGACAGTGGTAATATTTTAGCGCAGCGCGTTGGCTTAGGCGGCGCAATTAACGACACCATGGCATTGGAAGGCTATTTAGTGGGCGAGCGCGATGATAATGGTGACTTTGGCTTGCAAGCGTATGAGTTAGAACTTCGTTGGCAGTTAATAGAGCAGGGCAGGCTATGGGCTGATTGGGGCGCGTTATTTGAATTTGAAAAACAGCATGACGCCGACGCATACGAAGCAACCACCGGTTTTGTGATTGAAAAAGAGTTTGGTCGTGCAAGTCTCACTATGAATGCATTTTTAGTGTACGAGTGGGGCCAAGATATACAAAATGAGTGGGAAAGCGAATTTAGAGCGCAATATCGCTACCGCTATTTGTCTGCTTTTCAGCCAGCGGTTGAGGTTTATCTTGGCGAAGACTTTGTCGGTATTGGCCCCGGATTTATAGGGTTACATCGCTTTGATGGGCAAAAACAATTAAAGTGGGAAGCCGGTTTTATTACCGAAATCAGCCAGTCAGAGAAAAATCATAGCTTTAGAATGGCACTAGAATTTGAATTTTAAGCTCTTTAAACAAGTACTTAATTTATAAAACGGGCTGCTTAAGCTATTTTATAAATTAAATCGCATTAAGGGTTGACTTGAGTCTGTAACTCTATATAGTAGTCCGCAGCTAGAAAGAAAGCATGATAATTTATAAATCTCCATTTCGTTGTTGTATAAGTAATACTTGTAGTACCGTCCTGAAGTTTTTAAGTACCATCTCATTTTTTGCTACACCGCCCATTAGGGCACAATTTAATTTTTATATCAGGAATAATACTATGTCTAACATCGTATCAGGTACAGTTAAGTGGTTCAACGAGTCTAAAGGTTTTGGTTTCATCGAGCAAGAAAATGGTCCAGACGTTTTCGCACATTTCTCAGCAATCAAAAGCGAAGGTTTCAAAACTTTAGCTGAAGGCCAACGTGTAGAGTTCACTCTTTCACAAGGTCAAAAAGGTCCTCAAGCTGATAACATCACAGCTCTATAATTTTACTTTTAAGTAAAATGAAAAAAAGCGCTTAAGGCGCTTTTTTTGTGTCTAAAATTTAAGAATATCTCCCCACCATCTGTAAATTTATACCAATTCGCTTAATTAAGCGGTCTATTTTGAGGCAGGAAAAACGGGTTGATAGCTAGGCAAAAAATTCGCTATTTAGTTGTTCTAAATGAGAATTTTTTAATACAGATAGCGACACGTTTAGCCCCGCAAAATGATTGAGTATTATTGCGGATTGGTATTATTAACGATAGTCACTCTCAAATCACCTGCTATTTTTAACATTATAAAAGTGCTATAAATTAATAGTTTCTACATGCTTTCTAGGTTAAGGTTATTACTTAAATTATAGGGGGTGTTTATTTTTAAATTTACATTATTAGCGTTAGGGTTGCTATTTAGCCATAATATCCAGGCTAATGCGCCTAAATTGGTTATTTATACCGAAAGCTTTGCCCCTTACAATTTTCAAAATGAAGCTGGGCAGCTAGCGGGTATTAATCATGATATAGTGAAAGATGCTTGTGCTCGTGCCGCACTAGAGTGCGAATTTATTATGTTACCTTGGAAGCGTGCTTACCAGTTAGTGCAAAATAACCCACACTCAGCCATCATTTCTCTAGCAAAAACGCAAGAACGTATTCCTCTTTTTGAATGGGTGGGACCTTTGGTATCGAGCCAAACCTACTTTTTTAAATTAAAAACTAGCGACCATATTGTGATGAATGATATTTCACAAGCTAAAAACTACTCGTTGGGCATAGTGCGAGGCGACATTTATGAAATGCTGGTGCGTCGACTTGGGTTTGTTACCGATAAAAACTTACTACTGTTTAGTGAAGCAGACTCATTTATGCGACTGTTTTTTAAAAAACGCATCGATTTAATTATTGGCTCTGACTTTACTATTGATCATCAAACTGAGCCATTTGGGTACTCTAGGGATGACTTGGTGAAGCTCAAACAAATTCATGTGGATGAGCTTAAAGGCAATTATATTGGTTTTAATAAAGCCGCTTCACCTGTGGTAGTAAAACGCTTTAATCAAGCACTTGAGCAGCTTAAGGCTGAGTCTGGCTATGAAGCTTACATTAAACGTTATGTAAAAAATTAAGCGTTTAGACCATAAGCACAGAAAAGCTCAAAAAGTTTCCACTTAATAATGCCTATATTACCGTCTTCACAGCCTTCATTCTTGTTAACTTCGCTACCTTTTATACTCTCAAGTGCCTTGTAAAGGGCTAATAAGTAAATGCTCCTACAGCTACACAGTTGTTCATATTTTTTAGTAATACCAATTCGCTTAATTAAGTGGTCTATTTTGAGGCTGGAAAAACGAGTTGATAGCTAGGCAAAAAATTCGCTATTTAGTTGTTCTAAATGAGAATTTTTTAACACAGGTAGCGACACGTTTAGCCCCGCAAAATGATTAAGTATTATTGCGGATTGGTATAAGTGCAATGATGGCTTTTGATGGCGTAAGGAGTGCGTGAATGAAAGCTTTGCTAGGGAATTTTTAGGTATGAATTGCTGAGGATTTAGAAAGTAGAGGCTATAAAAACGATAAAAGGGCCTTGCGGCCCTTGGTGAAGTATCGTTCAAGTCAGATAGTGCTTTAACCCCTTAAAGCGCTATCCTATTGTTTTGCAACAGTTGGATCGTCTCATTAAGTTTCTAAGCTAGCGAGAGGAAAAACCCAGCAATTGCTGCGCTCATAAGGTTAGCCATAGATCCTGCTAACACTGCTCTGAGCCCTAAGCGTGCGATATCCTTTCGCCGACTAGGCGCCATACCGCCTAATCCACCTAGTAAAATGGCTATCGATGATAAGTTAGCAAAGCCACACAAAGCAAAGGTAACAATTGCTTGTGTATGCGCACTTAACGTATCGCGATAATTTATAAAGTCTAAGTAAGCAACAAACTCATTCACTACTAACTTTTGACCAATAAAGCTGCCGGCTAAAATTGCCTCATTCCACGGTACACCTAATAACCATGCAACAGGGGCAAATAAGTAACCTAAAATTTCTTGTAGCGTTAATGTAGGGTAATCAAACAACCCACCAATACCGCCTAATAAACCGTTTAATAACGCAATCAGTGCAACAAATGCTAAAAGCATGGCACCTACGTTTAATGCTAAGTGCATACCGTTTGCTGCGCCTGATGCTGCTGCGTCAATAACATTAACCGGTTTATCGTCGCCTAAATCTATATCGGCTAAATCATCTTTAGGTGTTTCTGTCTCTGGCACTATCATTTTTGCCATTAAGAAACCACCTGGTGCTGCCATAAAACTGGCTGCAATTAAATATTTAAGGTCTACACCAATAATTACGTAACCGGCCATTACAGAGCCTGCTACGGTGGCCAAACCACCTACCATTACGGCAAATAACTCAGATTTGGTCATTGTCGCAATAAACGGTTTAACAATGAGTGGCGCTTCAGTTTGGCCAACAAAAATATTTGCGGTGGCTGAAAGCGACTCGGTGCGAGAGGTTTTCAATAATTTTTGTAAACCACCGCCTAAAATTTTAATTATCCAATCCATAATGCCTAAGTGATATAACACAGCAACCAACGCTGAGAAAAACACAATCACTGGCAATACTTGAATGGCAAAAATAAACCCTAGCGTATCTTGCGATGCTAATGGGCCAAATAAAAAGCCAATTCCATCGTTGGCATACCCAATAACCGATGAAACGGCGCGAGACATACTCGCTAATACATTTTTGCCTGCTTCAAAAAACAGTACAAAACCGCCGATAATGACTTGCATTAAAAATGCGATACCCACGGTTCTTAGTTTTATTGCTTTGCGATCAGTTGAGGCCGCAAAAGCGATGCCTAGTAGCACTAGCATGCCTACTAAGCTCATAAATGTTGTCATACAAACGTTTCCCGTTGTTATTCTTGTAAAATGTACTTTATTTTACTTTTTATAATATCAATCGCAACGCGATTCATACCGCCTCGAGTCACAACTAAGTCAGCGTTATGCTTTGAAGGCTCAATAAATTGATAAAACATCGGTCTAACAGTTGCTTGATATTGCTCAACAACAGATTGTAATGTTCTGCCTCTTTGTTCCATGTCGCGTTGCATTCGGCGCATTAAACAAATATCCAATGGCGTATCTATAAACACCTTGATATCAAATTCTTTATTAAGCGCTTTATCACTCAGTAATAAAATACCTTCTACAATGAGTATTTTAGCCGAAGCCACACGGCGCGTTTTATCGCTACGTGTATGCTGAGCATAATCATAAGTTGGTACTTCAACAGAGTGGCCATTACGAAGTTGCGTTAAATGCTCAAGCAATAGCTCGTGTTCAAATGCATCAGGATGGTCGTAATTCGTTTGCGTACGATGTGCCATCGGCAAATGCGATTGATCCTTGTAATAAGCATCTTCTTCAATAATGGCGATAGCGCCTGGTTCAAGCTCATTTACCAATTCATTGTAAATAGTTTGGCTAAATAGAGATTTGCCGGACGCCGATGCGCCTGCAATAGCTATAATAGTTCGTGTCACTAAAGTTCTCACCCACACAGAAGGATATATTGTTGGTAGATCACAATAGCAAAAAAGACACGATTAATCTCTTTTGCTTCGCTTAAGAGTGCAAATTTATAATGTTTAGGTTTTATGAAACAGGACTTATGTCCTGTACGGAAAATTCGAAGAGCAGATAAAGTAACCACCTAGAACAGATGTGAGGTCACAATGGCAAGAGCAATTATCTTAATGGCGGATAGTTTAGGAATTGGCGCAGCACCCGATGCAGATAAATTTGGTGATGTTGGTGCTAATACATTCGCACATTTACTCAAGGCATATTATGACGAGACTGGCAGTAAGCTTTCGCTTCCTAACCTTTCAAAATTAGGGTTAGTGGATGCATGTGAAGCCGCTGGTAAAGAACCCTGTTTAGTTGCTGAGCGACATGAGCCACAAGGTGCATGGGGTTACGCAAAAGAGCTTTCAAGCGGTAAAGACACGCCATCGGGTCATTGGGAAATGGCAGGCGTGCCAGTGTTATTTGATTGGGGTTACTTCCCTAAAACACAGCCGAGTTTCCCGCAAGAATTTGTAGACGAGTTTATTGCTCGCACAGGTATTCCGGGCATTTTAGGTAATTGCCATGCCTCAGGTACCACGATTTTAGAGCAGCTAGGTGAAGAGCACGTAAAAACAGGTAAACCAATCTGTTACACCTCAGCTGATAGTGTGTTTCAAATAGCCGCGCATGAAGAATCATTCGGCCTAGAAAAGCTTTATCAAGTTTGCGAAATCGCACGGGCGCTGCTTGATGAAATGAATATAGGGCGAGTGATTGCGCGGCCATTTTTGGGTTCTAATAATCAAGATTTTGCCAGAACAGGTAATCGTCGTGATTATTCAGTATTACCGCCATCGCCAACATTGCTTGATGTACTTGCAAAAGACGGTGGCGAAGTTATCAGTATTGGTAAAATTTCAGATATTTATGCGCATCAAGGCATTACCCAAAAGCATAAAGCGCCAGGGTTAATGAACTTGCTAGAAAAAACCAGCGAAGTGGTGGCGACTGCGCCGGATCACAGTTTGATTTTTACCAATTTAGTTGATTTTGATGAAAAGTTTGGTCACCGCCGAAATCCTGTTGGCTATGCGAAAGCGCTCAAAGAGTTTGATGATTACTTACCCACTATTTTAGCGCAATTAAAGCCGGATGATTTATTAATGATCACCGCCGATCATGGCTGTGACCCGACCTTTCCAGGGTCTGAGCACACCCGTGAATATGTGCCGGTTATTGCCTATCAGACAGGGATGAAAAATACCCCGCTGGGCGAACGCAATAGCTTTGCCGATATTGGCCAAACGCTTGCACAATGGTTTAACCTTAAAGCGTTAGAATATGGTGATGGCTTTATTGATAAACTGAACACAGTTAAGTAACTTAAAAATACGCTCGCTATTTTTAAAGTAATAGGGCTTTTAGCCAAACAAAAGGAAAACAATCGATGAGTACTCCGCATATCAGTGCAAACGTAGGTGATTTTGCCGAAACAGTATTAATGCCAGGCGATCCGCTACGCGCACAATATATTGCTGAAAACTTTTTAGATGATGCAGTGCAAGTAACCGGCGTACGTAACATGTACGGCTTTACTGGAACTTACAAAGGTAAGCCAGTGAGCATTATGGGTTCTGGCATGGGCATTCCTTCAATGTCAATTTATGCTCGTGAGCTTATTGTCAGTTTTGGCGTTAAAAATATTATTCGTATAGGTACCTGTGGTGGTATTGGTAGCGATATTAAAATTCGCGACGTAATTTTTGCACAAGGTGCAAGCACAGATTCAAACGTAAATCGTGCCCGCGTTCGTGGCACTGACTTTGCTGCCATTGCTAACTTTGACCTACTTTTAAACGGCGTAAATGCAGCTAAAGATTTAGGTATTGATGCAAAAGTAGGTAACGTATTTACTACCGATACTTTTTATCAAGCAGACGACACGTTTTATAAAGATCTAGACAAACTAGGTGTACTCGCTGTTGATATGGAAACAGCTGGCTTATACGGCGTAGCAGCAGAATACGGTGCAAAAGCAATGGCATTATTTACCGTCAGTGATCATGTAATCACCGGCGAAGCAACACCTGCAGATGAGCGTCAAACCACGTTCAACGAAATGGTTAAAATTGCCCTAGAGTCAATTTAATTAATCTCTTAGGTTAACAACAGTTCCTTGGTAACGTATTCACTAAGTTTTGGAGACACGCCCAAAGTGAAGTGAGACTAAACCCCCAAAGCCGCATTTTATGCGGCTTTTTTTATGCTTGAAATTTAGGTGTGAGATTCGGGCCTCGGGCCTCGGGCTGCGGGGTGCGGGCCACGGGGTGCGGGCCACGGGGTTCGAGCTACGGGCTTTAGGTTCCTAGGTTTCAGGTTCTAGGTTAAAGGTCAAAGGTTAAAGGTTAAAGGTCAAAGGTTTTAGCAGTAGCTCGCAGCTCGTCACTCGAAGCCCGTTGTCTTCTCTTTGTTCAAACAGTTTTAGTGAGTTTTGCACAAAGAGGGCGAAGAGACGCTGCGCTTTTAGAGGAAGAAAAACCTAAATATTGATCTGTAGCAGCGATTTTATATCGTGTCAGATATGTATTTACCACCGAGAACACTGAGTTTACAGAGAAATGCTTAAAAAATACCAATCTACCTCTGTGTAGCGCAAAGCGCCTCGGAACCCTCTGTGGTGAAAAATTGTTTTTAGCAGTAAGTGCCTTTCGTAGCAGCGATTTTATATCGCGTCAGGTCTAGGATATTAAACACAAATGCGCGAGGTAAACTCCCGCCTACTGATATGGTTAACTTCTGAATTTACTGTAGGCGGAGCTTTATGCCGCGCAAGGTCATTATTCACAAAGAGGACAAAGAGACGCTGCGCTAAAAGAGTAGATTAAAGGTCTCAGGTTTTAGCACTAGCTCGTTGCTCGATACTCGAAACCCGTAGCTCGCTGCCTTCTCATTTATTTCCCTGTCAGTATTTATAACTTAATGCTAATGTTTAAGTTATAAAACTTGCTTTTAAAATGAAGCATTTAAAGTTTTAGCTGATAGCTGATAGCTGATAGCTGATAGCTGATAGCTGATAGCTGATAGCTGATAGCTAAAACACGTTTTACACTCTGGAGTAATTATGTCTAATTGGATTGATGCCACAGTAAAGTCAGTTAAATGGTGGAATGAATCGTTATTTAGCTTAACGGTTAACGCCGATGTAGAACCGTTTAAAGCAGGGCAATTTACAAAGCTCTCTGTTATGGACGGTGAAAAACGCATTGCTCGGGCTTACTCGTATGTTAACGCACCAGATGATCCAAATTTAGAATTTTATTTAATTAATGTAGTCGATGGCCAATTGTCATCGCATTTAGCACAACTAACCCCAGGTGACACTGTACTAATAGAGCGCCGTGCTAGCGGTTTTTTTACCCTTGACGAAGTGCCAGCGAGTGAACAACTTTGGATGCTTAGCACCGGCACCGCTATTGGCCCGTTTTTATCAATATTGCAGCAAAGTGAGGTATGGCAAAAATACAAACATATCAACTTAGTGCATGGGGTGCGCCTAAATAGCGATTTAAGCTATCAGGAGCTAATTAATAAGTTATTAAAGGCTCATCCAGGGCAGCTTAATTATGTGCCAGTAGTTAGCCGTGATGAGCCTTTACAAGGTTTAGCTGGGCGAATAACCACAGTGATAGAAAATAACGCGCTATCTGAACATGTGGGGCTGTGTGCTACTCCCAATAATGCGCAGTTTATGTTGTGTGGTAATCCGCAAATGGTTAAAGATACCAGTGAGTTATTAGTGGCTCAAAACTATAAGCGTAATCGTCGAAAAGAGCCGGGGCATATTACGGTTGAGCAGTATTGGTAATGAGCTATAACGCTATAATAACTATCTCATGAGGGTAAAATTTGCTATGTTGCGCGTTAATTGCATTTTGTCTTTGTACTTAGGAAAACCATGAAACCTTCATTCATCATATATGCGTGTTTATTCGCCGCTTTCACATTAAACTGTCATGCCATAGAGCAATCGGCATCATCAAACAATGCTGAACTGACACAGCCAGAAAAAGTACAGCCGCAACAAGATGCACTTGATACGTTAACTCAAGAGGCTAACATACCTAAACAACCCGATGTAAAGAAAGTGACTGCAGATGATTCTAAAGTACTTGGCAGCGAATCAACGAAGCCGGTTGAACAGCCTAAAAGTAAAGTAGATAAAGCACAAGCGGTCGTCGAGGCTGAGCAAGCAGTGACGCAAGCAAAAGAGGCACTTACAGCAAGGCAACAAGCCAAAGCAAAACAGTCTCGTGAGTCACTTGCTGTTATAGAGCAATTAGTTAAAGCCTACAACGCGCGTAACATTGAAGAATTTATTCGTATGTATGATGAAGATGTTGAGTTTTATATTTTCCCGAATGAGCTATTATTTAAAGGTAAAGAAAAATTAATTGCGCGTTATGGCATTATGTTTAAAAAGCTAAAGTGTCTGCACTCATCACCTATTAAGCGTATTGTGCATGGTGACATTGTGATTGACCATGAGCTATCAGAAACCTGCTCTAACGATCCGAACGTGATAGATAAACGTTCAGAGCTTATTTCAAGCTATCAAATTAAAGATGGCAAAGTGGTTAGGGTATTATTTTTTAGGTAATTATTAATTATGCAGCTAAGTGACGAGAAAAAAATTCGTGTAATGTATCGTGTAGAGCCCGGCTGTTTAGGCCCTGAGGGCGCAGACCACATTGAAGACTTTTGTCGCTTTGCGAACAAGCATATTAAGTCGCCTTATTATGCGCAGTTATTATTTTTACCTCGATACGATAAGCAAAAAGATGAGCGGCAATACAGCGTTAAAAACCGCAACTTATCTCAAGTGCAGGCTAAAGCGTATTTAAATCATTTTGAAATCAACATAGAAGACTTTGAAGAGCAGCTCGACGAGCTGCTTACTAAGTCAATAGACTTATTCTTTAAACGCTAAGCTCTATTGACCTTTGTAGATTGATATTTGTTTAATCTAGAGGCAGTTTAATTGCGGCGCGAGCTTCTAACCTAGTGGGGTCGATAACTGCGCCTAAGTTATTCTACTGGCTTACATCCTTATAATAATAAGTAAAAACTGAGCAAAACTTTCGCGTTCTGCTCACGCTTTTTACCACCCTCCCTGTAGGCAACGAAGTTTAGGCTTCGTTTGAAACTATCGCATTAAAGCTGTCGTTATCATGCAGACTGGCAAAGGCACTTTCATGAAGTAGCTCGTTTCGTAAGTTGGGTGAGTATTCAAGCGACATTTTTATATCGGCTAGAGCATCTGCATGCTCATGCGTTAAAGCATACGCACAGGCGCGCTGCCAGTATGCGTAACCATAGTCGCTATCTATATCAATTGCTTGATTACAAAGCTCAATAGCTTGCTCAGTCTCATTTAATTCTAATAAAGCATCCGCTTTGTAGGCAATGGCTTCTACATCTTCTGGTTTACGTTTTAAAATTTCATCGAATATTTCAATTTTATTCGCAATATCACTTTCAAGGTTGGCTCGCATCCATAACGAATGAACTTCATTAGTGATTGATATGCGTTCTTGGTTACTGAGTATTTCTTCAGAGCGTACTCGCAGTTTTTCTTCTAATATTTTCAAGCGATCTTCATACTCATCAGTAATAACACTCACTCGGGTGTTTACTATATCTTCTACTTTGTTCTTTACATCACGTAACGAGTTCCAGCCCACTAATACCAAAATAGACGCGGTGGCGGTAATAATAAAAAATACATTATTAATGGTATCTGTGGTGTAGGTAAGCGCCCGATCGGCGGTGTCTAACTGTGCATGCGTAACTTGTTTGGTCACGTCTTCACGCAGTTTTTGTTGATCTTGGCGTACCGACTTTAATTCGTCGAGAATATAACGTTCAAGTAATGGTTTGTACAAAGGGGCTTCTAGCTGTGCTAATTCACGCTGTTGTTGCTCGTTGAGTGCTGCGGTGTTTTTATCAGCAGCTTGCACCGCAGATGAAAAAACACCAATAAATACAATAAATAGTAAAAAATAAAAACGCATTGATATGCCTAGTTAAAAAATTAGTTAATCGCTTTGTTAACTTTAACATGCGCACATCATTGGTACTAGGGTGAGGATAGGGAAGCTGGAATTAACTCAAAAATCCTTTATTACAGGCAAAAAAAATCCAGCCCAAGTTGGGCTGGAAAAAACTACATCAACATATCAAGGGAACAATAGGAGATAGGTGCTATTGTAAGTTTGCCTACCTGAATTTTTACTTAACTAAATTCAAATAGATAAAAATTAGAAAGAAATAAAGGTGCATAAGTAACTTATACACCTTTTATAACTATAATTTCATGGCGAAGGGGGGTATTCCACTGTGCACTTAAGAAAACCTAAGTCACTTTCAAACCCTTCACCGTACATTACGTGGCTATTTTTAATAACGATCATCTATTTTATAAAAAGTTTTGATATTTATTTACGCTAAGCACAAACATTGGCAGCATCATCATATTTATAAATGAGAGTAATCGTTTTAAAGCATTACTTTGCCCTAGCGTATCAAAGCAGCTACACGTATATTGAATAAGCAGAGACCGTACACGTCATTAGGGTCTGTTGACCTTTTAAGGTTAAATTTGCAGTAGTCTGTTTGGTATTTAGGCAAGGCAGAGCCTATGTGGTGTGGTTATTCCCCATAAATAGGCGATAACGCAGCATCAATTCCAAACAGGCGCTGCCCGAAGGGTTCTGCCCAGGGGCGATTTACTCTTTGTTGCTCGGTTTTGACTTAGCCCACTAGGTTACAAACCTCGCGCCGCGATTAAACCGCCCCTAGTTTGAACGAATTTTAATCCACAAAGGTCAACAGACCCTAATATAATGGCAATAAAATAACAGCGCTCCCAATTGGTGAATACCAAAAGCAGTAAGCATGGGCGTTTTTATTTATACTTAAAAAGGAGCTCAATATGGATAATCATAAAGCGGGTAAATGCCCGGTTATGCACGGCAGTAATACTACAACCGAAAACACCAATACAGATTGGTGGCCAAACTCACTTAATTTAGACATTCTTCATCAGCACGATAGCAAAAGCAGCCCCTACGACAGCGACTTTAATTACGCCGACGCTTTTAATTCACTCGACCTAGAAGCACTTAAAACCGATTTAAAAGATTTAATGACTCAAAGCCAACCTTGGTGGCCAGCTGATTGGGGGCACTATGGAGGCCTGATGATCCGTATGGCATGGCACTCTGCGGGCTCGTACCGTTTAGCTGATGGTCGAGGCGGTGGTGGTACCGGTAATCAACGTTTTGCACCACTTAATTCGTGGCCAGATAATGCCAACCTAGATAAAGCGCGCCGTTTATTATGGCCAATTAAAAAGAAATATGGCAACAAGCTTTCATGGGCCGATTTAATTATTTTAGCCGGTAATATGGCGTACGAATCAATGGGATTAAAAACCTTTGGTTTTGCCGGTGGCCGAGAAGATATTTGGCATCCAGAAAAAGACGTTTATTGGGGCGCAGAAAAAGAATGGCTTGCGCCAAGTGATGAGCGATATACCCAGGTTGATAAACCCGATACCATGGAAAACCCATTAGCGGCAGTGCAAATGGGTTTAATTTACGTAAACCCAGAAGGGGTGAATGGTAAACCCGATCCACTTAAAACCGCAGAACAAGTGCGCGAAACCTTTGCACGTATGGCAATGAACGACGAAGAAACCGCAGCGCTAACGGTCGGTGGCCATACAGTAGGTAAAACGCATGGTAACGGCAAAGAAGAAAACTTAGGCCCAGAGCCAGAAGCCGCCGATGTGCACGAGCAAGGCCTTGGCTGGAATAACCATAAAACCCTTGGCATTGGCCGCGATACCATGACCTCAGGTATTGAAGGCGCATGGACAACCTACCCAACTAAATGGGACAACGGTTATTGTAAACTGCTGCTTAATTACGAGTGGGAGCTAACCAAAAGCCCTGCAGGGGCTCATCAGTGGGAGCCGGTTAATATTAAAGAAGAAGATAAACCCGTTGATGTGGAAGACCCATCGATTCGTTTAAACCCAATAATGACCGATGCCGACATGGCAATGAAGCTCGACCCAGCGTACCGTAAAATTATTGAGCGTTTTAATGACGATTTTGAGTACTTTACTGACGTATTTGCCCGCGCATGGTTTAAGTTAACCCACCGTGATTTAGGGCCAAAATCACGTTATTTGGGCGCCGATGTACCCAGTGAAGATTTAATTTGGCAAGATCCTATTCCTGCAGTTGATTACACCCTAAGCGACGCTGAAATAACCGATTTAAAAGCGAAGCTACTTAATTGTGGATTAAGTGAAACCGACTTAATTAATACCGCATGGGATAGCGCACGTACTTATAGAGGCTCCGATCACCGTGGTGGTGCAAATGGCGCCCGTATTCGCCTTGCTCCGCAAAGTAACTGGCAAGGTAACGAGCCTGCGCGTTTAGCTAAAGTACTTAGCGCACTTGAAACACTGCAAGCGAGTTTAACTAAGCCTGTTAGTATGGCCGATTTAATTGTACTTGGCGGCACCGCTGCGGTTGAGCAAGCGGCTAAAAAGGCAGGAGTTGATGTAACCGTACCGTTTGCCCCAGGGCGTGGCGATGCTAGTGATGACATGACCGACGCAGAGTCATTCGAGCCATTAGAACCAATTCATGACGGTTTTAGAAATTGGCTGAAAAAAGACTATGCTGTATCCGCCGAGGAGCTATTACTAGAGCGCAGCCAATTAATGGGGCTAACCGCACCAGAAATGAGCGTATTACTAGGCGGTATGCGCGTACTAGGTACTAACTATGGCAATAGTGAACATGGCGTATTTACCGATAACGTAGGCGTACTTAGTAACGACTTTTTTGTTAATTTAACCGACATGAACAACCGCTGGGAGCCTGCAGCTAAAGGCGAGTACAACATAGTTGACCGCGCTAGTGGTAAAACTAAGTACACGGCTACGCGGGTTGATTTAGTATTTGGTTCAAACTCAATACTCCGTGCACTGGCAGAGTTTTATGCTCAAGACGATAACAAAACTCGTTTTGTACACGACTTTGTTGCCGCATGGGTAAAAGTGATGAACGCCGACCGGTTTGATATTAAATAAACCTAAGTAAAATTTAAAAAGGAGCAGTAATGCTCCTTTTTTTATATTATTTAGGTTAAAGGTTAAAGGTTAAAGGTTAAAGGTTAAAGGTTAAAGGTTACGAGCTGCGGGCTGCGGGCTGCGAGGCGCGGGTATAGTTCAATGACCTTGGCCTGACGCGATATAAAATCGCTGCTACGAAAGATATTTTCTGCTAAAAACAATTTTTGCACCACAGAGGTTCCCGAGGCGCTTTGCGCTGCACAGAGGTGGTTTGGTATTTTTTAAGCGTTTCTCTGTGAACTCTGTGTTCTCGGTGGTAAATACATATTTAGGTTTAACACTGACGCGATATAAAATCGCTGCTACACCCTGATAGTTGCTTTTTTCCTCTAAAAGCGCAGCGTCTCTTCGCCCTCTTTGTGAATAATTCATTAAAAGCTATTTGAACACAGAGAAGCGAATGAGAGTAAATGAGAAAACACGGGCTGCGAGGTTCGGGTAAAATGCAATGCCCTAGGCCTAACGAGATATAAAAGTGCTGCTACACCCTGATAGTTGCTTTTTTCCTCTAAAAGCGCAGCGTCTCTTCGCCCTCTTTGTGAATAATGGTCTTGCGCGGCATAAAGCCCCACCTACGTTAAATCCAGATGTTAATCATATCCGTAGGCGGGAGTTTACCTCGCGCATTTTATCTAACGTTTAAATCTAATTTCTTGTTTGAGCACAGAGAAGCGAGTAAGAAGATAACGGGCTTCGCGTGGCGAGCAGCGAGCTTGTACAAATAGTTTGACACCTAGTCGTATCAGCAATGAACCTTTAACCTACTCTTTCAGCGCAGCGCCTTTTAATCTCTGTGGTGAATAAATAACTTAAAACCTATTTGCACAAAGAGCAAAGAATGAGAGCAAATGAGCAAATAAAAAATACAGCTTTTCTCGGCCTTTTTTATTAAATAAATTACCAATTGCGTTTGAATTGATACCAAGCAAAATTCTGCCGAACCCCGAACCCCGAACCCCGAACCCCGAACCCCGAACCCCGA